>DGOU01000199.1:0-1514 GCA_002390165.1 Lutibacter sp. UBA4458
AAATTGTGATGGTGGTAAAAACACACCATTTTCCATCATTTTCCAAAAAAATGTTTTGAACTTTTTGGTATCACTGGTTTGAGCAGATTTAAAATCTACTACTTTTTCTTTAGTAAAAAATGCATTAAGCATAGACCCAAACCTATTTACTTGAACATCAATTCCGTTTTCTTTTGCAGCAGCTAATAAAACTCGTTCTAAAAAAGCAGCTGTTTTTTCAAAATCTTTATATGGATTTTGCTTTTTTAATTCTTTTAAAGTGGCAATACCTGAAGCCATTGCAATTGGGTTTCCTGATAATGTTCCTGCTTGATAAACATCTCCTAAAGGAGAAACCATTTCCATAATTTCATTACGCGCACCATAAGCGCCAACAGGAAAACCTCCACCAACTACTTTACCTAAACATGTAATATCCGCAACAACACCTAGCAATTCTTGAGCACCACCAAATTGAGATCGGAACCCTGTCATAACTTCATCCACAATTAATAATACACCACTGGCTTTTGTTAATTCTTTTAATTCTTCAATAAATTCTTTTGTTGGCAAAACAACTCCCATATTACCAGCAATAGGTTCTATTATAATGGCAGCAATATTATTATCTTCAGCTAAATGCTTTTCAACACTGTCAATATTATTATATTCAGCAATTAGAGTGTTTTTTACAGCATCTTCAGGGACTCCTTTACTTCCAGGAATACTTAACGTTGCTAAACCAGAACCAGCAGCAACCAATAATGCATCCGAATGCCCGTGATAACAGCCTGCAAATTTTATAATTTTATCTTTTCCTGTAAAAGCGCGTGCTAATCGAATAGCACTTAAAACAGCTTCCGTTCCTGAATTTACAAATCTAACTTTATCCATTCCAGGAAAAACATCACAAACCATTTCTGCTAAAATAATTTCCCCTTTTGTAGAAGCTCCAAATGTGTATCCGTTTCTTAAATATTTTTTTATGCTTTTTTCTACATAATGATTTCTGTGCCCTAAAATCATTGGACCATAGGACAATACAAAATCTATATATTCATTCCCATCAACATCATAAATTTTACTTCCTTTTGCATGGTCAATAAAAATTGGGACACCTCCAACAGATTTAAAAGCTCTAACAGGAGAATTTACTGCTCCAACTAAGTGTTTTTTACCTCGGGTATAAAGTTCTAGTGATTTTTCTAATTTCATAATTCTATTTTTTGGTGATTAAGGGGAGTTGAAATCATATATCACTTTGACTCCGTTCAGTGATCAATCTCATTTCTCTACTCAACAAATTTTTATTTTCTCATCAATACTTTTGCAACGTCTTTTGCAAAATAGGTAATAATGATATCTGCTCCGGCTCTTTTCATAGATAGTAATGCCTCCATCATAACTCGTTCTTCATCAATCCATCCTTTTTGGGCAGCAGCTTTAATCATGGCGTATTCTCCACTAACATTGTACGTTGCCACCGGTCTATCAAAATTATTTTTAACATCTCTTATAATATCTAAATACGATAA
>DGOU01000199.1:1615-3590 GCA_002390165.1 Lutibacter sp. UBA4458
TCTCCAAAAGTTGGCGCAGAATCTGCTGCATCTCTAAAAGGACCATAAAATGCGGATGAATACTTAACTGCGTATGACATTATAGGAATATTTGGGAACCCTGTATTATCTAATGCTTCGCGAATAGTTTGTACCATTCCGTCCATCATTCCTGATGGTGCAACCATATCAACCCCAGCTTTTGCCTGAGCTATTACTTGTTTGGCAATGTTTGGCAATGTTGCATCATTATCCACATCATTATCATGGATAATTCCGCAATGACCATGGCTGGTATATTCACAAAAACAAACATCTGTTATTACATATAAACTTGGATAATTCTTTTTAATAAAACGAACTGCTTTTTGCATAATTCCTTCATCATTCCAAGTTTCTGAACCTTCTTCATCTTTAAGAGCAGGAATTCCAAAAAGTAAAATGGCTGGTATATTTAATGCCACTACCTCATCTAATTCTTTAGAGATTTTATCTAAAGAAAATCGATAAATCCCTGGCATTGATACTATTTCAGTTTCAATATTTTCGCCTTCTTCAATAAACAACGGATAAATTAAATCATCTACAGAAAGCTTATTTTCTCTAACTAATCGTCTTATGTTTTCAGTTTTTCTAAGTCGTCTTGTTCTAAACATAGTATAATTTTTAGATTTATTTAAAATACGTATTTACTAAATTTAATACATTTTCTACTGTTGGAGTTTTTGCTACCTCAACTTTTTCAAAATGTTTTTTTGCTTCAAATGCCGTTGTTTCTCCTATACAAAAAGCTACTTTATCGGTTTTGCTATTATCTTTTAAATAACTTTGAACACCAGAAGGACTAAAAAATAGCAATCCTTTATACTTCTCTTCCACTTTTTTAGGTGTTAACAAGGTTTGATAACAAATTATTTCATTTAGGATAATATCATTTTTTTCTAAAGTGGTTGGTAATTCATCTCTTCTTTTATCACCACAAAAAAAAGTAATTTCTTTTTTATTTAATTTTTCAACTAAATACTTTGCTAATTTTTCAGCTGAATTTTCAGAATGTGCAACTTTACCAATTTTATTTTCTATTAATCGTTTGGTTCTTCTTCCAACACAATAAATATTATTAAAATTTAGTTCTAATTTATCAAAATTAGTTAACAATGCTTCCACTGCATTTTGGCTCGTTATTAGCACATTTTCAATTGGATTTTTAACCACTATCTTTTTTAAACGATTATTTCTAACCGTTATAAAATCGCTCATAGTAACTCCAATATTAGAATTTAGAGCTTTTACTTGTTCAACGGAAAGTGTTTTGGTAGAAAAAACTTGAATTTCTTTTTCTACCACTTCCATCTTACGCATCAATTTTTTTCCTCCTCGTTCTAAAATATAATTTGCTGCATATTCTCCTAAATCACTAACATTGTTAGCCTCTACTTCTTTAAAAAATTCAATTTTATTTTTTCCATCAGGACTAAATAAAACGCCTTTAAATTTTATTTTATCGTCTCTTAAAACTGCCAAAGCGCCTATTGGTGCTGTGCAACCACCCTCTAAAACTTCTAAAAACTGACGTTCAATGGTAACGCATTTTTCGGTTTCTTCGTGATTAATTTCTTTACAAATTTCAAGAATCTCTTCATTTTTACTTAAAGCAGCAATCATTACTGCTCCTTGAGCTGGTGCAGGAAGCATCCAATCTAATTTCACGTTGCCCTCAGGCAGAATTTTTAATCGCTTTAAGCCTGCTGTGGCAAAAATTGCGCCATCCCAATCATTATCTGCTAACTTTTGTAATCGTGTATTTACGTTACCACGTAAACCAGTAATGGTATGATTTGGGTATCTATGTAGCCATTGTGCTTTTCTTCTTAGGCTTCCGGTTGCAATAGTTGCGGTTTTGTTTTCAAAAAAGTTTTCATCTTTTTTTAGCACTAAAACATCATTAAAATCGCCTCTTTTTATTACAGCAGCTTGCACAATTCCTTCTGGCAAT
>DGOU01000044.1 GCA_002390165.1 Lutibacter sp. UBA4458
ATGTTAAATATAAATTTGCCAATATACCTAGAATCAATGGAACTAATTCAATTAATTGAAAGTCCCGTAGTCAATGGTTTAGGAATCTTAATCATGGGTGAAAATATGAATGGAACACCTAACATTAGATTTTATCAATTAGAGAAAATTAAGGATTTATTTGAAGTAAAAAAGGAACTGCAAACATTTACTTTTCATAGTTCGGTAGAGGCAATGTTATTTTTGGAACATTTACCTAATATGTCAGCACTAGAATTACTATTGATGATGGGTACAGTTGATGAAGAAACAACCGTGCACTAAAGTTTAAATTTGTTATGGAGTGAGTAATTTGGAAAAAGCAAAAGAAATAGAACTAGATAGTAAAATTGATGCGATGATTGAAAAATACTCGAAAGAATCAGTTATGGGGTTCTTGGATTGGTTACTAAACATGTCAGAGACAGAGCTAAACGCAACAGCTGAATTATGTGAAATAATCGATCGTGTTGAATTAAATAAGCAACAAGAAAACCACCAACCAGATTAATGGAAGGTGGTTTATTATTTGCATGTGTTATAGGTAAAGGGTGATTCAAAATACACATAAAATATAAGGGGATATTTTCTCCAAGCCCATTTTAATTTTATAGTTATTCTGGATTATACTCCATTATCGAAACGTATTTTCCAACCTGTGGGTGATCAGAAGAGGCAGAAGGAAATAAATATAAAGTATTCAAATAAAGATCAGTTTCAAGTTCACCAGAATAACCAGCAATATAATGAATTCCTTGCCATGAATTTTCATTTTCGGTTAATGTTCTACCTAACGATAGGTCACCATATTGTTTGTATGATAATTCTAATGCATTTTTATCATCGAAAAATTCAATTGAAGTCTTTTTTCCTTTTTCACTAACTAACTTGTTAGTTATGTATTTCACATTATCAATAAAAGTAGGATTATTTAAATCCACAGGATCTAATAATACATAATAAGATATTCCGCCATCGTACCTTTTTTCAATAGAATAAACAGTTTGATAATTTGGTTCAGATATTTGTATATTTTGTTCCTTTTGTTCCTCCTTTTTCACTTGAGTAACCTCAGTTTCATCTTTTGATGGTTCTGTTGTTGGCTCATTATTAATACTTAAACCAACATAAACCCCCACAGCAATAACAAATAATAATATTATAGGATTAATTTTTTTCATTTACGTTCACCTTGGATGATGTATTTTCCCTAATTATACCATAAAACCAATTAATAATTACTACTAATTTAAACGACCAAACTATTCTCTTTCTTGCACTAAACTGTGCGTTAGTTTAAGTGTAAACCTTCATATACTTGTTCCCGCTTTAACATAAATATCCAGTTGAGGTGAATTTAATTAATCAGATGTAGAGTACGTGTCACCATAATATTTAACTATAAATCTGCCTTTACCTTTAACATAGCCAAATTAAAAATAAAGGAAGAAGGAAGTTTATGTAATCATATAGAATTAACCATTATAAGTTTATTTATTAGTCTGATATGTTCATATAACCTTAAACAAAATCATATTTCAAAATTAACTAGAACTTTGTATATCAAAAGATTCACGTTAAAAGACCTATTAACGCGTGTCCTTAAATATAAATTTATTGAATAGAACAAGGAGGGTCTATAACTTTCATTCATGGGTTACACAAAAATATTGAGGGGTGCAATTATTGAAAAAGTTTTATTTAATCCTAGCGTTTACACTAATTACTTTCCTAGCAGCATGTGGAGATGAAGAGAAATCTGACGCGGATAATAGTGAAAGTGGCAAAACTCCGGTAACAGCTGAAAGTAAAAGTGAGGAAAAAGAGATATATTGGAATGACTTATCCGAAGAAGAACAAGAACGAAAAGTTCAAGAAGCTATAGATTCCAAAGTGTTTCCGGAATCTTTTAATGTTCAAGATATAGTAGAAGAATTAAATGAATATGCTGATGTGAATCCTATTAATATGGCGATAGATTTTGAATCAGTGATTTCTGGTATTGTGGAAAGCTTAGCAGCTCCAGGAGAGATAGAAATTTTAACAGTGAATGAGCAACTAGGGAATGATTCTTTTACAGAAACTGATCATCCTATAATAAAGATAATTGAAAAAGATGATACAGTGTTTGTTTTTCATGGACATAGTGGATATACAGCTTTTTATCTTTCAGTTGCTAAGGACAACAAATGGATATTTAAAGATAAGCTTATCCATGATGGTGAAGAAGTTTCGATGTATTCAGAAGATATCCAACAAACCCTGATTGATCAGGAAATGCAATACGGTGGAAATACTTATAGATACTACACGCAAGACAGTGTTATTGAGCACAAAATAAATGATCACATTAATAAATCTATAGTAATTGAGAGTACGTTTGATGAAACAGGAATAACCGGCAGTAAAATTATTTCCCAAGAATACTTTGAAGCATTTTCTATTGTTAATACTCTTGACGGTGAACAATTGTTCATGACTGAACTAGCCGACGGAGACCTGACTCATGTAAATATTTATGAGGACACTAACTTAAACAATTCCATATATAGCTACGATGTTAAATTTAAGGATTACTGGAATTTGCGTTCAAATTATACATTTTTAGATAGAGACAGGAATTTTCTTTATACAGGGGATGACTCAGTCACCGTAAAGATCGATGTCACTACAGGTGAACCTAATTGGGATGCTCAAGGCCATTTGATTGAATATGATATACCTTATGACAATTCATACTTTATAGGAGATGATTTCGGTTTAATTGTAACCTCAGAGCCAGATTACGATCACAAAATATATATTTCAAGATATGACTATGATTTAAACATGATGAATGAAAGTTTGTTTATTGATAATGGTGCTATGGGGTCTCATGATTTTGAAGGTGGAGCAAAAACTAACGAAGAGTTGCATGTATGGAGGGAAGTTGTATATAAAGATCAAAGATCAATTCAAATGACCCCTTACTCAATAGATTAGGGAAATACAAAATTCCTTTTAATAAAGGCTATGTTAAAGGTGAAGGTTTATTTATAATGCACATAAAAAATGAGCTAGGATATGTTCTCCAAGCTCGTTTTATTTTGATGTCCTTTTTTACTAAAGCACCCGTTAGCACAATAAGCTATTTTATGTTTTAACAGACCTTTTTATAAAAAATAAGGGTTGTGTTATCGTTTAATTTCTTGCTAATTCCTGTTTTGCTATAACCCATTTTTTCGTATAAATAACAATTTCGTTCTTCCTCTAATATTGTAGCTAATTCCCACGTAGTTGCTTGAGGGAACATACACTCAATTAAATTTATAACCTTCTGAGCTATCCCTTTTCCTTGGTGAGTAGGCAAAATAAACATCGGACTAATCCAAAACTGTACTTCTTCTCTCCAAAAAATACAGATAGCTCCCACAAGGGTATTGTCAGCTAATATCTTATAAAAACTACCATCGTGTTGATTTATTCTCGATATTACTCTTTCTATAGTTTCATTTGCTGGGTTTGTTTCGTAATCCTCATACTTATTCAACAAAGGCATAAAGGCTTTAACCTGAATATCAAAAATAGCTTGTGCATCGTTTTCAATTGCTTTTTCCAATTTAAGTTCCATTAATTTCACCTTCTTTATATTTATATTCTGTACTATTCAACAAGAATTAATTTTTTCCTTCTTGAAGTAAAGCCCTCGTTAGTTGAACAATATTCACTTTCTTTTCACCTATAAATCTTGAGATAAACGAACCATATCTCTGCACTGGATACCGTTCTCAAAAATTTCTTCTGGATAATGCTTTATAAAAAAGTCCATATCAACACCAATTATTCTAAAACCACATTTTTGATAAAGAGCTAGTTGTCCTATGCTTGAATTGCCAGTTCCAATTTCAATTGTTTTGTAGCCTTTTGTCTTAGCCACCTCAATTGCATCCATTACCAACTGTTTCCCTATACCTCTACCATGTTGCTCT
>DGOU01000149.1 GCA_002390165.1 Lutibacter sp. UBA4458
GTGGTTTATATTACGACAGAAAAATAAGAAAATTGTTAGACAAGAAAAACTATCTATTGAAAAAACACGAATAGAACTGATTTAATCAAGAGTAAGGTTATTTGTAATTAATTTTACGGTTTTACCTTAATGCTTAATGAAAAATATTGAGTATTCTTGAAAAAATAAATATTAATACCTAAATTTAAACACTATGAAAAAAATTAAAAATTATTTTAGATTTGGAATTCTTTTATTTGGGATTTCTTTATTAATTTGGAATTGTCAAAATGATGAACTAATCTCATCAAATAAAATTCAAACAGAAGAATCTAAATATAAAGTTAGTAAAATAACGTTTGAAGAAATTCAACAAAAGGAGAATTTAAATTCTATTATTAAAAAGTTTGAGAATAGACTAGATTTCAATAAAAAAAATACAAGCAATAAAAATATTACTTCTAATGATAAATCCTTTACTATTCTAACAGATGAAATTTATACGGTTGTTAGTGATTCTACTGAAACATATACCTTCAGAATTGAAACACCTACTTTATCTAGTTCCTCTTTTGAAAATTTCATTATAAAAAAAACAGGAGACAATAACTTTGTATTTCAAATTTATAGATTTAAAAGAATAATCAATACTAAAAACATAAAGTTTCCTTATACACTTTCAATACAAGTTGTAGACAGTAATCAAATTAACATTGGTGATTTTAACAATCAATTGAGTAATAAAGTGTATTATGATTCGGAATCTGGTTGTTATTTTGATATTGAATATTACCACGATTGGCTATTAGCTACTTTGATCTTTTGCCCTGAAGCTGGAGGAGGGAGCTCAACTGGAGATAGCGGTTCAGGTAGCAATACATCTGGAGGCTCCGATACATCTGGAGGCGAAACTTGGGATACTACAGGAGAAGGCTTATCTGGTGGAGGTTCTAGTGGCAGTGGGTCTTCTTCTGGAAATGGTAGTTCATCAACAGTAGTTATTATTGAAAGTCCAGAAGCTAAAATGCTTGATACTTTTTTTGAAAATTTAACTCCTAAACAAGATTCTTGTTTATCATCTCAAGGTATTGAGATGCACAATGTAATAAAAACTTTTTTATTAGATAATTTCGAATCTAATCCTATTATAGTTTCTCAAAAGAATAGTGTATCCTCAAAATTACCCACTTCAACTTATACTTTTGATGACGCTCAAAATTTTGCTAAATTAGTACTTGATAATTGTGGTGCTGATGTAGATTGGGTCAATAAAATTATTGATAATTTGACTAATCCTTGTGCTAAAGACATTTTTGAGGAACTTCAAAATAATCTTTATACTGAAAATCCTTTAAAACCCGAAATTCAAATTCCAAACGAAACGATTAATCTCAATTTTTCTGATAGTATTCTTAAAATATTCAATGATTCAAATATTTTTAATTATTCTATTTCTAATGATACATTAAGTCCAAATTCAAATGGAGGTACCGTTGGAGCATCCACCACTATTAGTAATGCATACTTAGCAAAAGCAACCCAGCTATCAATTGCAAGAACTATGATTCACGAATTAGTACATGCATATTTAAATGTTAAATATAGTAATCCTTTTTCTTTTGAAAATGGTATGGATTTTAGATTAAAAATGGAAGAATATGCAAAAGAAAATGGTTACAATCCTAATGGTACAGCAGAAGAACAAAACATATTCCAACACGATTTTATGGGGCAATATGTAAATGCTATGGCATATTCTTTGTATATATGGGATAAGAACTATGGAACAGGAGGTAATTTAGGTTGGGATTATTATTATGCTATGGGATTTGGTGGATTATTTTATGTAGATAAGGATATTAATGGTAACCCAATTCAAATGGAAACAGAATCATTTAAAGAACTAATACCAAGTCAAACCGAACGAGATAAAATAAAAAAAATACTATTCAATGAACAAGAAGGTAATACAAATTCAAAAGGGACAAAATGTAATTAGTGCATTTATGCTACTTTTAAGTGGAATGATTTGTAATAATGCATTTTCTCAAACTAATTTAGACGGAATTTACTGCAGAGATTATGTTTTTAGTGGCATAGGTAAATGTTTAACATTTAAAGCTAAAGGTATTTTTAAATATACTTATTCTGGTGATGGAGGTATATATGAATATGGAAATGGAGAATATAAAATAGAAAATAATGATATTATTTTAAATTATAATAAAACAGAAGAGTTAAAATTGAGTCATCATGTTTCTAAAATTTGGTCTAATAAAAATGAAATAATTAATATTTATTTTCAATTTCTAGATTTTGAAAACAAACCAATTCCTTATGTAAATATTTTTTATAAAGACAATTTGTCCAAAAATGGATATAATGGTGTTGTTTCAAATAAAGAAGGTATTGCAATATTAAATTTAAAAAAAGAAAAAAAATTTTTACAGCTTACATCTTCTAATATTGGCTTTAAACAATATAAAATTTCAATCAATAAAAATTATAATTATAATATATCTGTTTTTTTAGAAAAACAAGGAAAAGGAATCCCTATTAAAAATCAAACGGATACTTTAAATATTGTAAAAATGAAAGATAACTTTTTTAAGATAAAAAGGAAATCTGGAAAAATTAGTCTTTGGAAAAAGATTAATTAATGATAAATACAAACCACAACAATGTATAACCAAAATTGCTAAATTTCACAAAACAGAATGTCTCTAAACTTAAAAAATATTACATTTAACAAACGAAAATTGTTGTTTTAAATAGCAACTTTCGTTATACAAGCCCGTTGTAAATAATGGCGGAATTNNCCTAATTTGAGTTTTATGAGTTTAAAAAGTTTGACTGTCCGACAAATACGCGAAATGAAAAAATGAGTATTGAAACGTAAAAAGCTCATTGAAACGGAATGATTTTGGCACAATTGCGGAATTATAAGTTGAAACGTTAAAAGTTGAGCACAAAAGCGGATTTGAGCAATGAAACGGAAAAAATGAGAATTGAATCGCACAGATTTTGAGCAAGATGTCGGAATTGAGAATTGAAACGTAAAAACTGAGCTGAACGAAAAAGAAAAAATGAGAAATTGTAACAAAACGAGAAACATTTCAGATTTTTATAATCACTACGGATTTGAGAATTGAAACGTAAAATTAATTGAAATGGATAGAATTTTAAGTAAAAAGAATAATTTGAACTCAAAACCACTATTTACAACAACGCACATAAAAAATTGCTTATTTCTAACTAAATATGAAAATTATTACAAATAATAAACTAAATTTAAACATCGGAAAATTGCGTTTTTAAACCCGCAACTTTTCATGTCCAAACCCGTTGGGCAACATTTAAGAAAAAAAGAAAAAGATAAATTATGTTTATAAACGCAATTGAGATTAATTCAAAATTTACAAGACCAATTCATACAATTACAAAACAATATTCTAGCAATGATGTGATTCCAGGTGCTGCCACTTTATTCTTTATAAATGATGAAGGATATGCATTAACGTGCAAACACGTAATAGAATTATTAGCACAATCCGAACCGATTAACAAAAATTATGAAGCGTTCAAGACTGAAAAGAATAAATTACCGAAAAATGGTAAACTAAAAAGAAATATTAAAGCATTAAAATTAAAATATAAAATCAGTGATAATTCTACTGTACAATTGAAAAATACATTTATAGATTGTGTAGACACTATGACAAATTTAAAATGGTTTGTTCACCCAGATTATGATTTAGCAATAATAAAATTTGAAGGCTTCAAAAAATTAAATTGTACCGATTTTGCCGTTTTTAAAAAAGACTCAGCAAAAATAAAACAAGGAAAATTTTTATGTAGACTTGGATACCCATTTCCTGAGTTTACAAATTTCGATTATGACAAACAAAATGATGACATTATTTGGACAAAAACAGGTGTTAATGGATCACCTCGTTTTCCAATTGAAGGAATGGTCACAAGATTTTTAGTAAACAACGGAAAACCATTTGGAATTGAATTAAGTACACCCGGACTGAGAGGACAAAGTGGAGGTCCTTTATTCGACTCAGAAGGAGTAGTCTGTGGAATGCAAAGTAGAACTAAACATCTACATCTTGGTTTTGATATTGAAAATGAAGAAATTCTTTCCAAAGGAAAAAAGAAAAAAGTAAATAATTATTCTTTTATTCATTTAGGTGAATGTATAAATGTTGATGTAATTAAAGATTTTTTAAAACAACACAATGTTAGTTTTGATGAAAAATAAAAAACGGTGCCCAACAATGCATATGAAAAATTGCTAAATTCAATAATACAGAATGTTTCTAAACCTTAAAAATATTAAATATAAACATCGGAAAATTGCGTTTTCAAA
>DGOU01000192.1:0-3296 GCA_002390165.1 Lutibacter sp. UBA4458
TAAAAGTCATATTATAAAAATAATAGGTTGATATCTCTAAAAGGTAAATTAAACCAATCTGCAACCGTTTTATTGGTTAAAATTCCGTGGTAAAAATACATACCTTTTTGCAAACTTTTATCAAAACGAGCAGCATTTTCAAATCCGCCTGATTCAGCAATGTCCATTAAATAAGGAGTAAAAATATTACTTATGGAAACAGATGCCGTTCGTGCATACCTTGAAGGAATATTTGGCACACAATAATGCACAATACCTCGTTTTTTTATGGTCGGATTTTCGTGTGTTGTTACTTCTGAAGTTTCAAAACATCCACCTCTGTCAATGCTAACATCTACAATTACAGCGCCTTCTTTCATATTATCCACCATTTCTTCCGTTACAATAATAGGTGATCGAGATTTACCACGAACGGCGCCTATGGCAATATCACAACGCATTAACGCTTTTAATAACGTTTTTGGTTGAATGGTAGAAGTATATATAGGATGTTTTAAATTATTTTGTAAACAGCGTAATTTTGTAATAGAATTATCAAACACCTTAACTCGTGCTCCTAAACCTAAAGCGGTTTTAGCTGCAAATTCTCCAACAGTTCCAGCGCCTAAAATAACAACATCGGTAGGAGGTACGCCACCAATATTACCAAATAATAAGCCATTTCCTTCACTATTATTACTCATTAATTCAGCACCAATTAATATGGAAGCTGTTCCTGCAATTTCACTTAAAGATTTTACTACAGAATAAACTCCTTGTTCATCTTGAATAAAATCAAATGCAATAGCAGTAACTCTTTTTTTTGCTAATGTCTCAAAATATTTTTTAGATTGCGTTTTTAACTGTAAAGCTGAAAACAATATACTTTGTGGATTAATGTCTTTAATTTCTTCTATGGTAGGTGGTTCAACTTTTAAAATAATCTTACATTCAAAAGCTTCTTTAGCGCTATAAACAATTTTTGCTCCGGCTTCTGAATAATCTTTATCACTATAATTAGCTCCTTTTCCTGCTCCAGTTTCAATAATAAATTGATGCCCTTGTCCGGTTAATGCTGCTACGGCATCTGGAGTTAAGCAAACTCGTTTTTCTTGGTAATACGTTTCTTTAGGAATTCCAATAACCAGTTTTCCTTTTTGTTTGGCAATTTCTAAAGTCTCTTCTTGAGGAAGAAGTTGTTGTTTGCTAAAAGGAGATTTTATTTTTTTACTCATTATTTTTAAGTTCGATAGTTCGTTGTTGGTTGGTATTTATACTAATTGTGATTATAGTTGCCTTTAAAGGTAGTAAATTTTCTACTTTATTAGGCCATTCAATTAAACACCAATTATTACTGTAAAAATATTCTTCAATACCAATATCTAAAGCTTCTTCTTCAGATTCAATTCTATAAAAATCAAAATGATAAATGTTATCGGATAAATTTGAATAATATTCATTAACCAAAGAAAAAGTAGGAGAGTTAACCACATCTTCTGAGCCTAATTGTTTAACAATCTCTTTAATTAAAGTTGTTTTACCAACGCCCATTTTTCCGTAAAAAAGTAAAATTTTAGAATTGGCAGTTGCTATAATCTCTTTAGCAATTTGTGGTAATTCATTTAAGGTGTATTTTTTTACCATAAAAATTGAATATTATTTTGGTACAAATATAGCACAAGGAATTATCATTTCCTCTAAGGAAATTCCACCATGTTGAAAAGTATTTTTATAATATTTTACATAGTGATTAAAATTGTTTGGATATGCAAAAAAATAGTCTTCTTTAGCAAAAATAAAGGAACTATTAAAGGCTACAGATGGCAATCCTATTTCTTTAGGATGTTTTGAGGCAAATACTTCCTTATCGTTATAGGTTAAACTTCTGCCAGTTTTATAACGCAAATTAGAACTGATGTTTTTATCTCCAATAACTTTAGATGGTTCTTTAACATTTATGGTGCCGTGGTCTGTAGTAATAATTAATTTTAAACCTAATTTTTGCGCTTTTTGTATCATTTCTAATAATGGAGAATTTAAAAACCAACTTTTAGTTAATGATCTGTACGCCTTATCATCATTAGCTAATTCCTTTATAACTTCCATTTCGGTTTTTGCGTGAGATAGCATATCTACAAAATTGTACACAATTACGGTTAAGTCGTTTTCTTTAATGGCATTAAAATTTTCCGCAAGTTGTTTTCCACTTCTTAAATTAGTGATTTTAAAATAAGCTGTTTTTATATTTTGCCGTAATCTTTTTAATTGCTCATTTAAAAAATCTTCTTCATATAAATTTTTTCCTCCTTCATCCGTGTCGTTTTTCCAATAATTAGGAAATTTTTGTTCCATTTCTAAAGGCATTAATCCAGAAAAAATAGCGTTTCGTGCATATTGTGTTGCGGTAGGTAAAATACTGTAAAATGCTTTTTCTTCCTGTTTTTTATAATATTTACTAATTATTTGTTCTAATACAAAATATTGATCGTAACGTAAATTATCGATTACCACAAGTAAAGTTCCTTTAGAAGAATTTATTTCTGGAAGAATTACCTTTTTAAATAAAGAATTAGACATAATAGGAGCATTTTCACTATCCATCCAATCTGTATAATTTTTCTTTATAAATTTAAAAAATAGAGAGTTAGCTTCTTTTTTTTGACTTTCTAAAATCTCTATCATGCCACTGTCACTAATATTCTCAAGTTCTAACTCCCAATAAACCAGTTTTTTATAAATATCAATCCATTCTTCATAGTTGTTTACCATAGCTAAATCCATAGCTATTTTCCTAAATTCTTGCTGATAATTTGAAGTCGTTTTTTCAGAAATTAAACGAGAATGATCTAAGTTCTTTTTTAAACTCAATAAAATCTGATTTGGATTTACAGGTTTAATTAAATAGTCTGCAATTTTATTACCAATAGCTTCTTCCATAATGTATTCCTCTTCACTTTTAGTTATCATTACTATTGGAATATTAGGATGAATGGCATTAATTTCTAAAAGTGTTTCTAAACCACTTAACCCTGGCATATTTTCATCTAAAAAAATAATATCAAACATTTTTTCTTTACACATTTCAATAGCGTCTGTACCATTTGTAGAAGTAAATACTTCATATCCTTTCTTTTCTAAAAAAAGAATATGCGGTTTTAATAAATCAATTTCATCATCTACCCATAAAATGTTTATATTGCTACTCATATTGTTATCTTTGCCTTATTAGTTATAAAAATAATTATTTTGATCGAAAAAAAATCAAATAAACTTAAAATATTAAACGATCCAATCTATGGCTTTATTATTATTCCAAG
>DGOU01000192.1:3341-9843 GCA_002390165.1 Lutibacter sp. UBA4458
CAAATGGGATTATCGTACTTAGTTTATCCCGGAGCTCATCATACAAGATTTCATCATGCAATTGGTTGTATGCATTTAATGCAAAAGGCAGTTCAATTATTGCGATTTAAAGGTACGGTAATTTCAAAAGATGAAGAAACTGCACTTTATGTTGCTATTTTATTACACGACATTGGTCACGGAGCATTTTCGCATGCACTAGAACATAGTATAGTTTCTAACATTAATCACGAAACTATTTCATTGAAATATATGGAGGTTTTAAATGTAGAGTTTAAAGGTAAACTTTCATTGGCTATTGAAATTTTTAAAGGAAATCATCCCAAGAAATTTTTATACCAACTTATTTCTAGTCAGTTAGATATGGATAGATTAGATTATTTAAAACGAGATAGTTTTTATACAGGCGTTGCCGAAGGAAATATAAATTCGGAACGTTTAATAACGATGCTTAATGTAATAGATAATCAATTGGTTATTGAGGAAAAAGGAATTTATTCTGTAGAAAAATTTTTAATAGCTCGTCGGTTTATGTACTGGCAAGTATATTTACATAAAACGGGGGTTGTTGCTGAAAAGTTGCTCGAAAAAGTTTTAAAAAGAGCAAAAGAATTAGCACTAAAAGGAGTGAAGTTGCCAGCAAGTAAATCGTTTACCTATTTCTTATACCATCAAATTGATGCTGGAAATTTTACCAAAGAAACCTTAAAAACATTTGCCAAATTAGATAATTACGATGTTTTTTCATCTATAAAAGAATGGATTTCCAATGATGATTTTATCCTTTCAAAACTATCCGAAAGCCTAATAAATAGAAAATTACCTAAAGTAATTCTTCAAAATAAACCATTTACCGAAGCACAAATAGAAGAAGCTAAAAAAGAAGCACAAAAAACATTAAAATTATCTGACGAGGAAATAGAATATTTTGTTTTTCATGGAAAAGTATGTAATCAAGCATATAATGCTACCAATGATACTATTAATATTCTTTTTAAAAATGGAGAAGTGGAGGATATTAAAAATGCATCCGACCAATTAAATATTCAAGCGCTTTCAAATACGGTATATAAGTATTTTTTGTGTTTTCCTAAAAATAGGTAGTGTTCTAGTTTTTTTTTACTTTTGTAGGCAATGAAATTTACAGCAAATCAAATAGCAGACATTTTAGAAGGTACCGTTGTTGGCGATGCTACAATTGAAGTAGATAAACTTTCTAAAATTGAAGAAGGGCAAAAAGGGTCATTAACTTTTTTATCAAACCCAAAATACACACATTTTATTTATTCTACAAATGCTTCCATAGCCATTGTTAATAATGAATTTGTACCAGAAAAAGAAATTAAAACTACTTTAATTAAAGTAGAAGATGCCTATAAATCATTTTCCAAATTATTAGCTTATTATAATGAAATTCGGTTAAATAAATCTGGAATTGAAAAGCCAAATTTTATAAGTGAATCTTCAACATTAGGTAAAGATATTTACATTGCAGCTTTTTCTTATATTTCTGATAATGTAAAAATTGGAAATAATGTAAAAATTTACCCAAATACTTTTATTGGAGATAATGTTCAAATAGGAGACAATACCATAATTATGGCGGGCTCAAAAATTCATTCCGATTGTATTATCGGTGAAAATTGTGTTTTGCATGCAGGAGTAATTTTAGGAGCCGATGGTTTTGGATTTGCTCCAAATGAAAAAGGTGTTTTTAGTAAAGTTCCTCAAATTGGCAATGTAATAATAGAAGACAATGTAGATATTGGAGCCTACACCACTATAGATAGAGCCACATTAGGTTCAACTATTATTAGAAAGGGCGTAAAATTAGATAATCAAATTCAAATTGCTCACAATGTTGAAGTTGGTGAAAACACAGTAATTGCTGCACAAACAGGTATTGCTGGTTCTACTAAAATAGGTGCTAATTGTATGTTTGGAGGACAAGTAGGAATAGTGGGGCATATTACTATTGGAAATAACGTTAGAGTTCAAGCACAATCCGGAATAGCTCGAAATGTAAAGGATAATGAGGTAATTCAAGGTACTCCTGCTATAGGATATGCAGATTATAATAAATCTTATGTGTATTTTAAAAAATTACCTGAGTTGGCAGCAACTATTAATTTGTTAGAAAAGGAAATTAAAGAATTAAAAAAATTAAAAGAATAAATGATTAATATGGGCACAAACCAAAAGACAATTAAATCGGAAGTTTCATTATCTGGCGTTGGGTTACACACGGGTAATCATGTTACCATGACCTTTAAACCTGCTCCGGAAAACCACGGAATTTCATTTGTAAGAGTTGACTTAGAAGGCTCTCCCGAAATTGAAGCCAGTGCTGAATATGTAGTAAATACACAAAGAGGAACAAATTTAGAGAAAAGAGGCGTGTTTGTAAATACTTCAGAACATGTTTTAGCAGCAGTTACAGCTTTAGATATTGACAATATTAAAATTGAAATTGACGCTGCAGAACCTCCTATTATGGATGGTTCCTCTATTCATTTTGTAAAAGCATTAGAAAAAGCAGAAATTATTGAGCAAGATGAAAAACGAGAAGAATTTATTGTAAAAGAAATTATTACTTATAAAGATGATGAAACTGGTAGCGAAATAATATTAATGCCAAGTGATGAATATCAAATTACCACTATGGTAAATTTTGGAACTAAAGTATTAGGTACCCAAAATGCAACCTTAGATTCATTGAAAGATTTTAAAACAGAAATAGCAGCCGCAAGAACTTTTAGTTTTTTACATGAACTAGAAACCTTATTAGATCATGATCTTATTAAAGGTGGCGACTTAAATAATGCCATAATTTATGTAGATAAAGAAATTTCTACAGATACTATGGAAAAACTAAAAAAAGCTTTTAATAAAGAAAGTATTACTACTAAACCAAATGGTATTTTAGATAATTTAACATTGCGCTGGCCAAATGAAGCAGCTCGTCATAAATTATTGGATGTTATTGGTGATTTAGCTTTAGTTAAAACAAAAATTAAAGGAAAAGTAATCGCAAATAAACCTGGTCATATGGTAAATACCATATTTGCAAAAAAATTACAAAAAATAATAAAGCACGAAAAAAGGAATAATGTCCCAAAATTTGATTTAAGTAAACCTCCTTTAATGGATGTTAATAAAATTATGAGCATTTTACCTCATAGACCTCCATTTTTGTTGGTAGATAGAATTATTGAATTATCGGATACCCATGTTGTTGGATTGAAAAATGTAACCATGAATGAACCTTTTTTTGTTGGTCATTTTCCTGAAGCACCTGTTATGCCAGGTGTGTTGCAAATTGAAGCTATGGCACAATGTGGAGGCATTTTAGTATTAAGTTCTGTGCCAGATCCTGAAAATTATCTTACTTATTTTATGAAAATGGATAATGTTCGTTTCAAACAAAAAGTATTACCTGGAGATACATTAATTTTTAAAGCAGAATTAATTTCTCCAATACGTAGAGGAATTTGCCATATGCAGGCTTGCGGTTATGCTAATAATAAGCTTGTAGTAGAGGCCGATTTAATGGCACAAATTGTAAAAAAAGATAAAGTATGAATCAGCCTTTAGCGTATATTCACCCTGGAGCAAAAATAGCAACCAATGTAGTGGTTGAACCATTTACTACAATTTATAATAATGTAACCATTGGTGCAGGTACTTGGATTGGTTCTAATGTTACCATAATGGAAGGTGCAAGAATTGGAAAAAATTGTAGAATATTTCCTGGAGCCGTAATTTCAGCTATACCACAAGATTTAAAATTTGATGGAGAAGATTCTTTAGCAATTATTGGAGACAATACAACTATTAGGGAGTGTGTAACTGTAAACAGAGGAACTAAAGCATCTGGTAAAACACAAATTGGAAATAACTGCCTTATTATGGCAACTTCTCATATTGCACACGATTGTCGCATAGGAAATCATTGTATATTAGCAAATGGCTCTGTAATTGCAGGGCACGTAACCTTAGGTGATTATGCAATATTAAGTGGGCTAGTAGCTGTGCATCAGTTTATTCATATTGGCTCTCATGCAATGGTATCTGGTGGTTCGCTAGTTAGAAAAGATGTTCCTCCTTACACTAAAGCAGGAAAAGAACCTATTTCATATATAGGAATAAATTCTATAGGATTAAGACGAAGAGGATTTATAACAGAAAAAATTAGAGAAATTCAAAATATTTACAGAATTTTATATCAAAAAAATTACAATACCACACAGGCTTTAGAAAAAATTGAAGCTGAAATGGCAGCAACTAAAGAAAGAGATCAAATCATTCTTTTCATTAAAAACTCACAAAGAGGAATAATGAAAGGATATTCAGGAAGTTAACTTATAAAAAATTACAATGGCAACAACATCAGATATCAGAAATGGATTATGCATAAAATATAATAATGATATTTTTAAAATAGTAGAATTTTTACATGTAAAACCAGGAAAAGGACCTGCATTTGTTAGAACAAAATTAAAAAGTTTATCTACAGGAAAAGTTTTAGATAATACCTTTCCTGCAGGTAGAAAAATTGAAGATATACGAGTTGAAACTCAAAAATTTCAATTTCTTTATCCTGAAGGAGATACTTTTCATTTTATGAATACTCAAGATTATAATCAAATTACCTTACAAAAAGAAGTTTTAGATGCACCTGATTTATTAAAAGAAGGTGAAGTGGTTACTATTATAATTAATACGGAAGATGATATGCCTCTGTCGGTTGAAATGCCTAATAGTGTTATATTAGAAATATCTCATACAGAACCTGGTGTTAAAGGTAATACCGCAACTAATGCCACAAAACCTGCAACGGTTGAAACCGGAGCAACAATAAATGTCCCTTTATTTATTAATGAAGGAGATAAAGTTAAAATTGATACTGCAAAAGGAGCATATTTAGAACGAGTAAAAGAATAACTTATGAAATTTCCTCGTACCTATTCCTTAGAAGAAATTGCAGAAATTACAGGAGCAACTTTTGTTGGACCTCCAAATTTTCCAGTGACAGGTTTTAATGAAATTCACGTTGTAGAATCTGGCGATATAGTTTTTGTGGATCACCCAAAATATTATGATAAGGCTTTAGAATCAAAAGCAACGGTTGTTTTAATCAATAAAAAGGTCAAATGCCCACAAGATAAGGCACTTTTAATTTCAAAAGATCCATTTAACGATTTTAATAAATTAGCTAAACATTTTAATCCATTTAAAAAAGCTAATAAAACTAAGGCGTCAACTGCTCAAATTGGAAAAAATACGATTATTCAACCTACAGTTTTTCTAGGAAATAACGTAACTATTGGTGATAATTGTTTAATACATGCCAATGTAACTATTTATGACAATGTAGTTATAGGTAATAATGTTACCATACATTCTGGAACTATATTAGGAGCGGATGCTTTTTATTATAAAAAAAGGCCTGAAGGATATGATAAATTAATTTCAAGTGGTAGTGTTTTAATTGAAGACAATGTAGATATTGGAGCACTTTGTACAATAGATAGAGGAGTATCAGGAATTACAACTATTAAAAAAGGAACCAAAATAGATAATCAAGTTCAAATTGGGCATGATACTATTATAGGTGAAAAATGCTTAATAGCATCACAAACAGGTGTTGCTGGTTGTGTAGTAATAGAGGATAAAGTTACTTTATGGGGACAAGTTGGTACAAATAGCGGAATAATCATTGGTAAAGGAGCTGTTGTTTTAGGGCAAACGGGTGTTACTAAATCTATAAAAGGAGGTAAAACTTATTTTGGAACACCAGTGGAAGAATCAAGAATGAAATTAAAAGAATTAGCAGGATTAAAACAGCTATTAAAAAATCAAAAAAAATAAACTAATCTGACTAAAAAGAAATAATATAAATTAACTTTGTAAATAAGTTTTAAATCTTTAATAAATATACATAAATGAGTGTTTTAGTAGATAAAAATTCAAATATAATAGTACAAGGTTTCACAGGAAGCGAAGGTACTTTTCATGCAGGACAAATGATTGATTACGGAACTAACGTAGTTGGTGGTGTTACACCTGGAAAAGGAGGTCAAACACATTTAAATAAACCAGTTTTTAACACAGTACAAGATGCTGTTGATAAAGTAAAAGCAGATACCTCTATTATTTTTGTACCGCCAGCATTTGCTGCCGACGCTATTATGGAATCTGCAGCAGCAGGAATTAAAGTAATTATTTGTATTTCTGAGGGTATTCCTGTAGCAGATATGGTAAAAGTAAAAGAATATATTGCTAATAAAGATTGTAGATTAGTTGGTCCTAACTGCCCAGGTGTAATTACACCAGATGAAGCTAAAGTAGGTATTATGCCAGGTTTTATCTTTAAAAAAGGAAAGGTTGGAGTAGTTTCTAAATCAGGAACTTTAACTTATGAAGCTGCTGACCAAGTGGTTAAAAATGGTTATGGAATTTCAACTGCAATTGGTATTGGTGGAGATCCTATTATTGGAAC
>DGOU01000192.1:9877-23644 GCA_002390165.1 Lutibacter sp. UBA4458
GGTGAAATTGGAGGTCAATTAGAAGCAGAAGCTGCGGAATGGATTAAAAAAACTGGAAATAAAAAACCAGTTATTGGGTTTATTGCCGGGCAAACAGCTCCTAAAGGAAGAACAATGGGACACGCAGGTGCAATAGTTGGTGGTAAAAATGATACTGCTCAAGCAAAAATGGAAATATTAAGACAAAATGGAATTCACGTTGTTGAATCTCCAGCTAAAATTGGAGCAAAAGTAGCTGAAGTTTTAGGTTAATCTTAATTTTTAATAAAATAGAAGCTTCCTTTTAAAAGGAAGCTTTTTTTGTATCTAATTTGTATATTTGAATCTACAAAAATCAATTAAATGAAATTACTAGAAAATAAAAATACCTTAATTACTGGAGCAACTAGAGGTATTGGAAAAGGAATTGCTTTAGAATTTGCCAAACAAGGTTCTAATATTGCTTTTACCTTTAACGCATCTGTAGATGCAGCTTTAGAACTTGAAAAAGAATTAGAAACTTATGGTATTAAAGCAAAAGGTTACCAATCAAACGCAGCAAATTTTGATGCGGCTCAAAAATTAGCAAAAAATGTTTTGGCTGAATTTGGTTCTATTGACGTATTAATTAATAATGCTGGAATAACAAAAGATAATTTATTAATGCGTATTTCAGAAGATGATTTTGATAAGGTGATTGAAGTTAATCTTAAATCGGTTTTTAATCTTACCAAAGCAGTAATTAGACCAATGATGAAACAACGAAAAGGTTCTATTATAAATATGAGCTCTGTTGTTGGTTTAAAAGGAAATGCTGGTCAGGCAAACTATGCGGCTTCTAAAGCAGGAATAATAGGGTTTTCAAAATCTGTAGCTTTAGAGTTGGGTTCAAGAAACATTAGAAGTAATGTTATTGCTCCTGGATTTATTGAAACAGAAATGACCGCCAAATTACCTGAAGAAACTGTAAAAGAATGGAGAAACGCTATTCCTTTAAAAAGAGGTGGTACACCTGAAGATATAGCTAATGCTTGTGTGTTTTTAGCTTCAGATATGAGCGCTTACATTACAGGTCAGACCTTAAGTGTAGATGGTGGCATGCATACCTAAAATTTATTTATTTTGAATTTAACTACAGTTTTATTACTAATTATGGCAATTTTTATTGCTTTAATTATAACTGTATTTCAATATTTTTATAAAACTGAAAGAGAAGGTAAACTGAAATATGTACTTTCTCTTTTTCGTTTTTTAAGTATTTTTTTTATAGTACTACTTTTTATAAACCCTTCTATTAAAAAAACAAGCTATAAAAATGTTAAACCAAAATTATTTGTAGCTGTAGATAATTCTCAATCTATAAAATTTAATAAAAACGATTCCATAGTTAATCGTTTAATTAAGCAAATTCAATATAATAAAGATTTAAATAAAAAATTTGATACTCACTATTATAGTTTTGGAAAAGACATTAAAGTGTTAGATAGTTTAAATTTTAATGAAACCGCCTCCAATTTTACGCTTCCATTAGAAACTTTCTCTGAAATTTCTCCAGTTACTAAATCTCCAATAATTTTAATTTCTGACGGAAATCAAACTACTGGGACTTTAGATTATACAAATTATAAAAATGAAATTTACCCAGTAATTGTAGGAGATACAAGTACTTTTGATGATATTAAAATTAGTACTATTAATATAAATAAAACTACTAATCTTAATAATAATTTTCCAGTAGAAATATTTATTAATTACGATGGTAAGTTTCCAGTAACTAAAAAGTTATCTGTTTATAATGGTAAGGAATTAGTATATTCTAAAAAAATAAATTTATCAAGATTAAATAACAGTGAAAATACATTGCTTTATTTAAAAGCGGATAAAAAAGGAAAACAATATTTTAGAGCAACTATAGAAGCTTTAAAAAATGAAAAAAACAGGAGTAATAATTCTATTTATTTTAGTGTTAACGTGATAGAAAAAATTACTAAAATAGCTATAATTTCTACTATAAATCATCCAGATATAGGAGCATTAAAAAATGCTATCGAAAGTAATAAACAGTTTAAAGTTGATTTAATTAATAATTTAGATAAAGATATTAAATATGTTGATTATCAATTATATATATTATATCAACCTGATGTAAAGTTAAAAAATATATTTAATCAAATTAATAGTTTACATAAAAATTATTTAATAATTTCTGGTTTGCATACCAATTGGAATTATTTGAATAAATTCCAAAACTATTTCAAAAAAAACAGCCTTCAAAAAAGTGAAAAATATGAAGGAGAATTAAATGATAACTATAGTAAGTTTGTTATTAAAAATATTAATTTTTCTGATTTTCCACCGTTAATAACAAGTTTTGGAGATTTTAGTTTTAATATATCTTATGAAGTTTTATTATTTAAAAGTATAAATGGAATAAACACTAAACAACCTTTGTTAACAACATTAAGAACTAACAATCAAAAAATTGCATTATTAGATGGAGAAAATATTTGGAAATGGAGAATGCAAAGTTTTTCTAAAAATAAATCATTTTTAAATTTTGATAATTTTATTACCAGTTTAATACAATATTTATCAGCTTACAAGAGTAAAAAGAGGATAAAAGTTAATGCTAAATCTATTTATAATTCTAATGAAGTAATTAAAATATCGGCAAGTTATTTTAATGAAAACTCTGAATTAGATACTCGAAAAGGACTTTGGTTAGCCATCTTTAATAAACACAATAAAAGTATAAAAAAGAGTCCATTCACTGTGGATAAAAACCAATATAAAGTTTTTGTATCTAACTTAAAATCAGGTTTATATAAATATAGTATTAGTGATAAAAATAATAGAGTTTATTACCAAAATAGCTTTAAAATTACGGACTTTAATATGGAAAAGCAGTTTCAAAATTCTAACTCAAAATATCTATTAACCTTAGCGAAAGGCACTCATGGGAAATTAGTTTATCCGAATAATTTAAGTAGTTTAATTAAAAAATTGGTTGCTAATCCTAATTATCAAACTGTTCAAAATAAGGTAAAAACAACCGTTTCTTTAATAAATATTAATTGGCTTTTATTTTTGATTGTTTTCTTTTTAAGCTCCGAATGGCTGATTAGAAAATATATTGGAAAAATGTAACCAACTTTAAAATATTATACTTTTAATTTTGTTTAAATTATAAATTAAATTGATAATTAAATTAAAAAAAACAATTAAATCTATATATAAATTATGTTAAAAGATTTCATATTTGTACTATCCAATGAAAAAAGCATTAGTAGTCATATTATCTTTTATCCTTTTATTTCAAAGTTTAAACTTTAAAATAACGGATGTTTTAATGATTTCTAATCTTGTGGAGCATATTAAAGATCATTTTAAGAAAGGAGATAGTGTTGCTGAGTTTATTGCATTGCACTATGGTAATAAATATGGAAGTCATAAGGATAAAGATAAAGAACATCAAAAGTTACCATTTCATAGTGATACAAACTCTCTTTATAAAATAAATTTTTTAGATTTTTCAGATAAAACAACTAATATCTCAACAGAGTATCCGTCAGAAAGTAAACATTTTATTTATGTAGAAACGTTTCAGAATCTTTTAGAACACTCTATTTTTCAACCTCCTAAAATAGCATAATTAATTTCGTTTTTAAACAAGGTAATCTACTAATGTTTAATGGATTATCACTACATTGAATAACTAAATAATTAATTATGTTACAAAAAATTATTAAGCTAAGTATTAGCAATAAACTCATTATTTTATTAATTACTGCTGCTATTTTTGGTTTTGGCTTATTCTCATTAACTCAAATACCAATTGGAGCTGTTCCAGATGTTACAAATAATCAAGTACAAGTTATAACAACATCAAGAAATTTATCAACACAAGACGTTGAACAATTTATTACTTATCCAGTTGAATTAGAAATGGCTAATCTGCCTGGAGTAAAAGAAATTAGATCAATTTCAAAATTTGGTTTATCAGTTGTAACCATTGTTTTTGAGGATAATTTAGGAACTTATTTACCTCGTCAATTAATTGCAGAAAAAATAAAATCCGCTTCAGAAAAAATTCCTCAAGGTTTTGGCACACCCCAAATGGGACCAATTACAACAGGATTAGGAGAAATATATCAATATATTTTAGACACAAAACCTGAATATAAAGATAAATACTCGGCTATGGAACTTCGAACTATCCAAGATTGGATAGTTAGACGTCAACTTTCAGGTATTCCTGGAGTGGTTGAAGTAAATACTTGGGGTGGTTATTTAAAACAATATGAAGTTGCTTTAAATCCTGAGAAGTTAAAATCTATGAATATTACCCATACTCAAATTTTAGATGCTATTCAAAAAAATAATAGTGTAGCAGGAGGTGGTTATATTGAAAAAACTAATGAAAGTTATTTTGTTAGAGGGGAAGGCTTGATTAAATCCTTAGACGATATTAAAAATATTGTTGTAAAAAATATTGAAGGTGTCCCAGTTTTAATAAAAGACCTAGCAGATGTAAATTATGGTTATGCAAATCGATTTGGAGCAATAACGGGTAATGGAGAAGGTGAAAAGGTGTTAGGACAAGTGATGATGCTTAAAGATGGAGATTCTAATAAGGTAATTAAAGCGGTTAAAACGCGTATTGCTGAAATTCAAAAAACACTTCCTAAAGGTGTTTACATTAATGGATTTTTAGAACGAAGTGAGCTAATAGGTAAAACCACATTTACTATAGCTGAAAATTTAATTTTAGGTATTATAATAGTAATTTTTGTAGTTATTTTATTACTAGGAAGTTTTAGATCAGGTTTAGTTGTTGCATCTGTAATTCCACTAGCATTATTATTCACATTATCTATGATGTATGTTTTTGGAGTGGATGCTAATTTAATGAGTTTGGGAGCTATAGATTTTGGTATTATTATAGATGGAGCGGTTATAATTGTAGAATACATTGCTTATAAAATAACAAGTAATAGAAAGGAATTAATGCTGCTTTCAAAAAGTGACAGACAAAATAGTATTGATAAAATTACTTATGAAAGTAGTTCTAAAATGATGACTTCTGCTGTTTTCGGGCAGTTAATAATTTTAATTGTTTTTATTCCAATACTATCGCTAAGTGGTGTAGAAGGAAAAATGTTTAAACCAATGGCAATGGCGTTTAGTTTTGCTTTAATTGGAGCAATTTTTTTATGTTTTACTTACGTGCCAGTTATTTCTTCCATATTTTTAAAACCAGAAAAAGTTACAAAAGATAATGTTTCCAAAAAATTAATGGCTTTTTTCTATAAATTATATGAACCTGTAATTAAATGGGCATTACATCACAAAAAAATAGTAATAGGTTCTTCAATAGTTTTATTAATTTTCACAGCAATATTGTTTAGTAGAATGGGAGGTGAGTTTATACCAACACTTGATGAAGGCGATTTTGTAATTCAACCTGTATTAAAAACAGGAACTTCATTATCCAAAACCACAGAGATAACTACAAAAATTGAACAAATTTTACTAAATAATTTTCCTGAAGTAGCTCAAGTAGTTTCACGAATTGGAGCGGCAGAAGTTCCTACAGATCCAATGTCAATGGAAGAAAGTGATATTATAGTCAAATTAAAACCTAAAAAAGAATGGGTTTCTGCAGAATCCAAAGATGAATTAGCGGATTTATTTAAGGAAAAATTAGCAATTATTCCTGGTATTGAATTAGAATTTACCCAACCAATTGAAATGCGTTTTAACGAGTTAATTACTGGAGTTAGAGCAGATGTTGCCGTTAAAATTTTTGGTGATGATTTAAAAATATTAGCTAGTAAAGCCAATGAAATTAAAAATAAAATCTCTAATGTTGACGGTGCCTCGGATATTATCGTTGAAAAAGTTGTTGGATTACCTCAAATGACGGTTACTTACAACAGAAAAAAAGTAGCTAGATATGGATTAAATATAGAAGCATTAAATCAGGTGGTTTCTATGGCTTTTGCAGGTCATACTTTAGGAAATGTGTTTGAAGGAGAACGAAGATTTGATTTAGTAGTTAGGTTTCAATCTAAATTTCGGAAAAATATAGAAAATTTAAAAAATTTATATGTAGATACTCCTTTTGGGAACAAAGTTCCATTGCGCGAGTTGGCAAATATAGAATATACAAAAGGTCCAGCAAAAATATCTAGAGATAATACCAAAAGACGTATTGTTGTTGGTATTAACGTTAGAAATAGAGATATGGAATCTGTAGTAGATGATGTTAAACATATAATTGAAACACAAGTAAAGTTACCAGTTGGTTATACGGTTTCTTATGGTGGACAATTCGAAAATTTAAATAGTGCCAAAGCACGTTTAAAATTAGCTGTACCAATTGCGTTATTTTTAATATTTATTTTATTGCACTTTGCATTTAATTCTATAAAAGAAGCCTTAATGATTTACTCAGCAATTCCACTTTCTGCTGTTGGAGGCGTTTTACTTTTATATTTAAGAGGTTTACCTTTCAGTATTTCTGCAGGGGTAGGATTTATTGCATTGTTTGGTATTGCGGTATTAAATGGAATTGTACTTATTGAGCATTTAAAATCATTAAAAAAACATGGAATGGACGATGTTAATGAACGAATATTAAAAGGAACCAAAGAACGTTTGCGTCCAGTTATTTTAACTGCAGCAGCAGCAGCATTAGGGTTTTTACCAATGGCTATTTCAACAAATGCAGGTGCAGAAGTACAACGTCCATTAGCTACAGTAGTTATAGGTGGGCTTATTACAGCAACGGTTTTAACTATGGTAGTGTTGCCAGTTTTATATGCAATTTTTGATACTAAAAAGTTTACAGTGAAAAAAAGAAAAAAAAGAGGAACATCTACTTTAATAGTGCTGTTATTGTTAATACCAGTTGTTAGTTTTTCGCAACAAAAAACGATATCGTTAAATGAAGCTATTTCATTAGCAATTGAAAATAATAAACAATTAAATATTAAAAATTTAGAGTATAAAAAAAGTTCTAAATTAATTAATAGTGCTTTTAATATTGCAAAAACTAAAGTGTATTACGAGAAAGATAGAACTAATTTAGGAACAGATGGTAAACCATTTGAAACTTATGGTATAGATCAGATTATTGAATTTCCAACAATTTATTTTGCTAGAAAAAAAGCAAATAAAATTACAGTAAACTTAACTGAACTATCTTACGAAATGGCTAAAAACGATTTAATAAAAAATGTATCAAAATCGTATTATAAAATAGTTTACCTACATAAAAAACTAAATCATTTAATTTATATAGATAGTTTGTATCAAAATTTTTCTAAAGCAGCTAAAAGAAAATATGAGCTTGGTGAAACAAATTATTTAGAAATGATTACTTCACA
Source organism: Lutibacter sp. UBA4458 (assembly GCA_002390165.1). Taxonomy (GTDB): domain Bacteria; phylum Bacteroidota; class Bacteroidia; order Flavobacteriales; family Flavobacteriaceae; genus Lutibacter. The sequence goes on from DGOU01000192.1 coordinate 17,248, forward strand.
ATCTAAATACAAGCAATATTCCTCAAAATTAAGCCAGCTTAAAAATGATATTACTATTGCATATCAAGAGTTGAATATATTGCTTCAAACGGATGAAAGTTATAAAATATCCACAGAAAAATTACTAAAACTTCCTGTAAAAAAAGTCAATGTAAAAACACATTTAGTAAATAGGTACTATACGCAAAATAGTAAATTATTTAAAGCTAAAAAGGAAATGGAAACTCAAGTTTTATTGCCCGATTTACATTTTAATTATTTTAATAGTAAAGATTTAATTGCCAATAATTCTGTAAATAGTTTTCAAGCAGGAATTTCAATTCCATTGTTTTTTGCTGAAAAATCATCAAAAATTTCAGCAGCAAAAATAGATAGTGATATTGCAGAGGAACTTGCTTTTGATGCTAAATCAAAATTAAAATATAAATATTTGAATTTATTGGAAGAACTTAAAAAAAATGAGTCTCAATTAAAATACTTTGAAGAAAATGGTAATTTTTTAGCAAAAGAAATTTTAAAAACAGCAACGGCAAGTTATAAAAATGGACAAATTGATTTTTATCAATTTATTCAAAGTATTGAAACTGCTAATCAAATAAATATCAGTTATTTAATTAATTTAAATTCTTTTAATCAAATAGCTTTAGAAATAAACTATTTAAACTTATAAATCATGAAAAATTATATAATAAATACACTATACTTAATTTCAATTTTTACAGTATTGGTTTCTTGTAATGAATCAAAACCAACAGATAAAAATGAAAAAACGGCGTTGGAAACTGCTGATTTAATTGAAATAACAAAACCTCAATTTGAAACAGCAAAAATGGAGTTAGGAAATGTTTCCTTACAAAAATTTAATGAAACCATACAAACAAATGGCATGGTTGATGTTCCACCAGCTAATAAAGCAAAAGTGAGTGCTATTATGGGCGGTTACATTAAAACATCTCCTTTATTAGTAGGTAATAAAGTAAAAAAAGGACAACTACTTTTAACTATTGAAAATCCTGATTTTATTGAAATACAGCAAAATTATTTAGAAGTATCTCAAAAATTGAATTATTTAAAAAGCGAATACAATCGACAAAAAACATTATTTGCTGAAAAAATATCCTCTCAAAGAAATTTTTTAAAAACAGAAAGCGATTATAAAAGTGCTTTGGCTTTGCATAATGGATTAACTCAAAAGTTAAGGTTAATGAATATAAATGCATCAAATATTAAAACTGGTAATATAACTTCAATAATACCAGTTTATGCTCCAATTAAAGGAAGTATTACTTTAATTAATGCTAGTGTTGGGAAATTTATGAACGCTTCAGATGTGTTACTAGAAATTATAAATGATGAACACAAACACCTTGAATTAGTTGTATTTGAAAAAGACGTTTTAAAAATTAAAAAAGGCCAAAATATTCAATTTAAAATACCTGAAAATTCAGATAAAATTTATAGTGCTGAAGTGCATTTAATAGGGAAATCTATTGATGAAATAACTAGAACTGCAAAAGTTCATGGGCATTTAAAAAATGAAAATGAACCATTTTTAGTTGGCATGTTTGTTGAAGCTCAAATTTTAGTTAATTCGGTTGAAAAAATAGCTTTACCTACAAGTGCATTATTGGAAGATAATGGAAACTTTTATATTTTAGTTCTTAAAGAAGAAAATGATATTACTCTAAATTTTGAAAAAGTTAAAGTTAAAATAGGTTTAAAATCAGAAAACTGGATGGAAATAATTGATGAGAATTCAACCTTGCAAAACAGAAAAGTATTAACCAGTGGTGCTTTTCTACCTAAAAAAGAATAATTTTTATTCTTTACAATAAGTAATTTGTAATTTGAGTTTTGTATTTTTAACAACTAATTTAAAAAAGAACTATAAAATGAGTAGTCAACAGCAAATGCAATTACCAAAATCTATTATACCTATTATTTTTTTAGTTATAATTGGTTTAATTTTTATTTCGAAATCAACTGTTAATATTGACGCTGGTGAAGCTGGTGTTTTATGGAAACGGTTTGCCGGAGGAGTTGTAACCGATCAGCCTCCTTTAGGGGAAGGATTTCATATTGTTGCACCTTGGAATACAGTTACCGTATATGAAGTTAGACAACAAGAATTATTTGAAAAAATGAAAGTTTTATCTTCAAACGGATTAGATATTCTATTAGAAGTTTCTGCTTGGTATCAGCCAAAATATAATGAATTAGGAAAATTACACCAGGAAAGGGGAGAACAATATGTTGAAAGAGTGATTATGCCGGCTATGCGATCAGCAGCTAGAAGTGTGGTTGGACGTTATACTCCGGAACAATTATACGCAAGTAAAAGAGATATCATACAGCTAGAAATATTCGATGAAACTAAGGCAATATTAGACAGCCAATTTATACAATTAAATGAAGCTTTAGTAAGAGACGTGACTTTGCCTCCAACAATAAAAGATGCCATTGAACGTAAATTAAAGCAAGAACAAGAATCTTTAGAATATAAATTTAGAATTGAAAAAGCACAAAAAGAAGCTGAACGCCAAGTTATTGAAGCAAAAGGTAAAGCAGATGCAAACCGTATTTTAAGTGCGTCACTAACAGAAAAAATCCTTCAGGATAAAGGTATTGATGCAACTATTCAATTATCTAATTCCCCTAATAGTAAGGTAATTGTTATTGGTAGTGGAAAATCTGGAATGCCAATTATTTTAGGAAATCAATAAAATAGAATTTTATTTATAACAAAAAGCCAACTAATTGTTGGCTTTTTTTATGTTTTTTAATTGCTTATAAATTATTTCTTCTACAAAATACTTTGCGTTTTCCATAGCTTCATCGGTAGAAACATTTAATTCCATTATAGAATTTAGAGCTATAGGTTTTAAATTATCCATTACTTGTTGTTTATCTTTTATTATTCCTGCAACAATACAAACAGGAATATTAAAAACTTTAGCTTTTTCACAAACTCCTTTAACCACTTTTCCTTCTAAGGTTTGTTTATCAACACTTCCTTCGCCTGTAATAATTAAATCAATATTTTGTTTAAGATACTTATTAAAGTTAGTTTGCTCAAACATAAAGTCAATTCCGGATATCAACTTTGCATTTAAAAAAGATAAAGCTCCAGCACCTAAACCACCAGCAGCTCCTGAGCCTTCAATATTTGCTATATTTTTATTTAAATATTTTTTAACCTGAGTGTCAAAATTTAGTAATCCTTCTTCTAAAATTTCAATCTCTTTTTTATTTGCTCCTTTTTGTTTTGCATATACATAAGCAGCTCCATTTTTACCATATAACGGATTTTTAACATCACAAATTACCTTAAAATTGATATCGCTCAAATTATATTTTAAGGATTTTGATGAAATTTTGGTAATGTTTATTAACTCTTTTCCAATTGGTTTTATTTTTAAATTGCTACTATTAAAAAACTTATATCCTAAAGCAGTCGCCATTCCTATTCCAGCATCATTTGTAGCACTACCACCTATAAAAAGAACTATATTTTTAAATCCTTTTTCAATAGCATCTGCAATTAATTCTCCAGTGCCAAAAGTTGTGGTGTAAAAACAATTTTGTTGCTCTTTTTTTAATAATTGAAGTCCAGATGCATTAGACATTTCAATAAACGCCGTGTCTTTTGATGTTTTGTAACTAGAAACAATAGTTTCAAAAATTGGGTTTTTAACTTTAACTGAAACTGTTTTTAGTTTAAAATAATTTTGTAAAATAGTTAATGTCCCTTCTCCACCATCTGCTAAAGGATGTTTAATACATGTTATAGAAGAATCAAATTTTTTTAATCCTTTTTCTACTGCGTTACACACTTCTTGAGCTGAAAGCGAACCTTTAAATTTATCTGGAGCAATAATTACTTTCATACTTTTATGATTTATACCAAACAAAATTATAAGGTTTAATTTGCCAAGTATCTTCTTTCAACTTCTTATCATTTAATAAATTACTTACATTTTTAGCTAAAGCATTCATTTTTATTAATTGATTGCTAAAATTAAAAACCGCATAAATAATTTCATTATTAAATTGCCTTTTTATGACAAAAATTTTATGATTCTCTTTACTGAAATAGGTAGCACTACCAAATGGATTAAATGCTTTTTCGGTGGTTCGTATATTTAATAATTTTTTGTAATTAGAATAGATTTTATTTCTTAAAGATTTTTTATCATTAAGTTCAAGTTCAAGTGTATCAAAATCTAGTTTTTCTCTATTTATTCTTCTATTAATCCCTGATTTTTCAACACCTTCATAATAATTTTGTGAGCCAATTAATGAGTGTATATAAATTCCAGGTATTCCAGGAACTGCTAACATTACTGCTTGTGTAAGTAACATTTTATTTACTCTAGTAGCATCATCTTCTTTTTCATTGCTTAAAATATCCATATAATTGCAATTCAATTCATAAGGCGATTGAGAACCATCTTCATTATTTTTATAGGATACTTTTCCGTTATGTTTTAACGTCCAAGTTGCTAATTCATCAATTTCATTATCTGAAATTATATTTTGCAATGGTCTAATTCCAACACCATCATGGCTAGCTGTAAAATTAAAAAAACAAACTTTTTTACTAGGTAATTTAAGTGAAGTTGCCCAATTGGTAAGTGTTTCTACATTGTTTTTCATTATGGAATATACAAGAAGTGGAGCCAAGGTGAAGTTATACACTAAATCTGCCTCATTTTTACCATCACCAAAGTAAGAGATGTTTTCAAGATGAGGAACATTGGTTTCTGTAATAAAATGTATATTTTTGGTTATAGAGGTTATAATTTTTTTGTAAAGTTGAATTATAATATGGGTTTCAGGTAAATGAATACAGCTTGTTCCAATGGTTTTCCATAAAAAAGCTACTGCATCAAACCTAATAAATTTAGCTTGTTTACTAACGTAAAATAGGAGCACTTCCAATATTTTTATAAAAACTTTAGGAGAAGAAAAATTCAAATCTACTTGATCTTCACTAAAAGTAGTCCATATATGTTTTTCTAAACCTTTTGAATCTTTAAATTCTGTTAATAAAGGTAAAGCTCTGGGGCGTACTACTTTTGATAAATCTACATTAGGATTTACATTTATAAAAAAATCTTCAAAACCTTTTTCATTATTTAAATAGGATTTAAACCATTTTGATGATTTTGACATATGATTAATCACTCCATCAAACATTAAATTACTATTATCTGCAATCGTTTTAACATCATCCCAGTTTCCAAAGTTAGGATTTACTTCAAAATAATCAGCTATTGAAAAACCATCATCGGAAGTATAAGGGTAAAACGGAAGAAGATGTGTAGTGTTTATTTCAGGCAAACAATATTTAACAATAAATTTATTTAATGTTTGCAAATGCGAATTTTCTTTTTGTTGAATATTATCGCCATACGTAATTAAAATTACATCTTTTTCAGATAGTTTTGTTTCATTATAATTGTTTGAATTACCATATTTTTCAAGCAATTCTTCCACTTTTTCAATAACCCAATCCGATTTATCTCCGTATAAGCTTTGTAAAGATGTTTTAAGTTCGCTGTTTGGTAAATTAATTTTCATTTTAGAGTTCTGTTAACGGTTTAAAAATTACTTAAAATTGTAGGTAAATAATAGCTGAATATTAGAATAGCAATAAAAAACAAAAATAAAATAGCTACTTCCTTTTTAAGGAAATCAGATTTTTTTACTGTAAATAAATTTGATGAAATTGTTTTAACTTTAACACTACTTGTTAAGGCTGTAACCGCATAGGCTACCACCAAAGCAATAACCACACCAGTAAAATTAAGCCATATCCAAAATACATCGAAACCTAAATCTATATGAAACATTTCTTGCATAGTTTTAGAAAAAATCAGGTTAATTAAAACTGCTATAATTATACCTGCATTCATACCGATATGATTTACTTTTTTAGAGAAAAATGCTAAAACAAAAGTTACTAAAACTGGACCATAAAAAACAGAACCAATTGCATTTATAATTTCAATTACAGCACTATTACTTCCTCCAAAAAGAAAAGAACTTGCAATACAAACAAGACCCCAAAAAACAACAGATATTTTTGAGATATACATATATTTTTTTTGAGATAATTTTTTTTCTCCTCTATTAAAAAAGTCTTCCACGGTTACTGCAGAAAGTGAGTTAACTGTTGAACTTAACGAGGACATTGCGGCGGATAAAATACCTATCATTAAAATACCTATTAATCCATTAGGTAAATATTTTATTATAAACACAGGAACCATTAAATCTGCTTTTAGACCATATTGTGCATATTCAGCAGGAAAATATTTTTGTGTTGTAATAGCAATTTGATGTAAAAAATCAGGAGCCAATGTAACTAAACTACCAATTATAAGTCCCATTA
>DGOU01000192.1:23651-23940 GCA_002390165.1 Lutibacter sp. UBA4458
GTTTGATCGCAACCATAATAGGAAACATATAGAAAAAATCCACCAATTAGCATTGGCCAGAATCCGTATTCATTGCCTTTACCAATTCCTAAATTATAATCAATTACTTGTAAACGAGAAGCATCAAATCCATTAGGTAATCCTCCATATTCCTGCACTAAATTCCAACCATAATATAGGCTTATTAATAAGCCAGCAAATAATATTATCATTTGAATAGCATCACCCCAAACTACCGCTTTCATACCACCTTGCCAAGAATAAATTATAGTGATAACGCTTATAATTA
>DGOU01000192.1:24063-24854 GCA_002390165.1 Lutibacter sp. UBA4458
CTAACAACGCCAGACCTGAATAGAGGAGGAATAATAAATATCATAATTGCTAACATTGCAATTGGTACTGCAAATTCAAAGGATAGCCATTTCATTCCGCCACCTAATTTTAAACCAACAAATGCTGGAGCAGATATAAAACTAATAGCCGATAACTGCGTTGCCATTGTGGACAAGCTTAATGGAAACCATCCCATACTTTTTCCACCCAAAAAATAATCTTTGGAATTTTTATTTTCTTTAAAGAAATATCCCATTCCTAAAAAAAATAAAATATATAATATTACTATGCTATAATCTAACCAATTCATATGAGTTTAGTTTTTAATTTTCTGTTAAATTAAGATGAAATTAATAGTTTTAAGCTATTTTTAGCAAAATTAGAACTGCAAACGTTTGCGGTAAATGTTGCATTAAAAAATAAAGTCTAAATTTACTTTAAAATAAAAGTAGCCCTGTATGCATAAAAAAAATATAATAACGTTAAAAAAAATAGCCACAGAATTAAAACTTTCAATTTCTACAGTTTCACGGGCCTTGAACAATCACCCTGATATAAGTTCTAAAACTAGAGAAAAAGTTAAGAAATATGCAAAACAAAATAATTATGTGCCAAATATTTTTGCAAAAGGGTTTAGAGCTCATAAAACCAATATAATTGGCGTAATTGTACCTGATATTTCACATTATTTTACCGCTACTTTACTTAAGGGAATTATAAGAGAAGCGGAAAGAACCGGCCATAAAGTAATTATTTCTGAATCTGCTAATGATGTTAAAAAACAAACAGA
>DGOU01000243.1 GCA_002390165.1 Lutibacter sp. UBA4458
AATTTTGAAATAGCAACTACCGATTCAAAATCTCCTGGACTTGAAACTGGGAATCCAGCTTCTATAACATCTACACCAAGTAAATCTAATTGTTTAGCAATACGTAATTTTTGTTTAGTATTAAGTTTACAACCTGGTACTTGTTCTCCATCTCTTAACGTAGTGTCAAATATTTGAATGCTATTTTTACTCATTTGTAGTTTTTTTTTATCACTTTTGAAAATCAAAAATAGTTGTAATTATTTTCGATTTTGAGTAGTTTGGTAATCATAATACTATATTCAATTTTAAAAATAATTTTATAATAACTTTGTAATCAGCGCTATATAATTAAAAACACTACAATGGCTACAGAAAAAAATGATACTCTTTTTTTATTAGTTAAGTCTCTTTCGAAATCTGAAAAAAGGCAATTTAAAGTTTATGCGGGAAGATTAGGTGGCAACGCCAAAGCAAATTTTATGGTTCTTTTTAATTTATTAGATAAATCTGTAGCATATAATGAAGTAAAAATTTTAAATAAAACAACCATAAAAAAGCAACAAATTTCTAATGCCAAAGCTCATTTATATAAACTAATTTTAAAAAGCCTTCGATTAAATCCAGTTCATCAAAATATTAGAACTAATATTAGAGAGCAATTTGATTTTGCAACTATTTTATATGGTAAAGGATTGTATAATCAAAGTTTAAAAATATTAGAAAAGGCCAAAGAAATAGCCATTTTAAATAGTGAAAACAATTTAGCTTTTGAAATTGTAGAGTTTGAAAAAGTAATTGAATCACAGTACATTACACGAAGTTTGAGTAACAGGGCTGAACAACTTTCTAAACAGGCTAAAGAATTAAATATAAAAAATGCCAGAAGTAGTAAATTATCAAATTTAGCCTTGCAATTGTATAGTTTATTGTTAAAACAAGGCTATGTAAAAAATAACGAGGATGTTTTATTTGTAACTAATTATTTTAAAAAACGTTTGCCATCATATAAAATTAGCGAGTTAAGTTTTAAAGAAAAATTATTTCTTTATAAAGCTTATTTATGGTATCATTTAATTTTGCAGGATTTTGTAAATAGTTATAAATATTCACAAAAATGGGTAGATTTATTTGATGATATACCAAACAGAAAACTTCAAAATCCGGTTTTTTATTTAAAAGGAATTAATTATTTGTTGGAATCGCTATATTTAATAAAGCATAAAACTAAATTTATTAAAGTTTTTAAAAAGCTTGAATATGAAATAGATAACGATTTAATTGCAATGAATGAAAACACAAAATCCTTGGTGTTTTTATATTTCAATCAAAATAAACTTAATCAGTATTTTTTAGAAGGAGAATTTACTAAAGGTTTACCTTTTGTATCTTTTTTAATAAGTGAAATACCAAAATATCATGCTATAATTGATGCACATCATATAATGGTTTTTTATTACAAAATTGCATCTATGTATTTTGGAGCAGGAGATTATAAATCTTGTATTTACTATTTAAATAAAATTATTGGTAATAAGGAATTGAAAATGCGCGAAGATTTACTCTGTTTTTCGAGAATTCTAAATTTAGTTGCGCATTACGATGCTGGTTTAGATTTTAATATTGAAGCATTAATAGTTTCTACTTACAAGTTTTTACTTAAAATGAATGATTTACAACAAGTACAACGCAAAATGATTTCCTTTTTAAAAAAATTAAGTAAAATATATCCGCAGGACTTAAAAAAAGCATTTTTTGAATTGAATGAAGAGTTTAAAACTATAGAAAATCACCCTTATGAAAAAAGAGCATTTTTATACTTAGATATTATTTCTTGGCTAGAAAGTAAAATTGAAAATAAAACGGTGGAGCAAATTATTAAACAAAAGGCAAAATTATTAAATAAGTAAAAAAATAGTGGTTGTTTTAAAAAAATAGTTCATATTTGCTCTAATCAATTATGAGAACACAAATTATAAATATTATTTCTATTCAAATTTCTGTGATTATTTCGCATAGAACGTAGGAACAATATTTTAAAAAATATAAATTTTAAAAACCTTCCTACATTTTTAGGAAGGTTTTTTTATTTCCGTAATCGTAGTAAAATATATTGATGTAAATATTTAAAATTCAATTAATTATATAAAAAAAAGACAATATGGATATAGTAGAAAAAGAATTAGCAAAACCTAAAAGATATAGGCAGAAGTTAAATTTGCTGCTTGCCAGAATAAGAAATAAAGTGAAAACAAATAAATTTTAAAAAATTATAGTTAATAATGCAACTAAATAAATATAGTAAAAGAGTAACTCAAGACGAAACACAACCAGCTGCACAAGCCATGTTGTATGGTGTTGGCTTGTCAGAAGAAGACATGAATAAACCTCAAATAGGTATAGCAAGTACTGGTTATGACGGAAACACCTGTAATATGCATTTAAATAAGTTGGCGGATGAAATTAAGCAACAAGTCAATAAAAAAAATCAAGTTGGTTTAGTTTTCAATACCATTGGAGTTAGTGACGGAATTTCAATGGGTACTTCAGGTATGAATTTTTCTTTGCCTTCACGTGATATAATTGCCGATTCTATTGAAATTGTTATGAATGCTCAAAGTTATGACGGATTGGTAACCGTTGTTGGTTGCGATAAAAATATGCCGGGTGCAATAATGGCAATGCTTAGGTTAAACCGACCATCATTAATGGTTTACGGTGGAACCATTGCTTCAGGAAATTATAAAGGACAAAAACTAAATATTGTTTCTGCGTTTGAAGCATTAGGTAAAAAAATTGCAGGAGAAATTTCAGAAGAAGA
>DGOU01000005.1 GCA_002390165.1 Lutibacter sp. UBA4458
ATAATAAAACAAATTATATATAGGATTTTATTTTAGGATGAAGCACTAATATAAAAACCGCCAGAAAATTAATTCTGACGGCTTATTTTAATCATTAACAGGAGCATTCTTCTTAAGAAGTATAAAAATAGCTCCAATTATAAATGTAAAATTTATCAATGTAAGTGACGATTCTTTTTAGCTTTTTTCTCATCAGCCATTTGTTTCATCGCATCTCTAATGTCCTGACCTATATTAACATGCATGTTATTAACGCCTGTGAAAATATTGTTCTTCGGAACGATGTTACCATACTCGTCGTAGGTCTGTGCATTGCCATTAGCATCTGGTGGTAAAGGGTTCCAAGATTCATCATATCCCGGTTCGTCAAAAACGTTCACCTTGTTGTTACCACCAACAACAAATGAATCAGTTATGTTAGACCCAAGCCATATCGGTGCTGCGGTAAATCCCCAAGGGTTATCGGGACCTGTGTTCTCCCAATTCGCCAAGTTATTGCCTTTCAATGTAGCATGACCAGTAGACCCGTAGATTCCAAGATAGATCGCTGCCGCACCTTTTCCAGTGATTTTGTTGTTCTTGATCATTGCATTTTCTACACCTTCCAGAAAGATTGGCCCAAACAGCCAGGAATCTTCACTGTGGATCTTATTGTTTGAGATAGAAGTCAATACATCGCCATATTTTCTATAATTCCATACCTCTACACCTGCATACTCAGAATTTGGTAAAAGTTGCATAACATTGTGGGTCATAGTAATATTTGAAAGCGTATTTATGTGATGGGTTAGAAATAAAAGCCCAGGTGCATCATGAACCTCTGTATTAGATACATTAACAGTGGTATTACCACAATAATAAAATTGAATTGCAGAAAAAAGAGAGTTAGTTAATGTTACTTTTTCACTTGCATTTCCTCCAATATTGATCGTAGCGTTATCCTGTAATCCAAATGACAACATATCAAATAAACCATTTTCAAATTCACAAGATTTGACATTATGGGTCGAATTCTTGCCTCCCCAAGGTGTAAATAGGTGCCCTACCTCTTGTCTGCCAGAGGAATCAAGGCTACCCTTGAAATGAACATTTATACAATCTGTGCTAGCCTTTCCCTCACATTCAGAGTCTGATCCAATGTAGACATAAGATGCTAATCCTGTGGTGGAAATACCATAGCCGTAATACCAAGATGCAATAATCTCAGAGTCTGCTTCAAAAGTCATATCTTTAAAACCTACATATCCTTCACCTAGAATGATAAATGTACCTGGTGTAAATTCATACCACGGATCTTTCCATTCTTCAAAATCTTCACCCCCTGGTCCTCGCACAGATCTGATTATTGTCTTCCCTTTGCCTGCTCCCTGAATGGTTCCGCTGAAAGGTTCAGAAATGTAGTTAGGACTTAATGGGTAAACAGACTGTCTAACCAGACTAGCGTGAACCATAAAAGTACCCTGGCCAAGGTAAAGCGTTTCTCCAGAACCTAAAGTGTTAATCGCAGTCTGGAGATTTTCAGTGTCAATGGTCGAATCTCCGGTTGGCATAAGCGGGTCTTTGTTACTGTTACTTTTTTTACTCGAATTGGAGTTGAAATTATCCAAAGCGATAGGATCTTCTTTAGTACAACTAAAGGCTAAGAATATTAATAGCAAAAAGCTACATACCTTAATAAATAGATTAGAAGTTTTCATAACGTATGATTTAAAATTTACATCATAAATTTCTGAAATATAAGTATGTAGTACATATCAACTAAGCTGCAAAATATTTAAATTTTGAAGCATTAATTACAATTATGAAGCCTCATTCATCCTATTAATAAATATATCAGTCAAATAAACTTAATTCTAGAATTTTATAGTGATATATAGATAGGAAAGAGTTTGTATTTGGGATTAGACTTTTTTATTTTTTACTGTGTTTAATTATGCAGTTTTGAGAAATATAAATTGAAAGTTTTTAAGCAATAAAGGTTTTTTATTGATCACTTTAAAATTGAAATACTTATTTTATTAAGTTACTCATTCCAATGTGTAATAGGTAAATAATTATTTTTTAGAAAAGCTTTATACCTTTCTTCTTTTCTATATGGATCAACCTCATTAAAAGCATTGAATTCTTGGATATAGAAAATATCTTTCTCTTTATCTATGTAATAATACATTGAATCTCTTTCTTTTAATATGGCAAAGACAATTGCTTTTTCAAATTTTTTTAAAACATCGTTGTTTAAAATTTGATAGGTCTCCATTACTTTATTTTGTTGTGCAAGATTTATGGCAAATTCAAAATGATTCTCATATTTATATTTACCAAGGGATTCCATTGCTTTTTTATAATCTCCTTGGTGATAATACCAATAAAATAAATATTTAAATTCTAATTCTTCATTAAAAATTGATTTAAAATTCTTGCTTTGCAACAATTTCTTTGCGGCATCAAAATTCTTATTTTTTATTAATGAATTAAAATATGAAATTGCATTTTTCCAACCTATTGAATCTAACTTATAGGCTTTTTCTGCATATTTTAAATAGTTTTCAGCATCAATTAAAATTTCTTTGTAAGCCTCTG
>DGOU01000107.1 GCA_002390165.1 Lutibacter sp. UBA4458
GAGATACCAATGATGCAGGAGAAACAGAAGCAGCACATGACACTTACTATGTGTATGATAATTATGGTAATTTAACCTATGTACTTCCTCCCAAGATTGATGCATCTACTGAAAGTTTAAATACTATAAATATAAACTTGAATGATTTGGCTTATCAATACAGATATGATAGAAGAAATCGATTGATAGAAAAAAAGATACCTGGTAAAGGATGGGAAAGTATTGTTTATAATTTAACAGATCAACCAGTACTTACTCAAGATGCTGTTTTAGATAGTCAGAATAAATGGTTATTTACCAAATATGATGCTTATGGCAGAGTAGCCTATTCTGGAGAGAAAGATGTTACTAAATCAAGAAAAGATTTTCAAATATTAGCTGATAATCCAGCATCTTATAAGCAGTATGTAAAACAAGAATCTAGTTATACTACCCTTGGTGGAGTTAAATTGTATTATAGCAATGATGCTATACCAACTACTATGAATGAAATCACAACCATTAATTACTATGATAATTATGATTTTTTAGGATCGGAAATGGGTATTACTGTTCCACCTGTCAATATTTATTCAGATACTATCATCTCGAACATTAAAGGATTAGCTTCCGGAAATAAGGTTAAGGTTTTAGAAACCAATGATTGGATTACAACGGTAACAGGTTATGATGAAAAAAATCGTCCAATTTGGGTTTATAGCCAAAATGATTATTTGGGCACTACTGATGTTGTAGAAAACAAATTAGATTTTTTAGGAAATGTCATAGAATCTACAACTACACATACCAAATCAGGAGTTGATATTGTAATCGAAGATAAGTTTACTTATGATCATGTGGGAAGATTGACAGAGCAAATACAAATTATCGATAGCGGCTCCGAGGAAGTTATCGTTCAGAATAGCTATGACAATTTAGGGCAATTGGAATCAAAAGGTGTTGGAGGAGGTACTACACAAGTTAGATTACAAACGATTGATTATACTTATAATGTAAGAGGTTGGTTAAAACAGATCAATGATGTAAATAATATTGGAGACGATTTATTTGCTTTTAATATTAATTATAATGATATTGCAAATGTGAATAAAAGGTTATATAACGGGAATATAAGTCAAACACTTTGGAATAGCGCCAGTATAAATGATACTAGTAATCCTGAAAGTAACCAATATACCTATACCTACGACGCACTGAATAGAATTACGGGTGCAATCGATGATACAAACGACCAGCGGTACAGTTTACAAAGCATATCTTATGATAAGAATGGGAACATTCAAAACCTGCTTAGAAAAGGTCATACTAATCTAGCTGCAACAAGTTTTGGAGTGATGGACAATTTGGTTTACACCTATGAAACCAACAGTAATAAACTCAAAAAGGTTTTAGACAACGGAAATGATACTTATGGTTTTAAAGATGGTGCGAATCAAACTACAGAATACACTTACGATACCAACGGAAATTTATTGACTGATGCTAACAAGGGGATAACTTCGATAAGTTACAACCATCTGAATATGCCAACTGAGATTAAGTTCGATAACTCTAATACTAAGAAAATTAATTACGTATATGCAGCTGATAGAACTAAGCTCAGAAAGACAACCAATGATAATGGTAGTATCACAACAACAGATTACTCAGGCAACTTCGTGTACGAAAATAATACTTTAAAACAGTTCTATCATACGGAAGGATATGTTGAACCAAATGGAAGCTCATTTCAATATGTTTACCAATTAAAAGATATTTGGAAAAATGTTCGGATTACTTATGCTGACGATGATAATAATGGTTTTGTAAATGCTTCCGAAATAAGACGAGAGCAAAACTACTATCCCTTTGGATTAGAGCATCAAGGTTATAACAGCTATGAATACGGTGTAGAAAATAATTTAAAAACTTACCAAAGTCAAGAATTTACAGCCGACTTAGATTTAAATACCCACGAGTGGAAATTTAGAATGAGTGATCCAAGTATTGGTAGATTCTGGCAAATAGATCCTTTGGCTGAAGATTATACTTATAATTCTACCTATGCTTTTCAAGAGAATAAACTTGGAATGGGTACTGAGCTAGAAGGTAAAGAGTTAGAAAGATTTGTATTAGGAGCGGCACAATTTATTGCAGGAGCTATGAATTATGTTAGTAATGAAACTTATGGTAAAGGATATAGAAAGATGGCTACTGCCAAAACTTCTGATGGAGCAAAGAAAGAGCAAATAAAACAGGAGGGGCAATCTAATAGAATGGTTGCAATAAAAGACATGGGTGAAGGTGGAACAGAGGCTTTAAAAGGCGGTGCAAAGGTTGTTGGTGAAGGTTTAGAAAATATAGGTGATGGAGCTTCCATTTTAGCTTACTCAACAGGTCAAGTAGAATTTCTTCCATTAACAGAAGGTATTAGTATGACAGGTGAATTAATAAATGCAGCAGTAGATTTAAGTGATGGCAAAAGCCCTACTGTTGTTGGTATTGAGTTGCTTGTTTCTTATGGTTTAGGTGAAGTTGGAGAAGCAGGAGTAAAAGCAACAAGAAAAGCTGCTGGAAAAGAATTTGTTAAATCAGGGGCTAATAAAACTTCAGAAGCGATAATTAAAGGATCAGAAGTATTAAATCAAGAATATTTTGAGACTAATATTGCACCTTCAATATCCATACCTTGGGAAGATCCAAATAAAAAATAAAGTTCTAGTGTAAGATGAATTATATAAATCTGATTATTGGTTTAATTTTTATTATTTTCGGAATAATTTACTTTTCATATATTTTTAAAAACGAAAAAAAACTAAAAAATGATGGTATGATACAATCTTTTAGGGTTAAAAAACGGATATCAATGTTAGGGCTGATATTGGTTGGAATTTATATGGTATATAAAGAATTACAAAAGATATTATGAGAAGCATAAGTTTAGTTCTAATTTTAATAATTCCATTATTTATTTTTTCACAAGATGAAGGGGATTGTAAGGGTTTAAAATATGGTTCGTTTGAACTGTATGAAAACGGTAAAAAAATAGGTAATGTTTTTAGAAAAGATAATCTACAAATAGAGAAGTATTTTGATAAAGACACTTATACTTTTGTAAAAATTAAACCAAAAAACAATTGTGAGTTTTATTTCAATGCTTATGAAATTAAAAAAGATTTAGACACCATAACTTGGTCTGTATCATACAAAAAAATAAAGAAAAATCATTATTCCTTTACAGGCAAACCAACCTATTTAAATATTGATTACGTTTATCAGGGTGAATTAATAAAAATAGCTGATGAAATCAGTAAGGAAGTAGAGGATGTTTTTAATAAAATGAAATAAAGAAACCAACCTATAAGGTGGTTTTTTTATGCAATAGATTTAAGTTTTACGTTTTTAATAAGAGCATCTAAGGTGTAAAGGTGCTATTTCTATGATTCTTTTACAAAAACTTGTCCCTTATATGGGAATGTAAAGACAGTCAATTAGTTAACTTAGTTTTTTTTGTAAAAATATTTAAACTAGTGTACAATTACTACAAACACTCTTCTGGTTTTGAAGAACTCGTTTCTTTTTGTTCTCTGTAAAATGCGAGGTATACTGTTTTAAATTTAAATGAGTGCCATTGTAAGTTTCATGTGGCGTATTACCTGCTAAA
>DGOU01000193.1:0-2695 GCA_002390165.1 Lutibacter sp. UBA4458
TTACACAATAAAGTTTAACTATGCCAATCGATTACCTAGGCAATATGCATTAAAATTTCAACAAAATTCATTGTCTAAGTCGATGCAATAAATTGATATTTTTCTTCTTTCATCTGAGATGAAAGAAGAAAAATATCAATTTATTGCATCGACATAGACAATGAATTTTGTTGAAATTTTAATGCATATTGCCTAGGTAATCGATTGGCATAGTTAAACTTTATTGTGTAAACGTAAAGCAAAAGATTGGAATTAAGAGTTACTCTACTAGATATTTTTTCTGATGTAATGGAAGTAGGTGTTGACTAAAATAGAAACAAGAAAACCGTAAACAAATGATAAATTATTGTTTACGGTTTTACTATGTACTGAAGACGGGACTTGAACCCGTACGTCCTAATGGACATTGGATTTTAAGTCCAACGTGTCTACCAATTCCACCACTTCAGCATTGGTATCTTTAAAGAAAGTTTCAGAGCGAAAGACGGGATTTGAACCCGCGACCCCCACCTTGGCAAGGTGATGCTCTACCCCTGAGCTACTTTCGCAGTCATTTTTTTTAAAGAACGTGCATTTAATGTCTCAAATGCGAGGGCAAATTTAATATAAATCTGTTAATTGCAAAGGTTTTTTTGAGGTTTATTTTAAAAATTTAGTTAAACATCTTGTTTTAAGGTTGTAAATTTTAAATAAAAAAATATATTTGCACATATTTCAATGTACAATATGCAGATAGTTTCTAATATTTTACCAAAAAAATTGAGTTTCCTATCAATTTTCAATGATTTTAAACAGTTAACTAAGGTTGGCTTATCTTTAAGTGTTGTTTTTTCATCCATAGCTGGTTATTTATTAGCAGTAGATAAAATTAACATAGTCACTTTAGTTATGTTAGCTATTGGAGGGTATTTAATGGTTGGTGCATCTAATGCATTTAATCAAATTATTGAAAAAGATACAGATGCTTTAATGAAACGGACAAAAAACAGACCACTGCCTGCAGGTAGAATGCATGTTTCTATGGCTATGGTTATTGCAGTTTCTTTTACCTTGTTAGGATTAGCTATATTGTACAGCATAAATCCTAAAAGCGCTTTGTTTGGTGCTGTTTCTATATTTTTATATACTAGTGTTTATACCCCATTAAAATCGGTAACGCCATTATCTGTTTTTGTTGGAGCTATACCAGGGGCAATTCCATTTATGTTAGGTTGGGTAGCAGCTACAAATCATTTTTCCATAGAAGCAGGAACCTTATTTTTAATACAGTTTTTTTGGCAGTTTCCACACTTTTGGGCTATTGCATGGTTGCAATTTGATGAATATAAAAAAGCAGGTTTTAATTTAATGCCAATGGGTAAAAAAAATAGAAAAGCAGTTATTCAAATTATAATTTATATTGTTTGTTTAACCTTGGTTTCTATAATTCCAGTATTTAAACGAACTGGAGATTTTTACATTTTTCCTGTAACAGCAATAATTTTAGTAGCTTTAGGAGGTAAAATGTTGTTTTATGCTATAAAATTATACAAATTTCAAACGGATAAACATGCAAGACAATTGATGTTGTCTAGCGTTTTATATATAACTTTAATACAAATTATTTACGTAGTAGATAAATTTTTACACTAACTAAATGAAAAAATCTTTACAACAAGAAATTAAACAAGCTCATCAAAAATCGGCAAAACCTATGCTTTGGGTAGCTATGATTAGTATGACAATGATGTTTGCTGGATTAACAAGTGCCTATGTAGTCAGCCGATCAAGAACAGATTGGGTTTCTTTTATTTTACCTAGCGCTTTTAATATTAGCACGGTTTTAATTGTTTTTAGTAGCCTTACTTTTTTTATGGCTAAAAATTTTATTAAAAAAGGGAATTCTCAAGTCACTACCATATTTTTGGTGTTAACATTATTGTTAGGTTTAGGATTTGTTTATTTTCAATTTGATGGGTTTTCTCAACTTTATAAAGAAGGATTGTATTTTGCAGGAGACCAAAGTACGGTTAAATCATCTTTTGTTTATGGTATTACTATTGCTCATTTATTGCATATTTTTGCCGGAATAATTGTTTTAATTGTAGTATTATTTAATCATATTTTTAAAAAATATTCTGCTTCTAATTATTTAGGATTAGAGCTAGGTGCAATTTTTTGGCACTTTGTAGATGTTGTTTGGATTTACTTATTTTTCTTTTTCTATTTTGTTAGATAAAAAAAAAATGTATTTTTGGCACAACTATAACTAAAAAAAATCAAAAACTAACTTTTATATGGAAGTAACAACTGCTACTGACACCAATCATTCTACTTGGGATGGTGGCGAAAACAAACCTTTAGGAGCAAGTTATGGTAAAATGATGATGTGGTTTTTTATCTTATCAGATGCTTTAACTTTTTCAGGATTTCTAGGAGCTTATGGCTTAACTCGTTTTAAATTTATTGAATCTTGGCCAATTGCAGACGAAGTATTTACTCATGTGCCATTTTTACACGGTGTTTCCGCACCAATGTATTATGTTGCATTTATGACCTTTATTTTAATTTTCTCGTCAGTTACTATGGTGTTAGCTGTAGATGCTGGCCATCAAATGAAACAAAAAAAAGTAACCACTTATATGTTTTTAACCATAATAGGCGGGTTAATATTTTTAAGTTCTCAAGCATGGGAATGGAAGACTTTTATTAAAGG
>DGOU01000193.1:2720-6748 GCA_002390165.1 Lutibacter sp. UBA4458
CATCAAATTGCTTTGGAAGATTTTGCAGTTCGTTCTCATAAAGAAAGAATACAACATACTAAATCTAACGGACTTTGGTTTGTAAGTGAAAGTAAATTACCTCCATTTTCTGTTAATGAAGTAATAAATGGCTTTAAATCAAATCCAGATATTACTATTAGAACGGAACAGTTAAATTTAGAAACTAAACAAAAAATCATTATTCCTAGAGAAAAGGCAATGGGCTTTTTAAATAATGCAAAGGCTGTTGTAAAAGGGGCTAATTTAAAGGTTAATGAATATGGTAAAACTGCTTTTGCAGACTTCTTCTTCTTTATTACAGGATTTCATGGTTTCCACGTTTTTTCTGGAGTATTAATAAATATTATAATTTTCTTTAATGTAATTATTGGAACATATCAACGAAGAGGTCATTACGAAATGGTTGAAAAAGTTGGGCTATACTGGCACTTTGTAGATTTAGTTTGGGTTTTTGTATTTACATTCTTCTACTTAATTTAAAAACTAAATAATGACAAATTCACAAGAACATATATCGCACACTAAATTAATTTGGAAAGTGTTTATAATACTTTCAATAATTACAGCTGTTGAAGTTTTTTTAGGCATTGATAAACCTGATTTTCTCTATTTAACTAGCTTTATAGGTACTAATTTGTTAAATATCATTTTTATTGTCTTAACCTTAGTTAAAGCTTATTATATAACTTGGTTCTTTATGCACATGGCAGATGAAAAAAAGAATTTAAGAAGAGCGGTTGTTTGGACTGCTGTTTTTTTGATAGCATATTTAGCTACATTGCTATTAATAGAAGGAGGATATATATATGATGTTTTGGGTCCATTAACAAAATGGAATTACTAAATAGAAAATATTTATAAAAAAAGGTGGTTATTAACCACCTTTTTTTGTTTTTTTGCATTACATATGAAAAAATTCTGGGTACTTTTTATTTTATTTATTTTACCATTAGTGTTTTATATATTTCTTTCTAAAGGAATTTATAAATATCAAAATCTGCCAATTTTAACAAATGAAGTGGAAAATGTAATGCAATATGCAAATGGCACATCCTTTACTAACAAGCTCTCTGTTGTTTGTTTTCCAGGTAAAAATAAAAATTTAGTAAAAGCGACTATTTTTAATTTAAACGAAGTAATTTATAAACGATACTATCAAAAACCTTTTTTTCAAATGGTTGCTATAATGCCATTAGAAACAGAAAAAAATTTTGAAAATGTAAAAGAACAACTGGGTTTATATACAGATCTTAAAAATTGGCACTTTGTTTTTACATCTGAAGAAAATATTAAAAAAATATATAATAGCTTTAAAGTACCAAGTCCGTTAAGTGAAAATTCTCAATCTAATAATGCTTTTATTATTGATAAAAAACTACACTTAAGAGGAAGAAAAGATGATGAGGATTCTAAAAATGGTAAGCTATACGGTTATAATATGAAATCTGTGGCGGTTTTAAAGAATAAGATGAAAGATGATATTGATATTATTTATTATCAATATAAAAAATCTAAGGAAAAAGAAAATCGAAGAAAAAATAATAACTAATGAAAAAATATTCCTACGTAGGCGTTGCATTTATTGTTTTAATTTTCGGAATTTACGCAATTCCGAAAATTGTAAATAAATTTAATACGCCAAAATTAGCCACAATTTCAAAGGTTCCAGATTATAAATTTACAAACCAAGATGGTAAAATTATTTCCAATTCATTTTATAAAAATAAGGTTTATGTAGTAGAATTCTTTTTTACTACTTGTCCAACTATTTGCCCTAAAATGAATAAAAATATGGTAACCATTCAAAATAAATTTTATGGTAATTCAGATTTTGGAATTGCTTCCTTTAGCATAAATCCAAAACATGATACACCAAAAATTTTAAAGGAATATGCTAAAGAACATGGTGCAACTTTAAAAAACTGGAATTTTTTAACAGGTAGCCAAGATAAAATTTATGAACTAGCCAATACTGGATTTACCTTATATGCAGGTGAAGACAGCCAGGCAGCAGGCGGGTTTGAGCATTCAGGTTCCTTTGCTATTGTAGATAAAAACGGAAATATTAGATCTAGATATGATAAATATGGAAATCCAGTTGCTTTTTATGATGGTTTAGATCCTAAAGAGATTCATAAAATAATGGAAGATGTAACTATATTATTAAATGAATAATGGAAAAATCTACCAAAAAATATAATTCTTGGATAGTTATTTTATCTGTTGCAATTCCATTACTTGTTGCAGGTTTATTTAGTGTAAAAATAGATTTGAAACTACCTGTTTTTTTACCGCCTATTTATGCTACAATAAATGCATTTACTGCGGTAATTTTAATAGTTGCATTTTGGGCTATAAAATCTAACAAAATTAAGCTTCACGAAAAGTTAATGAAAACTGCAATTATTTTTTCTATGTTGTTTTTGTTACTTTATATAGTATATCATATGACTTCAAATGCTACAAAATTTGAGGGAGATGGTATTTTAAAAACTATTTATTTTATAGTTTTAATATCACATATTCTCTTATCTATAGTAGTAATTCCATTTGTGTTAATTACATATGTTAGGGCAATTACTAATAATGTTCAACTTCATAAAAAAATAGCAAAAATTACATTTCCTATCTGGTTATATGTAGCCATTTCAGGAGTTTTAGTTTATTTATTAATTTCGCCATATTATATTTATTAATGAAAAAACTTTTTTACATAGTAATTTTTTTTAGTTTTCAATTTTCAAACGCTCAATGCGCAATGTGTAGGGCTGTGGTGGAAAGCGGCGGAGAATCTCAGGCCGAAGGACTAAATTCAGGAATACTATATTTAATGGTTTTTCCTTACTTGTTAGTTGGAGTTTTAATTTTCTTTTTAATTAAAAGGATGCGCAAGCAGAAACTTTAACATTTCTATAAGACGCGAACTGTGTAACAAATGATAATTTTAGTCGTCTTATAACTAAATTTAACCAAAAAACTATCCAACAGCTAATGAAAACTAAATTTGTAAGTGTTTTAGCATTGTTATTTTTAATTAATGTTCACGCACAAAAAAAACTATGGACTCTTCAAGAGTGTGTTAATTACGCTTTAGATAATAATATTACCATTAAGCAAAACAAACTAAATGTTGAAATAAGTCAAGAAAATGTTAATAGCTCAAAAGGTAATTTTTTACCAAATTTAAATGCATCAACAAATGGTACTTTAAACTTTGGATCGGGATTTGATCCTGTATCTCAAAACAGAGTTTCTACAAGTACTTATGGAGGTTCATTTGGCATTAACTCTGGAGTAACAGTTTTTAATGGTTACCGAAATTTAAATACTTATAAACAAGCCAAATTGGGTGTTGAAGGAAGTAAATTAGATTTAGAAAAAATTCAAGATGACATTTCATTATTTGTTGTAAACACCTATTTAAATGTATTATTTGCAAAAGAAAATTTAAATGTAGCCAAAGTACAATATGAAATTAGTAAAAAGCAAATTGAAAATGCAAAAGCAAAATTTGAAGCAGGAGTAAAACCAAAAGGTGATTTATTAAACGCACAATCAACTGCAGCTAGCGATGAACAGGCTCTAATTTTAAATGAAAATACATTGAATTTAGCTTTATTAGATTTAGCACAATTATTACAAGTAGAACCTGACGAATTTGACGTTGAAGTTATAGAATTAAATTCTCCATCAAATACTTTATTTTATAAAACTTCTGATGAAGTTTATAACAAGGCGTTAATTAACAGACCTGAAATTAAGAAAGCTGAACTTAATATTGAATCAGCAGATTTATCGGTTGCAATTGCTAAAGCATCCTATCTGCCGTCTATAACTCTAGGTGCTAATGTTGGTACAGGTTATGGTTATAATTTAAAAAATAATGGCCATATTCCATTTTTCACTCAATTGGATGATAATTTAGGGTACGGAGCGAGTTTTGGTGTTAATATTCCAATTTTTAACAGAAATCAAACAAAATCAAACGTAAACAGACAAAAAATTAA
>DGOU01000175.1:0-5534 GCA_002390165.1 Lutibacter sp. UBA4458
TGATTTAATTTAGGCTTAATTTCATCTCTTAAACGGTATCCATATAAAGCGATTTTTGTAGCATCTACTTTATCTTCTTTTCCTATTGAAATACCAAATGATTTTTTAATTTCTAATTAAGATATTAAAGAAAATAAAATGTCGTTTCTAGTGAAAAATAAAGCTATTTCTTCAGAGTAAATACCCGTGTATTCTAAAATAAATAAGGTCTGTTCTTTTGAAATAGGATTGTTTTTATCAACCCATTTAATGAGTTTTTTTAAGTCTTTTAGGAGTGTTGTCAAATACACAATAACATTGATTAGTATGTATACGAACATCAAAAGTTAATTTACTAATGTCAATACCAATAGTTTGTTTATTTTCATAATTTAGCTTTTAATTAGAAAAAAGATTACGTTGACTAAAACCTTTATAAGGTAGAAACTAAAATTCTATTTGGTCCTTTGTAATCAAAATTGAAAGAACGGAGACTTATACGCAATATAGTTCTAGATTACTAGAGGAGACAAAAGTTCACTCTGTTCTTTTTTGTAAAGTTAAATACTTAATAAACAAGAAAAATTTAACGTTACAAATCTAAAGGAGGAACGGTAGCGACGAAGTAATCTGTTGCTTGTAAGTTCCAAACAAACAAATTTCTTTTACCGGAATAGTTTATTATTTGCATTAGGGATTGAGCGGTTTGTTTGAGCTCTTTTTAAAATGCAACAAGCATTTAAAAAAGCGAGTAGCGAAAGCCCGACCCAAAGGGAAATGCCATAAAAAGAATATTTTTGTTCTATTTATTATTTAATAGGAGAACCTAAAGCAAATTCAAGTTCTCCTATTATATTTTTACAATCTCATTTTTATAAATTATCGCTCTCTTGGATTAAAATCTGTTGGTGCGGTTTGTGATGCATTTGGATTAGAAATGTTTGTATTATTAGCCACAGAATAAATAATCCATTCACTGGCCGTATAAACAGAATTTGGTTCTGCAATACTTATATTTCTCACTGCTCTACCATCTAAATATTCCCAGTTGGTTCCAGAGCCATCTTCCCCAATAACACCAAACCTATCCATTACGGTTCCTGAATTATCAACTAACTCATAAGAATCATCTCCATTTCCAGAAATATAGGTAGATTCAATATTTGGTGTATCTGTAAACATAGCTGCGTAACCTGTGTTTGCTATAATAACAAAATCGCCTGCAGCTATCACAATTCCTGATAAATCAATTGGAGAGCTAGAAACGTTAATAGAACCATTTACGTATTTATTAAGCTTCCATCCATTTAAATTTATAGCTGTAGTGCCAGCATTATATAATTCTACAAAACGAGAAGAAACACTGTTAACCGGATCTGCAACTTCCGTAATCATAATTTTAGGAACAATTACAGGACAAACTTCATACGGATTAGTGAATTGTACATCGTCTGTATTTCTGATTTCTAAATTAGTGGTTAAAACACCTGTAATAGCACCATGTCCGTCTGGAAATTTCTCGTTTGCAAAAGATGCATTTCCATTAGTAAAAACACCTAACTTATTGGTTTCTCCACAAGTTTCTAACGTTCTAATAGCATCGTTTTGCCCAGTGTAAAAAGTATATGCTTTTCCTATTTCATTAGAAGCTAATTGTACATTTTCAACTTTTACTAAAGTATTTATATAGCTAGCATTTAAAATATCACTTATTAATATAGATGTTGGAATAATCGTTTCATTTTCATTAGTATTAAACACAAAATTAACCTCATCACCTTCTGTGATTTTGGTAACTGAATTTGTTTTTGGGTAACCAACAGCCAAACCTCCATCAACCATGTCCATATATAATTTATCTAATTTTATAATTACTTTGTCTCCTACTTTATATTGTTGAGAAACAGCATCATTATCCAATAAAATTCTAATTCCAGCAGTTGGGTTTTCTATTTTATCTTGAATTACCAAAGTATCCTCAAAATTTCCATTTTCATCACTAGAAATAACATAACCTTCGGTTATATAATTATTATTAATTCCAAATTCTACTTGTGAGCCTTGGTATAAATTTTTTACTTCTGGTAGCGTAATATTTGAAGTTAAAGTAGTTACATAATCACATCGTGTATCTGTAAACTGCACATCTTCAGTGCCGCGTATATACAATTGATAATCAGAATAATAATTACTGAAAATTGCTATAATACTTCCTTTACCTTCTGGTAATATTTGACTTTTAAAATTAGCAAAACCACTGTTTCTTATCTCAATTTCACTTTGTAAATTACAATCCGTGTCAAAACTTTGCAAAACTCTATTTACTGTTTCTGTATTATTTGAATTTGCATAGCTTTTTCCAATTTCATCATCCCTAAACTGCACATTGTCAATTTCAATAAGCATTTCTAACATACTCTTATTTAAGTCTGCTATCGCAACTTTTTTAGCAATTATGGTTACTACTTCACAAGAACGAAAAATATGATTGTTAATATCAAATGCTGAAATTCTTCCAAGCTCAGTTCCTTGTGCTTGCCCAATTTGAATGCTGCCAAAACTATAACCAACAGCTAAACCTTTTAATTTTATATAAATTTTTCGTCCTACCTCATACTTTGTATATAAATTATTCTCATTTATAGAAATTTTAATCGCCGCAGTTGGATTTTCTGGTTTATCTTGAATAGATATGGACTTATAAATATTACCAGATTTATCGCTAGAAACCACATAACCTTCTATAATTACATCGGTTTCAATAACTTTTGGTCCACCAAAAGAATACATTTCTTTTACTTGTTGAATAGTTGTATTTGCCACTATTTCTGGTTCGCTACAGGAAACTGTAGGTGTTGAAAAATTATCATCTTTTACGCAAGAAAAAGTAGTGCTTATTAACACACTTAATAATACTATTTTTTTGACTATTCTTTTTATAAAATTCAATTTCATAATTCTTATTGCTTTGCTTATTTTTAAAATCTTAGATACACATTTAAATAGTACGAAGTTTTATTGCCGTACCAATATTTTGGTCCAAAAATGGGTTTATTTAATTGTTTATCTTCTTTTAATTGTGGATAGTTTGCGTTTCTAGATTGTTCAAAACCACCTGTTTTAAATAGTTCGCCTAACACATTATTAATACCCATAAAAAATCCGATATAATTATGATTTATTCTCCAAGATTTTCCTCCTACCAAATTCACTAAAAATGCATCGTTAAATTTCTCTTGTTTTAACAAACCATCCACTTGTTCCTGAGTAACGGTTACTCCTGTTTCATTATCTATAAAAGGAACTCCGTTTGCATCTTTATAAAAATTATCGGTTCGTAATAATGGCGAAATATTTATATAATTATTGGTTAAATAATTTGCATTTGCCTGAAACCACCAAAACCCAGGATCGCGATATTCAAAACCTAAAGAATATGCTCTTTGTGGGGTTCCAGAAATACGATAGTCTTTTAAATAAGCCTTTCCAAAATCACTTTTTTCTTCCATAAAACTTTCGGATTGAATGTACAAATTTGGATTATTATCATAAGTAAATTGACCGAAAGAACCAGCGGCAATTAATTTAATAGTAGAAGTAACTTGGTAATCTGCACTTAATTCTACTCCTATATTTTTTTTAGAAACACCTGTGGTTATTTCGTTTACAAAATCAGCCTGATCTCCTCGTAATCCTTCTGCGAAAAAGAAGGAAGTTTCCACAGCATTGCTAAATTTAGTATAAAACGCAGTTAATCTGGTTTGAATTCCTGGAGCTCTATATATATAACTTACATCCCCTGAAACTATTTTTTCGCTTGTTAAATTTGGTGTTATATTATTATTAACCCTTGCATTAGAAAAAGTGGTTCTAATATTTGGAGCATTAGATAATAGACCTCCATTAATATTAATCAAATTTCTTCCATTAATTTTATAGGTAATTCCTCCTTTTACGCTTACATCGGTAAAAGATTGTTTTTCACTTTTTCCGAGGGAATTATCTGCATAGGTTCCGTTTTTATATAAACCATTACGTTGATAATTAGTATTTTTAATAGTTACCCCAATAAAATAATCTATTTTTCGCTGTGTAACTTGTAATTGGGCAAAAGCACTTACAACCGATGCATCAATGTTATAATTATATTGGAATTTATCACTAACAAATATGTCTCTATTCGGGTTATTTAAATCGTTTTGTTGTTCCTCTCCTTCTGCGTATTGGTCTAAATCTTCAAAACTTGTTCCTCCTAATAAATCTAACATTTTTGCGTAATTAGAAGATTTTAAATTTTTATAAGAAATTCCACCATTAAAAATGCTGTTTTTAGAAATGGTAGAAGTAATATTTGAATTAAATGAAAACTGTTTATCGTCTACTCTGTCTTCATATAAATAATAACTAGAATTTCCTGTATTTGCATTAACTTCATACAAATTATTCCAACTAATTTGCCCATCATTTAAAAAAGTCTGCTCTGCTAAATAAGCATTTGCATAATCTAAATTATCGGAATAACGTAGATAACTGCTTGGTAACTTTCTCCAATAAGTTGGGTCTGGATTTGGAGCGTTAAAATAACCCAAACGGCTATTACCAATATGCCCTAATTGATATCCTAAAGTAGTGGTTATTTTGGTTTTGTCCTTTTGATAATAATGACTAAGCATAATTACTGGTTCAACTATTTCCTTAATTCTTGAATTTCGTTTGTCTCCTTCTTGATTTCCCCAATACGCATTGTATTTGTATCCTTTTAAATCGTACACTTCTTGTGTGTTAGGAGAAGATTTTCCTCTTCTATTTGAACTTAAAAACGCCGTAATATTTAAACTGTTATGTTTGTTTATTTTTTTTTCGGCAGATAAAAATGCCGCATAAGCATTATAAGAAGTTCCATTTAAATAACCTTCATCGGCAATTCTACGAGATGCAGAAACTACCATTGCCCATTTTTTATTATTTAAACCTGATGCATAAGTCGCCATAACTCTACCTGTATAACTTTTGTTTGTAGAGGTAATTGACACTTTTTTTCCAGCACGATATTCTGAAGCTCTGGTAGTAAAATTAGTAGTTCCTGAAAGTGCGCCAAAAGTATTCTCTGATGCCGCCAATCCATTTGCAAACTGCTGGTTTCTAAACACATCGTTTAATCCTCCCCAATCACTCCATTGTGGTCTTCCATCGTAAAGTTTGTTCATTTCAAGTCCATTTATTAAAATGGAACCATAACTAGAATCATATCCTCTAACTTTAAACCAAGCCTGACTAAAATTAAATGCTGCTGCTTTTAAATAGGAATCTTTTGAAGACTGAAATAACCCTGATATATAATCTGCACCACTATCTCCATCATCTAACAAATCATCATCCGATAAAGAAATTAAACTGGTATTTTGGTCTTCTAAAACTTCTGATTCTAAATAAATTATTCCTAAATTAACAGTCTGACTATTCAAAATTTCCACAGGAATTTTTTGAACTTGATAGCCATTTAAATTAACTACAACAATAACATTCCCAATTGGAACATGCTTTAATTCAAAATT
>DGOU01000175.1:5578-5698 GCA_002390165.1 Lutibacter sp. UBA4458
CTTTCTAAAATAGTTCCTTTAATAGTAGTATTTGTTTGTGCAGAAAGCTTAACAAATACAAAAAAGCATAGCAAGGCTGAGGCAAGTATTTTTTTCATTAGCAATTAATTTTACTCAAAT
>DGOU01000174.1:0-13946 GCA_002390165.1 Lutibacter sp. UBA4458
GCAACAAAAACAACAACAAGCAGCACAACTATTGCAAAATGAAAATAAAACAAAAAGTGAAAAAATTACAAAACGCGTAGATAGTTTAGTAGCTAATTTTGCAAAGTCTAATGGTTATCAAATAATATTAGGAACCTCTGGTACAGGAACAGTTATGTATGGAGATACTGCTTTAAATGTTACCGATAAAGTATTAGTTGTCTTAAATAAAGATTTCGACAAAAAATAATATAACACATTGAAAAACAGCACTATAAACCTTCTACATTGTAGAGGGTTTTATTTTTTATAATAAAATTAAACTTCTTTTTTATGTAAAAGTTTAGTAAGTTTTATAGATAAATCTAACAAAATAATTTTTGCATTTCCATTTCGTTCAATATGGTAAATGGCCTTATTTAATTCCTGAGAAATTTCTAAAATATTTGTACTATGAATAAATGGAGCAAACTTTTCTAATTTAAATCCTGGACTTTTTGGATGAATAAAAACCAAATCTGTTGCACCATAATTAAAAAGCATAGCTTGCCTAAAAAATTGAATACAATATTGTAAAAATTGCTTTTGTGTTTCCCTACCAGTTTTTGCAATAATATCGCTCCAATCAATAAGTAATTTAATTACAGTAACATCTCCTTTTGCTTTAAAAGCTGCCCTAATCCAAGTTATAAACCATGCTTCAAATTGTTCGTCGGCAGTATCATTATGTAATAAGTGTAGTGCTTTATTGTAATTTCCATTAACTTGAATTGCAATTTGTTTTGCAATAGAAATATCCGTTCCTTCATTTTTAATCAAACCATTTTCAATATCCATTTCAGTTAAAGCTGGAAAATGTAAAACTTGACATCTCGATTTTATGGTTGCAATTAGTTGTTCTTCTTTTTCAGTAACCAATAAAAAAACAGTTTTTTCTGGTGGTTCTTCTAATAATTTTAATAATTTATTTGCAGAAGCATTATTCATTTTTTCTGCCATCCAAATTATCATTATTTTAAATCCACCTTCATAAGATTTTAATTTAAGTGCTTTAACAATTTCATCTGCTTCATCAACCCCAATAATTCCTTGTTTATTTTCTACTCCTAATAATTGTAACCATTCAAATAAATTTCCATAAGGATTAGTGGCTATAAAATTTCGCCATTCTTGTAAAAATAAATTGCTTACCGCATGTTTTTTAATAGCACTTGTTGTGGTAACTGGAAAAGCAAAATGAAGATCAGGATGTGTTAATTTAGAACATTTTAACACACAAGCTTCTTTATCCTTACTTGTACTACATAATATATATTGCGCATAAGCAATTGCCATTGGTAATACACCACTACCTTCTTTTCCAATAAATAATTGTGCATGTGAAATTCTACCATTTTTGATAGATTTTATCAAATGATTTTTCAAATAATCTTGACCTAATACTTCAGAAAATTCCATTAAAGCGAATGTAAAAAAAAATTGACACATAGCATTTTATTTATACTTTTTTCTAATGAAATCGCTTTCGTAGAAAATTATATAGTCTAAGCAAAATTGAATTATATTTGTACTACTAAAACACAGACCAATGAAAACGATACAAGACATAAATTTTAAAGGTAAAAAAGCATTAATTCGTGTAGATTTTAATGTTCCTTTAGATGAAAATTTTAGCGTAACTGATGTTACCAGAATTGAAGCTGCAAAACCTACTATTATTAAAATTTTAAAAGATGGAGGAGCGGTTATTTTAATGTCGCATTTAGGAAGACCAAAAGGTATTGAAGATAAATTTTCTTTAAAACACATTGTAAAAAAAGTTTCCGAAATTTTAGGAGTTGAAGTGAAATTTGTTTCTGATTGTGTTGAAGAATTAGCTGAAAAAGCAGCTGCTGAATTACAAATGGGAGAAGTATTGTTATTAGAAAATTTACGTTTTCATCCAGAAGAAAAAGCTGGAGATGTTTCTTTTGCAAAACAACTTGCTAAGTTAGGCGATGTTTATGTTAACGATGCCTTTGGTACAGCACATAGAGCGCACGCTTCTACAACAATAGTAGCGCAGTTTTTTCCAAAAAATAAATGTTTTGGAAATTTATTGGCACAAGAAATCAGTAGCCTTAAAAAAATATTAGAAGAAGGAGAAAAGCCAGTGTTAGCAATTTTGGGAGGTGCAAAAGTATCTTCAAAAATTACAGTAATTGAAAATATTTTAGACAAAGTAGATCATTTAATAATTGGTGGAGGAATGAGTTTTACCTTTATTAAAGCACAAGGTGGAAATATTGGTAATTCAATTTGTGAAGATGACAAACAAGATTTGGCTTTAGACATATTAAAACAAGCAAAAGAAAAAGGTGTGCAAGTTCATATTCCTGTAGATGTAGTTGCAGCAGATGCTTTTAGTAATGATGCAAACACTCAAATTTGCGATATTACTGCAATTCCTGATGGATGGCAAGGTTTAGATGCAGGTCCACAATCTAGAGCAATTTTTGATAAAGTAGTTCAAGAATCTAAAACAATTTTATGGAACGGTCCATTAGGCGTTTTTGAAATGGAAAATTTTGCAAAAGGAACCATTGCTTTAGGAAATTCTATTGCGGAAGCAACTAAAAAAGGTGCATTTTCTTTAGTTGGCGGTGGCGATTCTGTTGCTGCGGTTAAACAATTTGGTTTTGCAAATAAAGTAAGCTATGTTTCCACAGGAGGAGGAGCAATGTTAGAAAGCTTAGAAGGTAAAACCTTACCTGGTATTGAAGCGATATTAAAGTAATTTTCAGTTTAAAAAAAACGTCAATCAGAAAATGTCATACTGAGCGGAGTCGAAGTATGTTTCATAATCTCAACATAAATAAAAAACCATTTTCTATCCTTTAGAAAATGGTTTTTTTGCCATGTTACACTATTTTAAGCATTTCATAAAAAAGAGAATAGATCAAATTAAAAATTCTAAATTAAGTTTTGTTGTGGTTAACACCCAGTTTGAAATTACTACATTTGAATTCTATAAAAAATTAAAAAAATGAAATACACAACACTTTCAAACACCGATATAAAAGTTAGTAAAATTTGTTTAGGAACCATGACATTTGGTCAACAAAATACTGAAAGTGAAGCTCACGAACAATTAAATTATGCGGTTGAAAAAGGAGTTAATTTTATCGATACTGCCGAAATGTATTCCATTCCCGGCAGAAAAGAAACCCAAGGAAGTACAGAAAAGTTTATAGGAAGTTGGTTAAAAAATCAAAAAAGAGAACAATTAGTAGTGGCAACCAAAGTAACTGGTCCAAACGATTATTTTAAATATATCCGAGAAAATTTAGGATTTTCTAAACAAGTTATTTACAAAGCTTTAGAAAACAGTTTAAAGCGTTTACAAACCGATTATGTAGATCTATATCAGTTACATTGGCCAGAAAGAAATATGAACTTTTTTGGACAACGAAATTATAGCCATAACCCAAATGAAAAATGGGAAGATAATTTTAAAGAAATTATAGTAACTTTAGATGGTTTGGTAAAAGAAGGCAAAATTAGAAATTATGGAGTTTCTAACGAATCTTCGTGGGGCGTTATGCGGCATTTATCTGAAAGTAATAACCATAATTTAACACGTTGCAAATCTATTCAAAATGCTTATTCTTTACTAAATAGAACTTTTGAAATTAATTTAGCAGAGGTTTCTTTGCGTGAAAATGTAGGATTATTAGCGTATTCCCCATTAGGTTTCGGTATGTTAACCGGTAAATATTTAAACGGTAAAATGCCAGATAATTCCCGATTAAAATTGTTTCCAACGTATTCAAGGTACACCAACCAGCAAGCACATTTTTTAACACAAAAATATGCAAATTTAGCTCAAGAACTTAATTTGAGTTTAGCACAATTAGCGTTAGCGTTTGTAAATCAGCAACCGTTTGTAACCGCTAATATAATTGGCGCAACCAATTTAACACAATTAAAAGAAAATATAGAAAGTATACATGTAGAATTAACCCCTGAAACACTTCAAAAAATAGATACAATTCAAGATTTACAACCTAATCCTGCACCTTAAAATAGATGTTATTTGGGCGTTACCCGTTGGGTCAGGCTGTCACTACTCGCTTTTTTTAGTTGTAAAAAACAACCAAAAAAGAGCTCAAACATACCGTTCCATCCTTAACGCAATTACGAAATGTAAAACGATTTTAATATCCCAATTTTACTCTAACGCGTTGTAAAACATCTGCAGCTACTTTTCTAGCTTTGTCTGCACCAATAGCTAAAGCTTTATCAATTTCTTCTAAATTATCCATAAAGTAATTGTAACGTTCTCTTTCTATGGCATATTTATTAATTAATAAATCGTAAAAAGCCTGTTTAGCATGGCCATAACCATAATTACCACCTTCGTAATTCGCTCTCATTTCGGTAATTTGTTCCTCAGTTGCTACCAATTTATACAAAGCAAATAAATTACAAGTATCCGGGTTTTTAGCATCTTCCAATGGCGTAGAATCCGTTTTAATTTTCATAATTTGTTTACGAAGCTGTTTATCTGGTAAAAATAAGTTGATAATATTTCCGCTAGATTTGCTCATTTTTCCACCATCCGTTCCAGGAACGTACATGGTTCCTTTTTGAATTTTTGCTTCTGGCGGAACCAAGGTTTCTCCCATTTGATGATTAAATCTGTTAGCTACATCTCTAGTTATTTCTAAATGTTGTAATTGATCTTTTCCAACAGGGACAATCTCCGCATCATACAATAAAATATCTGCAGCCATTAACATTGGGTACGAAAACAAACCCGCATTTACATCCTCTAATCTATCCGATTTATCTTTAAAACTATGCGCCAATGTTAAGCGTTGGAAAGGAAAAAAACAGCTTAAATACCATGAAAGTTCCGTAACTTCAGGAATATCACTTTGTCTATAAAAAACAGTTTTATCTACATCTAAACCAAATGCAAGCCAAGTTGCAGCAGTACTATAGGTGTTTTTTCGTAATTCCTCACCATTTTTAATTTGAGTTAGCGAGTGCATATCTGCAATAAATAAAAACGATTCATTTTTAGGATTATTTGCCATTTTAATAGCAGGAATAATTGCCCCTAATAAATTCCCTAAATGTGGGGTTCCTGTACTTTGAACACCAGTTAAAATTCTTGACATTTATTTTTTAATTTGAGAACAAAAATACATATTTCAAAAAGAAATATAGAATAATTTTAAATTACTACTTTTGATGTTTCTTAAACTAGCCTTCTTAATTTTAAATTATTAAAAAAATTATAGTTAGTAGAACGAGTAGTTTATAAAAGACCTGATTAACCTATGAAAATTTTCAAATACCTGTTTTATATTTTTTGGCGATGCTGGTTTTATGGTTGGGTATTGTTTAGTATAGTTGCTATTTTTCCTATTTTACTTGTAGTTACTTCTTCCGAAAAATTTTATCCAATATTTTTTAAAATTGCAAGAGCCTGGGCAAATACTATTCTTTTTGTTATGGGTTTTAAAATTAATTTAAATGAAAATCAATTTTTAGAAAAAGAAAAAAATTTCATGTTTTGTCCAAACCATACTTCTATGATTGATATTATGGTTATGCTTTCTGTTACTAAAAATCCGTTTGTTTTTGTTGGAAAAAAAGAACTAACTAAAATACCTGTATTTGGTTTTTTTTATAAACGTACTTGTATTTTGGTGGATAGAGGAAATGCAAAAAGTAGAAAAGCAGTTTTTGATGAAGCTAGAAGAAGAATGAGTGACGGACTTGATATTTGTATTTTTCCTGAAGGATTGGTTCCAATAGATGAACGTATTGTTTTAAGCGGCTTTAAAAATGGCGCTTTTAGATTAGCCATTGAGCATCAAATACCAATTGTGCCAATGATTTTTTACGATTGTAAAAAAAGATTTTCCTATACTTTTTTTAGCGGAGGACCAGGTAAATTACGGGTAAAAGTTGATGCCTTTATTAAAACAGAAGGGCTTAGCATAAAGGATAGTAACTCCTTAAAAAAACAAACATTTGATATTATTTATAACGAATTAATTTCAGATATAAAACATCAACAAATTAATACTTAATTATTACTTTTTTCGTTCAATAAAATATGGATAAAAAAGATATTACCTATTACGAGCCAAAAGAAGAAAGATTAAACGTAATTACTCATGCAATTGGGTTGGTTTTAAGTGTTGTAGCCTTAGTTTTATTAGTGGTTTTTGCCAGCTTAGAGGGAACAGCAAAACACATTGTTAGCTTTAGTATTTATGGGGCAAGTTTAATTGTTTTATATTCAGCTTCAACTTTTTATCATTATTCACAAAAACCAAAATTAAGAAAAAGGTTAAATATTTTTGATCATTCAGCTATATACGTTTTAATAGCAGGGACCTATACACCTTTTACTTTAGTGGTTTTAAAAGGTTGGGTTGGCTGGACTATTTTTGGAGTTTCTTGGGGTTTAGCTATTGTAGGAATTGTGTTAAAACTTTTTTTTACAGGAAAATATGATAAAATTTCAACCTTTGCTTATGTTCTTATGGGGTGGCTTATTATTTTCGCTATTAAACCATTGGTTCAAAATTTACCACTTAATGGACTTATGTGGTTATTAGCAGGTGGGATATTTTATACCGTTGGGGCGGTTTTGTATAGTATTAAAAACTTAAAATACAATCATGCTATTTTTCATATTTTTGTTTTATTAGGAAGTTTTGCACACTTTATTGCTGTATTTTTTTATGTTTTATCTTAGAAATTATAAAACAAAATGTGTTTAATGAAATTAAAAGCATAGCTTTGAACATGAAAACAAAAATTGTATATTGCAGTTTAATTAATTAAATGTCTACCCATACATATGCTACAAATATTATTAGTTGACGATGAAAAAGATGCTTTAGAAGCTCTAGAATGGAAATTAAATAATTATATTGATAATGTGAACGTTACAACGTGTAACTCTCCATTAAAAGCTGTAGAATTAATTAATACTACTAAGCCCGATGTAGTATTTTTAGATATTCAAATGCCTGAAATGGATGGTTTTTCATTAATTGAAGCGCTTGATTTTAGAGATTTTAATTTAATTTTTACTACAGCGCATGATGAATTTGCATTAAAAGCTATAAAAGTGTCTGCAATTGATTATTTGTTAAAACCAGTAGATAAAGATGAATTATTGGCGGCTATGAAAAAAATTAAAAAGCCTGAAAAAAATAGTTTACTAGAAAATAAATTACAATTACTACTAAATAATTTAAATGATAATAGTGACAAAATAAACATCTCTGCAGATGGTAAAGTATATTTACTAGAAAAAGAGGATGTTATAATGTTAAAGTCTGATAAAAGTTATACTACCATTTTTTTAAAATCTGAACAGCAAATTGTTGTTTCAAAAACACTGAAAGAAGTAGAAAAGAAATTTCAATTTCCAGAGTTTTTTAGAGTTCATAATTCTTATTTAATCAATTTAAATCACGTAAAAGAATATTTAAAAGGATTAGGAGGCGAACTTATTATGACTAATGGTTTAACAGCAAGTATTAGTAGAAATAGAAAAACAGAGCTTTTTAACAAATTATACATGGATTAAGAATGTTTTTAGATTTTCATTCTGAAATATTTTCTTGGATTAGAGGTGGATTATTTATTTTATTCATCTACCATTTTTTGATTTATTTTCAAAATAGAAGTAAGCTATATCTGTTTTACAGCCTTTATTTAGCGGCATTAACTATATACCTTACGCAAGATATTTTTCCAGAAAATTGGAGAATATTACATGACTATCTTAATTTTCCTATTCAATTTTTAGCGTATGCGGCTTATGTAGCTTTTGCCAGAATATTATTAGATACTAGAAAATTTTTAGTAAAATGGGATGGCTATTTTGAACTAGTAATTAAAATTTTATTAGTTCTACCTATTGTATTTGTTTTAATTCAACTGGTTTTAGGGTTTAAATTTCAAGAAAATTTATTTTTAATTATTGCTCTTGGCTTTACAGTTTTCGCTTTAGCCTCCTATTATGTGATATTTAAAAAAATAAGAGATAAATTTTCTATATATTTTGTTGTTGGATCGTTATTGTACTTAGTTTTTGCCCATATTAGTTTTGGAGAAATATATTTGGGTAAAGAAACATTTTTAGCTAACGGCTTTCAGCCAATGACTTTTGTTTATTTTGGAGCCATATTGCAGAGTATTATTTTTTCGATTATAATTGGTTTTATTATCAAAAAAAATGAACAAAAAAGTAAAAATGCAGAAGTTAAATTAGCAAACAAATTAAAAGAAATAGAAGAACTTAAAATGACAGCTTTGCAAAGTCAAATGAATCCTCATTTCTTATTCAATTCTTTAAATTCAATTAACAATTTTGTATTAAAAAATGAAGTAGAAAAAGCTTCAGATTATATAACCAAATTTTCTCGTTTAATTAGAGCAATTTTAAACAGCTCATCTAGTCCAACCTCAACGCTTTCCGATGAGTTGGGTATTTTAGCTTTATATGTTAAATTAGAGCAAATGCGTGTAACAGGAGGCTTTGATTATATGGTTACTATAGATAAAAAACTACATTTAGACAGTATTAAGGTGCCACCTTTGTTTTTACAACCATTTATAGAAAATGCTATTTGGCACGGTATAATGAAAAAAGAAGGACATAAATTTATTGAATTAACTGTTAAAGAAAATAATGGTAATGTTTTATGTTCTATTAAAGATAATGGTGTTGGAATAAACTCTGCTAAGCAAATTAATAAAATGGACAAAAAACGTAAATTTTATGGAGCAAAAGCAACAGAAAATAGAATAAAAATATTGTATAAAAACGAAAACGTTAAAATTGTAACTACCGATATATCTAATGATAAAA
Source organism: Lutibacter sp. UBA4458 (assembly GCA_002390165.1). Taxonomy (GTDB): domain Bacteria; phylum Bacteroidota; class Bacteroidia; order Flavobacteriales; family Flavobacteriaceae; genus Lutibacter. Next base: position 8,870 of record DGOU01000174.1, read on the forward strand.
CAACAGGTACTGAAGTTAAAATTAGTTTTCCAACTATAATTTCTTAACTCCGTTTATTCAAGAAATTCTCCCATTTATATATTAATTTCGCTTATTGACAAATTTAAGTAAAAACAAAAGATAATTTTATCTACTTTTATTTTGAATTTTTCTTAATAACTATGTCAATCATAAAATTTTCGGTTCCATCGGATGCTAAAATATGTAAGGATATTAAGCGACAAATACATGAATTTAATTTTGTGGGTAATGGCAGTTTTTACCAAAACTTAAAAGAAACACTTTATATACGAAAATTAAAATTTAATAAAGATAATTCGGAAAGGAAAGTAATTTATAAAAAGGATGGTACTGATTGGCTTTTTGGTTATATGGAATTAGTTAATACTTAGCTATTTACATAGGGTAAATACCATTTATTGTTTAAATACATCCATTTGTTAATTTTTTAAAACATTTTATCTATTTGATAAAAAAGGAATGACTATCTGTCTTATATTTGTAAGGTATTAATGTCAAGAGGGGTTTTGACACAATACATTAAAACATTAAATAAGTCTTTGGGGTTGATTTATTTATTCCTCAAACATTGTTAGAACGTATAACAATGTTTGAGGTTTTTTTTGATTTAAACTTTTATAATTATAATACCTCCTTCATTTCAATTTTAATAAATATATTTGAATAAATTATGAAAAAAATTATTCAAATACTTATATTGTTTTCTATTGGTTGTATAAACGCCCAACAAGATTACTCATCTAATTGGGAAGATTTTTATTCCTATAATAATGTCAAAGATTTTGTAATTAAAAATCAAACTATTTATGCAATTGTAGATAATGCAGTTTTTAAATATAATATTGATTCTAATCAAATTGTAAAAATATCCTCTGTAAATGGACTTTCTGGCGAAACAGTTACTAGTATTTATTATAGTGAAAATTTAGATAAAATTGTTATTGGGTACCAAACAGGCTTACTTGAAATAATAGATAATAAAAATCAAGTTACCGTTGCTAAAGACATTGTTAATTTTAATTATTCTGGAGATAAATCCATTAACAATATTACGGAATATAATAACAAATTATACTTATCTACTTCCTTTGCTATTATTGTTTATGATTTAGAAAATTTACAATTTGGAGACACTTATTTTATTGGCAATCAATCTTCTGAAATAAAAATTAATCAAATTAAAATATTTCAAAACACCTTTTATGCGGTAACAGAAAATGGAATATTTACTGCAAACACAACCAATGAATCTTTAATCGATTTTAATAACTGGACGCAAAACTTTACTGGTGATTTTTCGAGTATTGCGGTTTTTAATAATCAAATATTTGCTTCAAAAGATAGGAGTTTATATAAAATAGAGAATAATAATTTAATACTAATAAAAACGTATTCCTCTACTATTAAAACTTTAAAATCTTCTTTAAATCATTTAACTATTGCTACTTTAAAAAGTATTTATATAAATAACACTTTAAATATAGAAATTGCTACCTATACACCAAATTCAACCAGCAACCAGGATTATAGTTTAAATACTGCTTTTTTTGACGATACTAATTTATATTTAGGAACCAAGGAATTTGGTATTTTAAAAAGTAATTTAAACACTATTTCAAATTTTGAAGAAATTCATCCAGAAGGCCCAAGTTCCAATACTCCTTTTTCTATTTCTGTAAATAATAATAATTTATGGGTAGTTTACGGAGGTTATAAAGCTTCATATGGACCATTAGCTAAAAGATTTGGATTTAGCCATTTTAATGGCGAAAACTGGATAAATAAACCCTACAATGCAACTTTTGGAGTGCGAGATTTTGTACATATAACTTTAGATCCTTTAAATAATGATAAGGCTTATATAAGCTCTTGGGGAGGCGGTATGGTAATTGTTGAAAACGATACCATTTCCACGCATTGGAATCATTTAAATAGTGGTTTAGAAAAATTAATTTATACTCCCGCTCCTAATTATGTCAGCATTAGAATTAATGGTTCAAGTTTTGATAAACAAGGAAATTTATGGATTACAAATTCTTGGGTGGACAATAGAATTAAAAAATATAGTGCAAACGGAACATGGTCAAGTTTTGATATGAGTTCTGTAATTACAAATGGAGCTTTGGGATTGAATGAATTAATAATAGATAAAACTAACACTATTTGGATCGGCTCAAGAAGAAATGGCGTGCTTGTTTTTAATGAAAATGGAGATAAAAAACTTTCTTTAACTTCTGAGTTAACAAAAGGGTCGTTACCAGATTTAAACGCACGAACAGTGCAAGCTGATGCTAGCAATAGAATATGGATTGGCACTAAAAAAGGTCTAGTAGTTCTTTATAATGGAGCTTCTATATTTAATGAAACTACTTATGATGCCCAACCTATTATTATTTTAGATGATGGCATTCCTAAAAAATTATTAGGAGATCAACCCATAAACTCCATAGCAATTGATGGTGCAGATAATAAATGGTTTGGAACGGATATTAGCGGATCAACGCAAACAAACCCAGATGGAAGTATTATATTACATAGTTTTAATAAAGATAATTCGCCTTTACCATCTAATACAATTTTAAAAATTGTAGTAGACAAAATTACAGGAAAAGTTTATTTTGCTACAGATAAGGGTATTGTTGCTTTTAATAGTAACGTTTCGGTTTACGGAGAAACCATGCCCGAAGTTTATGCTTACCCAAATCCATCTACTAAAAGTAATGACTTTATAACTATTGATGGTAGAAACGGCACGCATATACCAAATAATACCAATGTAAAAATTTTAGATGCCGCGGGTAATTTAGTTTATGAAACCAATGTAAAAGAAGGGCAAGAATTATTTGGAGGAAAAGTGGTTTGGAACAAAACTAATTTAGCAGGTAAAAAAGTGGCTTCCGGGGTTTATATTGTTTTGTTATTTAATGCTGACAGTCAAGAGAATGCAATTGCAAAAATTGCAATTATCCGTTAAATATGATTGAAACTACTAAGGCAATTGTTATAAATACAATTAAATATGGCGATACCAGTTTAATTGCAACATGTTATACTCAAAAATATGGAAAAAAGACCTATATGCTAAAAGGAGTATTAAAAGCAAAAAAAGCTAAAATAAAAGCGGCATATTTTCAACCTTTAATGCAATTAAATTTAACCGCAAATCATAATAATAAAGCTAATTTAAATATTTTAAGAGATTCCGAAGTATTACATTTTTATAACACTGTTTATACTGATTTAAAAAAGCAAAGCATTGCTTTATTTTTATCTGAAGTTTTATATTACGCGATACAGGAAGAAGAGGAAAACTCAGATTTATTTGAATACCTAGAAACTTCTTTTTTATGGTTAGATGTGCATGATAGGGTTTCCAATTTTCATTTGTTGTTTTTATTAAATTTAACTAAATTTTTAGGTTTTTATCCGGAATTAAACCGTTTGGAATCTTCGTATTTTGATTTAGTTGAAGGAAGATTTACAACAATAAAACAAGGGCAAGTTATTTATGGCAAAAACTTAATTCAGTTTAAAAAGCTGTTGGGCATAAATTTTGATGCATTATCTAAAATTAACTTCAGCTCAACTAATCGACAAACAATATTAAACATGCTAATTCAGTATTATGAACTTCATTTAAGTGGTTTTAAAAAGCCAAAATCACTAACAATTTTAAAAACTATCTTTAGTTAAAAATGAGAATATTAACGTTGTTTTTTATTTTATTTACAAGTATATCTGTAAATGCACAAAAAATTAAAGTACTAGAATTTGGCACGAATTTTCCTATTGAAAATGTTGCAATTTTTAATGATGATAATTCTAAATTGATATATTCCAACAAAAAAGGAATTGCCGATATTTCTAAATTTAATGAGAAAGATGTTGTGTCGTTTAATCACTTATCTTTTATTGAATACGATATACTAAAAAGAGATTTAGTGGCTTTAAAATTTACCATTTACCTTCATAAAAAATCTCAAGAATTAAATGAAATTATTTTATCTGCATCAAAAGGAAAAGAAAAAAGAAGAAGAATTGCAGAACAAATTGATGTTATAGGAAAAGAAAGTATTGTTAAAATGGCATCACAAACATCGGCTGATTTATTAGCAAATTTACCAGGTATTAGAGTTCAAAAATCACAATTTGGAGGGGGAAGTCCTGTTTTAAGAGGCATGGAAGCCAACAAAGTTTTATTGGTGATTGATGGTATTAGAATGAATAATGCTATATACAGAACAGGTCATTTGCAAAATTCTATTACAGTTTCTCCAAATATTTTGGATAGAGTTGAAGTTATTTTTGGGCCAACCTCTGTAATTTATGGATCAGATGCTTTGGGCGGAGTTATTCATTATTATACTAAAACACCTAAAATTAGTTCTAAAAATAAAATAAACACTTCTATTTATAATCGATTTAGTAGTATTAATAATGAATTTACAACTTCAGGAAATATAGAATTACGTTTTAAAAAATGGGCATCTTTCACCAATATTTCTTATAGTAAATTTGGCGATTTAAAAATGGGAAAATCGCGTAATCATGGTTATGAAAACTGGGGAAAAGTATTTAATTATTCTAACAATTCTAATACTTATTATAATCCAAATCCAGTGATTAACACCAACCCAAATATTCAAAAAAACACCGGATACAATCAAACTGATATATTGCAAAAGCTGGTAATTCCTTTAACAAAAAAAGATAATTTAATTTTTAATTTTCAATATGCTACATCTTCTAATATAAATCGATTTGATAAACTAAATGAATATAAGGATGGAACATTAAAGTATGCAGAATGGCATTACGGACCACAAAATAGATTGTTGTTTTCTTCGCAATTAAAAATGAATCCTCAAAAAAAATGGCTACAAAAAGGAAATATTACAGCAGCTTATCAAAATATTAAAGAATCGCGAATACAACGTAAATTTTCTAGCTTAAATCGTTCTTATAGAAAAGAAAATGTAGATGTTTTTAGTTTAAATGGCGATTTTTTTGTTCCGTTAACTAAAGAAAGTAACCGTATTTTATCTTATGGTTTTGC
>DGOU01000174.1:14045-14227 GCA_002390165.1 Lutibacter sp. UBA4458
GCTAATTTTTTAAAAGCAAAGTGGCTAGATGATACCTTTATTACCTTGCCAAAATCACAAATTAATTTGAATAATTCTGCTTTAACTGCAACTATTGGTTATGCATATAAACCTTCAAAAAATTGGCAAATAAATAGTGTAATTTCATCTGGTTTTAGATCTCCAAATTTAGACGATATAGG
>DGOU01000174.1:14362-17042 GCA_002390165.1 Lutibacter sp. UBA4458
ATTACATCACAAGAGATTATTTTGAAGTTAATAATTCTAGCACTATTATTTATGATGGAGATGAAGGTAATGTAGTGGCAAATGTAAATAAGGGTAACGCTTATATTTTAGGTGGAACGTATAGTTTTACTGGAAAAATTAATAAGTATTTAATCTCAAAAGCTTCATTAACTTACACAAAAGGAAAAGCTTACGACACTCATAAACCACTTTCTTCTATTCCACCATTATTTGGTTCTTTTGAAATTGGGTATCAAAAAAATAAATTTGAAGCATCTATAAATTGGAAATTTAATGCTACAAAAAAATTAAAAGACTATAATTTAATTGAAGGAATTGATAATATTGAGCAAACGCCGTTTAATTATAATACTAATACTTTTGAAGGAAATCCTAGTTGGAGTATTCTTAATTTAAACACAAATTACAGGTTTAATAATAATATTACAGGTTTCTTTAAAATAGATAATATTTTTGATATTCATTATAAAGAATTTGCATCTTCAATTAGTAATTATGGACGAAATTTCACCTTTTCGATTTTGATAAAAAAATAAAATTACCTCTGAAAATTAGTTAGTTAAATAATTTTTTGTAATTTAGTGAGTTCAAAACCCCTATATCATGAAAATACAATTACTTTTTTATCAGTTTCATTTATTTTACTGGAAATTTAGACTAATTTAATTACTTAACTATGTAACTTTTTATTTAAAAGGTATATTACTACGCGTAATTATTTTTATAAATATAAATTTTTCAAATGAATCTATAAATTAAACTTTACATAAATAAGTTTTTACAATAACATCTCAAACCCCTATGTTATGAAGAAAACAATACTTTCTTTTATATTAATTAGTAGTTTTACACTAATTAACTACGCTCAAACAACCATACATCAAGCAGATTTTGAAACAGGATTAGATGGTTGGACACAAAGTGCTGCAGATAATTTTGACTGGACACAACGATCTGGTGGAACACCGTCAAGTGGAACAGGTCCTAATTCGGCTTCTTCTGGAAGCAATTATTTGTATGCGGAAATGTCTAGTCCCCAATCCAATGGAGACATAGCAATAATTACTAGTCCTGTAATAGATTTAACTTCTTATACAAGCCCTGCTTTAACCTTTGATTATCATATGTATAGCTCTAATTCTACTTCGGATGTTGGTACTTTAGAATGTGAAATAAATGTGAATGGTGGAGGTTGGAATTTCGTTATTTTCACAAAAACAGGAGTCCAAAATTCTTCTCAAAGTAATTGGTTAACAGCTTCTGTAGATTTAACACCTTATCAAGGAAATTCGGTTCAAATTAGATTTAAAGCTACAAGAGCAAATAGTTGGAGAGGAGATATAGCATTTGATAATGTAAAAGTTACTGGTTTTATGGCTAATGTTCAAGAAATAAACATAACGGGTTTAGGTAATACTATTAATGACGGAGATATAACCCCTACCACAACTGACGATACTGATTTTGGTTCCGTTGGTACAGGTTTAAATGTAGATCACACTTTTACTATTGAAAATTTAGGAAACTCAAGCACTACTTTAAATTTATCGGGATCTCCAATAATTGTAATTAGTGGAAATCCTGCATTTACTATTCTATCACAACCTTCATCAACTTCTATTATTGGTGGAAATACTTTAACTTTTGTAGTTCGTTTTACTCCAACAGTTAACGGTACTGTAACAGCAAATATTTCTATAGATAATAATGATTCTAATGAAAACCCATATAACTTTACAATTCAAGGAGCAGGAGTTGCCCCATTAACCACAGGACCAGGAGGAATTACAACCGATTTACAATTATGGCTAAGAGCCGATAAGGGATTAGGTTATAGCGATGGTCAATCGATTCAATTATGGGCCGATCAAGGAAGGGGAGATGATGCAACCACTAACTTAGCTACTCAAGGGCCCACTTTTTATGATGATACTGCTAATAATGTTAACTTTAATCCCATAGTTGATTTTTCAAATACACCTAATTCACCTTATGAAAACAATTATAATTACACCCCTCAACAATATTTAAAAGGTGATAAAGGTTTTTACACGCAAGATATTTTTGTAGTGGCTATGACTAAAAGTACGGTTTCTAGTTCTTTTGGAGCCATGGATATGTTTACCGGAGATAAAGATTCAACAAATGATACTGATAAAGATGTTTCAGGTATAGGATGGGGAAATTATTCAGTGCGTTTTAATAACGAAGTATTAGCTTATGCAATTTCTAGTACTCCAGACCCTAATCCTTCAGACGCTAATTTAAGAGGTTATGGAATTGCTCATACTAGTACATCTGTCACCTACAATAATGTAGGAATAATTAATGCTCGTAATAATACGTCTTCTCCAGCTAATGGTCAAAAATTATATTATAATGCTAATAGTATTGGAAATACTGAAGTAGGTGTGCCTCAATTTGTTAATGTTAACGATTCTAGATTTTGGATTGGAAGATCTCAATCTTATAGAGCAAGTTTTGATGGCAAAATTTGTGAAATTATAACTTTTTCATCTCGACAAAATGACGCTACTAAACGACCTAAAATTGAGAGTTATTTAGCCATTAAATATGGTATTACTTTAGGGGTTAATGGAATAAGTAAAGATTATGTAAATTCAGCTGGATCTAAAATTTGGGATATAACAGCAAATGC
>DGOU01000174.1:17173-17800 GCA_002390165.1 Lutibacter sp. UBA4458
ATACAGATAAAGATTTTTTAGTTTGGGGTAATAACAATGCTGCGTTTAACACTTCTTCGGAAGTTGCTCATAGTGTTAATTTAAGTAGTGCCACCACAACTTTTACACCGGTTTCTAGAAAATGGAAAATTATTGAAAGTCAGAATGATGTTCCTGAAGTAGTTATTTCTATACCAACCTCAAGTTTAACAAGCAACATTCCTTTAGCTGCTAATGAAGAATATACCTTAGTGGTAGCTGATAATTCCAGTTTTGGAGCATCAAATATTATAGATGTAGTGCCTCTAACTACTAATGGCACAAACTCTGAAGTTTGGTACGATTTTGATGGTACTAAATATTTTACCATTGCTAAAGCAACTCGAAATATTGCAAAAAGAAGAATAGACTTTACCACAGGAGAATTTTTATTAGGAGATAAAAATTTAGAACTAGGTAATAGTTTTACAATTTCAGCTTGGGTTAAAAATAATGGAATTGGAGGAACATTTATATCTAAAGGCACAGGTTATAATTTCAAAGTAACGGCTGGAAATACTATTCAAATAGATTGGAATGGAAGTACTCAATTAATCGCTACAAATACTGTTGACACTAACTGGCATCATGTTGCCTTAACCTATTCTT
>DGOU01000089.1 GCA_002390165.1 Lutibacter sp. UBA4458
TCATCAGATACGGTAGTTATATCTTCATTCGAATGTATTCCAGTATTAAAGTTGTTTACATAACAATCGAAAGCATCTTGAGCTTTTCGAGAAGGTTCCCATTGGTTACCCCAAACAACATCAAACAAATTGGGGTTCGCTTTCTCGAGACCCAAACGGAAGCCACCGACACCAGCACATAATTCAATAACATTAATTTTAGAATCTTGCAAATACGAACACCCTTTCGCTTTTTTCTTTATTATACAACATTTTAGTAAAGAAAGGAAGATCGAAATGACACATTATATCATTTTTCGTTGTAATGGGAGAAAGGTTTAAGTTTTAAGTTAATGACTTCTCATTATTTTGTGTATCTATGAATATTTCACTTTTTTATAGTTTTAACAGAGGAGTATTCGTTAGAGAATTTTAATGCAATTTAATTATTGGATAAATAATACAAAACAGCTTACTCTAAAATGGTATATTGAATTTAATAAAGTTAATGGAGGATTACATATGAGTATTTTAGAAAACGAAAATGCCTCATCAATAAATCGAGATTTTTTTATTAATGAATTGAATATAAATACATTGAATAATAAATCAGTTTTATTTCAAAATGACAATATCTCGGTTTTATCACCCTCAGTGCAAAATTCAGATAAAGCTTTTGATATTCATTTATCTTCGTTTAATAAAATGGAATCAGAAACAAGAGGTAAGTCTCTACTAATTGTACGATTTTATAAAGAAAAGTTTTTAGTTGCGGATTTTATGGATTTTAAAAAGAAAATATTAGTAGAAGATACGATTCATACACACAGAAATAAAAAAAAATGGCCATTTATAGTCAAAGAGGTAGATGGTAGATTTACAATTGTAACTTCTGGTCACAGAAGTTATGAATATCCTATTAAGTGCATGTCTAAACAAGACTTGAAAGCATATATTAACGATAATTTTTATGAAATTAAAGAGTCTGATGAAGAGGATGGGGTTAAGGTTATTTTACCTGCAAATGACCTACTCACTCACATTAACACTTACATAAAATCACACGGATTCTATTATTCAAAAGAAGATTTAAATAATTTTTACTTATCACTTCGCAGCAAACCATTTGTTATTATTTCTGGGATTTCAGGAACAGGGAAAACGAAGATTGTGGAGTTGTTTGCGAATAGTGTGGGAGCGACGGAAGATAATGGGCAATTTAAGATGATACCAGTGCGTCCTGATTGGAGCGATAGCTCGGATTTGCTTGGATACTTATCGCTACAAGAGGAATACAAAAAGGGTCCTCTGGCAGAGTTAATTGAGCATGCGATGAATTATCCAGACTTACCCCATTTTGCATTACTAGATGAGATGAACTTGGCTCGAGTAGAGTATTACTTCAGTGATGTACTGAGTGTAATGGAAAGTCGCAAAAAAGGTCTTGATGGAAAAGTTGTTTCTTCCAATCTAGTTGATCCGATTCTTTATCAAAAAGAGGCACTTGGCGAATCTGTCGGCGGTCCCCTACGTTTAACAAATAATTTATATATTATCGGAACGGTCAATATGGATGAAACAACACATCCGTTTAGTAAAAAGGTGTTAGATCGTGCGAATACGATCGAATTTAATCAAATCGAACTGAGTCATTTTGATTTTCTAAAAGGGGTAACTGAAAAAGAACCAGCAAAAGTAATTTCTAATGACAATATAGAGGCAAGTTACATTCACTTAATTGATGTGTTTACTAAACATCAAGAAATGGTTGAAGAAATTTCAAAAGATATTGAAGCGATAAACATACCTTTATCGAAAATAAATGCACAAGTGGGCTATCGTGTTCGTGATGAGATTTGTTTTTATATGGTTCATAACAAAGAAGCAAATTTACTAAGCGAAAATGAAGCGTTGGACTTCTGTTATATGCAAAAGATTTTACCGCGTATTAGTGGAGGTCAAGAAGTTGAGGTTGTACTAAATAGCTTAAAGGCATTGTGGACCGAACAAACAGTAGAGGGTCAAAAGCAAACATATCCTAGAAGTTATGCAAAAGTAGAGGAGATGAAGGAGAGGTTAAAGGATGGATTCACTTCCTTCTGGATTGCATAAAAACATTGAGCTACTTTGTATAAAGACAGATGCTTTTACGTTAGTAGTAAAAGGGGATTTGAATTTTGACCGTTACCAAAATCGCTTCGTACCTTATAGTGTAGAAGATAAGATGCAGTTTCGTATTAGTGCACTTGGTTTAGTTGATCAAGTAAAAACGGAAATCCTAGATGCCCGTACCGGTAAATTAGTAACGTATAAAGAACAAGGCTTACCTCCCATATTTTTTGAAAATGGTTATTATCAATTTTTTATTGAGCCTGTACAAGGTCATGAAGTATCTTTTTATCATGAATATGCTCCTTTCAAAGAAGCGGTAACAAAGTCAACACGAATGAACTTTTTATCTGGAACTTTACATTTCCAAAATGAAGTAGGTTACTCTTCTTTTGAAATACGCGAGGAGGATAAGACCCTATTAAATGTTCAAATTGAAGTATTTCCGACAAAGCTCGATTACAAGACGGACTATAGAGATTTATTAATTGGAGTGCAAGAAGAACTTTATA
>DGOU01000069.1:0-677 GCA_002390165.1 Lutibacter sp. UBA4458
GCAATTAAATTTTCAAAAGCACTTTGAACTGCATGATTTAAATATGGACTTTTTATAAATCGATTATTTACAAAAAAGAATTGTTCATCTCTTTTCTTTTTAGCAAACTCTGGCTTAGTAACAAACCCTTCAATTTCAACTACCTCTGTTTTTTCAAGGATAGGAACTAATTTTTCATTGGTTTTTTTACCAAGTATGGCAACAATTCGTTGTCTTAAATTACCAGAATTTAATATATAAACTTCACTTTCATTATGATAAAATGAAAAAGCAATAGATGGATGAGCTAGTGCAACTCTCTGAAATTCATTAATAATATGTCGTGTTTCAATACTATTCGACTTTAAAAAATTTCTTCTGGCCGGAATATTATAAAACAAATTTTTAACAGAAATTGAAGAACCCTTTTGATAGGCTATGGTTTCTTGATAAACTACTTTATTTCCTTCAATTCTAATATGAGTTCCTGCTTGATCTTCGGTTTGGTTAGTTTTTAAATCCACTTGAGATACCGCAGCTATAGATGCTAAAGCTTCTCCTCTAAAACCTTTAGTGTGTAAATTAAATAAGTCTTCCGCTTTTTTTATTTTAGAGGTTGCGTGTCGTTCAAAACAAAGTCGAGCATCTGTTATACTCATGCCACAACCGTTATCAATTACTTGAATTAGAATTTTACC
>DGOU01000069.1:837-2677 GCA_002390165.1 Lutibacter sp. UBA4458
AATACTACACCTCTATTTGTAGTGGTATGTTTACTTTTTACCCAACTATTTTTTAAATTATTTTTGACCAATTTAATTTTATTAACTTCTTCATCAGAAGTTTTGGATTTGCTATATTTTTTTTCTAATTGCTGAATACGTTCTTTACGCTCGTTATAATAACGAGGTTTATAATCAAAAACGTAATGAGCACGTGGCTTAAATAATTTGCCAAACATAAATTTAATTTAAATGGTAAAAATCAAAATTACTCAATTCTGATGTTGTGGTCAAGTTTTGTGAATAAGTACGGTGTTAAATCTATCTTAAAGCTGCCATTTTTATAGCTGCAATTGCACATTCTACACCTTTGTTTCCGTGTTTTCCACCAGAGCGATCTATAGATTGTTGTTTAGTGTTATCCGTTAAAACACAAAATATTACGGGTGTATCAAATAAAATATTTAAATCTTTAATGCCTTGAGTAACACCGCTACAAACAAAATCGAAATGTTTTGTTTCTCCTTGAATAACATTTCCTATTGCAATAATTGCATCAAATTTTTGAGTTTTAACTAAGTGTTTGCAACCATATATAAGCTCAAAACTGCCAGGTACATTTAATCGTTTTATATTGGTGGAAGATACTCCGTGTAATTCTAAGGTTTCTTTTGCTCCTTTAAAAAGATTTTCTGTAATGTCAGGATTCCATTCAGAAACAACAATCCCAAACCGAAAATTATTCGCATTTGGGATGTTATTTTTGTTATAGTCTGATAGATTAGTAGTAGCCATTACATCTTAATTTTCAGATGCGTAGGTTGCTTTACTTATATAAATATCAATATTTTTAGCTTCTTCAGAATTTGGATAATCTTTTTTAATTCTGTTAAAAGTTTTTAAGGCTTTGTCAAATTTATTTATATCCATAGCAGTATTACCTGCTTTAAATAAATATAAAGGAGTAGAAAAATTATTATCTTTTAAATTCGCTGCTTTTAAATAATAACTTAAAGCATCTTCTGGTTGATTAATATCTGAAAATATATCACCCATAGTTCCTTTTGCAATAGGGCCTAATATTTCATCATCAGAAGAGAATTTTTCTAAATAATCAATTGCTTTTTCGTAATTTTTTAATTTGTAATAAGAAATACCAGTATAATAATCTGCTAAATTTCCAGCTTTAGTACCACTGTATTCTTTTGCTATATCAATAAAACCATATTTGCCATCTGCACCATTTAAACTTAAAGTGTACAAACTGTCTGCAGCAACATTATTGGTAATTGCTTTTTGAAAATATGCTTTAGGAAAAGCCAACTCATCTGCAGCTTCTTTTTCTTGTGGACCTTTAATATATTTTTGGTAACCAATAGTTCCTAAAATAACAACAACAACAAGTGCTAATAAAACAAAAAGCATTTTTTCATTTTTTTTAACCCATTTTTCAGATTTAGTTGCTGTTTCATCTAAGGTATTAAAAACTTCAGCTGTTGTAGATTTATTTACAACTGTTTTATCTCCTTTTTTTAATTTACTACCTGTTTTTTTATATGTTGCCATTAACTTGTATAATTTGTAGGCGCAAAAGTAGAATATTTAATTGAAAAGTAAAAATCCATTTCAAGCTAATTTTTCATTTATTTTCAATAATTTTATCCGGCTAAAAAGATAAAATGAATTTAAAAAGAATAAACCTTATCAATTTTAAGAATTTTGAGACACAATCTTTTGATTTTGAGGATAAAATAAATTGTTTTGTAGGGAATAACGGGGTAGGAAAAACAAATGTTTTAGATGCAATTTATTATCTTTCATTCGCCAAAAGTTATTTTAATTCGGTTGCAACGCAAAATAT
>DGOU01000188.1:0-289 GCA_002390165.1 Lutibacter sp. UBA4458
AAACTTTCTAAACTCTTCTTTAGCGTACACTGAACTTATTTTTTCTGACACTTTATCGCATTCATCTAATGCAATTTCTAGTAATAAATAATCTTCCAAATAGATCGATTCCCTACAAAGAATTTTCAACTTATCTACTTCTTCATTTACAGAAAATAATGCTGCAAATGGAATCTCTAATTTCAGGCAAATATCATTTAGTATTTCTAATCTGGGTACTTGTTTTCCTTGCTCTAGCCTATATAAAGTGGATTCATCACAAAGATTATTTGCTAATTCTTTTACCGTA
>DGOU01000188.1:411-3451 GCA_002390165.1 Lutibacter sp. UBA4458
TAAAAGGAGGTCATTATGAAAAAAAAGAGGAATATAGTCATTAGTTTAATAGTAGCTTTCGGTCTATTCGTTAATATTTCAGGTAATTTAAATACTCATGCTTCTCATTCAGCGAACTCAACACACTCATTTACCATCAATGAAAATAAACCAATAGATGGGAATCATTGAAATGTTGTCCAGCTTGTGAAGAAATTTAATGCAGCCTTAATGTGAAAGATGTGAGTGAATTAATAATATCGATTCTTGAACTAAGGTTAATAGGTTTCTGAAAATAATCATATGACTTTAAATACTATTAGGAGGACAAATAAATTATGAAGAAGAAATTATTAGCTAGTCTATTTGTATTATCGCTCATATTACCTAATCAAGCTTTTGCAAATGAAACGGATAATTTCAAGGACTTAGAATTACCTGCAGGGCAAGTAGATTTAAGTAAACTACCAATTGAATTTNNAAGAAAAATTGTCTAAACGTTCAGAAGAGATTAACGATTATTTTGAAAAGTTAGAAGAACTTAAGATCAAAGCCAGACTAGCTGAAACAGAAATGTTAAGTAATAAGAAGAGTGGTTCGGCATCTATAAATAAGTTTCATATAATTGAAATTAACAATGAGATTGAATATTATGAAAATAATTCATTAGCAATTGCTGGCCTTGAAAAATTAAATGAAAGTTTCCCAAATACATTAATACAGCCAATGTCAACGAATAGCCAAGCTACTGTAAAAGCACCTACAGTCTATTATGATAACGATATGTCAAGTTATGTGTTATCTAGTGGTTGGAATTGGTCCACAATTAATCCCGATAATAACAATGGTTCATGGGATGGATTTGGACTGAGAGTAAATCAAGAAAAGGTTTCAGTTTTAGAAGACCATCTAACTACATTCGATTACAATGGTAAGAAATATAGTCCAAGTAAAACCTCTGAAACTTCTGCATATGGATATTATCAAATGTTTGATGATGCTAATATATCTCGTAATTATACAGCCCATAGTGGTACATCCTGGATGTTTTTCAGATACTATAACGGTACGCCTATTGGAAAAACAGTGAATTTCAATGGTCAGTACGCCCATACTTGGTCTAGCACAACACTTNNCTGGTGCAGCTGCAGGTTCTTCAGATTTTGCGGGTACGTTCTCAGTTACTTCAAAAGGTTGGAAGGCTAATAATTACTCGTGGAAAACCTATTAAATAACAATAATATTGGAGGGAATTGTTTATGAAGAAAAAATTATTAGCTAGTGCATTTGCATTAGTCCTACTATTACCTACACAAGCTTTTGCGAGTGAAAAGGATAATTTTAAAGACTTAAAATTACCTGCTGGACAAGTAGATTTAAGTACACTTCCTATTGATTTTCAAGAAACGTTAGCTCAACGTACAAAAGAGATTAATAGTTATTTTGAGAAGATAGAAGAACTCAAAATCAAAACGGATTTAGCTGAAAAAGAATTGTTAAAACAGNNGTGAGTTCGGAACTGCAACAAGTAACTCTTTATCTAAATTTAAAGGCGTTTCAGCTGAACTAGAGTACTATCAAAACAATTCTTTAGAAATTGCAGGTTTAGAAAAAATTAGTGATAATGAACAAAACTCTATCATTCAGCCTTTATCCACGAATACTCAAGCAAGCGTATCTAAGCCTACAGTATACTACGATAATGACAGTCAGTCTTATGTTGCTTCTACGAATTGGCAATGGAACGTAGTTAATCCTGATAATAATAACAAGGGCAGAGATGGAATCGGGATTCAAGTTTCTCAAGAAAGGATTTCTCTTTTTGACTCCCATATTACTTCATATGATTATAATGGAGCTAAATACTCCCCAACTAGCGCTGGAGAAGGAAGTGCTTATGGTTTTCATCGAGTTTTTGATGACAATTCAAATGGAAAATCTTATTCTGCCCATAAAGGTACATCATGGATGTTTTTCAGATGGTATGATAGTAAACCAGTTGGAAAAACAGTAAATTTTAATTCTCAATACACTCATACTTGGAGCGGAATTAATATTACTGGTGTCACTATAGGTCTAACATCTATTGGTCTAACTTTTAGTGGTTCAGGGAATAATTGGAAAACAACTAATTACTCATCGCTTCCATTCTAAATAATTGAACAAAAATTATCTTAATAATTATCCAAATGGAGATTAAAAACGATTATTACATCATCAAGGTTTAAAATTTACTTGATGATGTAATTTTTGTTACGTATACTTATTAAAATAGAAANNTTATTATATAAATCTTTCAGCAAGGAGATGAATTTTTGAAGATTAAAACTGTATGGTTGCTTTCAATATTAATATTTTTATTGCTCATTTCTTTAGTATTTTTTTTATTTAATAATATTTCTTCATTAGATGTAAAGATATGCAAAGAATTAAGTAAGGATGGGGTGAATTGTAACGAGATAGTATTTATAGATAACAATAACGACTTAGTGTTCTTCAAAGATGAAAACAATTTAAGGTATGCAAAAGTTAACGACGAACTAAGTCTTGTGAAGGTAGGAACAGGGATTTTAGATTTAAATGAATTCCCCCCGGATGACCCATTGTTATGGAAGGCTTCAGATACACTTTTATGGGGATTATCTACGGAAGAAGTACAATCGATTTTAATAACTGGTGATAATGATATGCAGCCAAATAAGATAAGGTATCAAGGTGTATGGTTATGGTATCACGCCTATGATGATGAGGTAAAATTGCCAGTTCTTCTAAATGCCTACGATAAAGATGGGATACTAATCTATGGAAAAGAATAAAAAACAAAAACAAACATCTACTAATATGTTTGTTTTTACAAAGAGTACGGCAAGTTAGATTATCGTACTCTTTATTTTCTGTTTAATTAAACTATTTTAGCTGAACTTCAAAAATTGATAAAATAGATTCTATAATTTTACTTCATTTATATTAATAAAAATTCTCTTAAAATAAAAGTAGATGCTCCAATAGATTGTACAAAGAACAATGTTCCCCAAAATAACGTAGGAATAAACGTAAACTT
>DGOU01000079.1 GCA_002390165.1 Lutibacter sp. UBA4458
GTAGGTAATTCATAATGAATAATAAAATTCATTTCTGGGATGTCAATTCCTCTAGCGGCTAAATCCGTGGCAACTAATATTTTATAAGTTCCATTTCTAAATTTTATTAAAGATCGTTCTCTATTTATTTGTTCTAAATCACCGTAAAAACAACCATGAGCTATTTGGTTTTTATACAGAAAATCACTTACAATTTGAATACTCGTTTTAAAGTTACAAAATATAATTCCACAGCCTTTACTATTAAAATTTAACAATTTTTCTAAGGAATCTAATTTGTCTTGTTGTTGCGAAACAATGGTTTTAAGTTTTAAGTTTGTTACTTTGTTGCTTAAATAATTTAATCTTTTTGGTTTTTTGAGTTCCATAAAAGATGGTATTTTAACTTTTTGAGTTGCAGACGTTAGTATTTTATTTTGAACAGCAACTAAATTTTTTAAAATATCCTTCATTTCATCTTCAAAACCAATTTCTAATGATTTGTCAAATTCATCTAATACCAATGTTTTAATTTGTTGGATGTCAATTGTTCCTCTGTTTATATGATCTGAAATTCTTCCTGGTGTGCCAATGAGAATGGTTGGTGGATGTTTCAGTTCTATTTTATCTTTTGAACCCGATCTTCCTCCGTAAACTGCGGTGGCTTTGTAACCGCTTCCCATTTCTCTAATAACTTGTTCAATTTGAATGGCAAGTTCTCTGGAAGGAACAAGAATTAAAACCTGTATGTTTTTAATTTTTGGATGGATATCTGCAATAATAGGTAATAAAAAAGCTAAGGTTTTGCCTGTTCCTGTAGGGGATAATAAAATGATTTCAGAATTAGAAGAAATTGCTTTTTGGGCATCTTCTTGCATTTGATTTAACTTTTCAATACCTAATTTAATAAGGATTTCTTTCTGATTTTTTTTATTTATTGCCATTTGGCAAAGATATCTTAAATAAATCGAATTTAGTTTTTTAAAGTATAGTTGCTTTTAGCATTCTGTCTGCACCAAAAATATCTTTTTTAATTTCGACATTTTTAAATCCTTTTAATGTTAATAATTCTAGAGTTTCCTTCCCTAAATATTGATTGATTTCAAAATAGAGTATTCCATTTTTTGAAAGATAATTTTTAGCTAAATCTGCTATTTTATTATAAAATAAAAGCGGATTTTCATCTTTTACAAATAAGGCAACGTGTGGTTCATTTTGTAAAACATTATTTTGCATTTTATTTTTTTCCAGTTCTCGAACGTAAGGAGGATTACTGACAATAACATCAAATTTTTTAGGCAACTTATTTGCGGTTAAAATATTTTCTTCTATAAAAGTCACATTAACCTTGTTATTTTTAGCATTTTGGTTTGCTGTTTTAATAGCTTTTGAAGAAATATCTATTGCATAAACGTTTGCATTGGGAAGGCTTTTGGCTAACGAAATAGCTATGCATCCGCTACCAGTTCCAATATCCAAAATATTTATTTTGCTTTTTGATGAGATATCGGATAGCATCCATGCTACTAATTCTTCCGTTTCCGGTCTTGGAATTAATACGGATGAATTTATTTTAAATGGTAATCCGTAAAACTCAGTTTCGCCAATAATATATTGAATTGGAATTTGTTTTTTTAATTTTTTTAAAGCGGTTTTTAAAAGGGATAAATCGGATTTTGTAATTTTTAATTGTGGACTTAAAGCAATATCTACACGAGACAATTTTAACTGATATTGCATAAGTAAGTTAAAAAAAGACTGAATTTCAGTTTTTGGATAAAGCGTTTCAAGTTCTTTAAAAAAATGTATTTTAAAATCTGTAATAATCATTATAAGTCTTTAAGCATCCATAAGTTACATGAATAATGGCCTGTATTGCCCATACGTTCATCTAAATTTTTAAAACCCACTTTTTTATATAATTTTCTAGCATCTTGCATGTAAGGAAGGGTTTCCAAATAACATTTTTCAAATCCAAATTCTTTTGCTTTTTGCAAACAAATATTCATCATTTTACTTCCTAAACCAATACCACGTGCTTCTGGCAAAAAATACATTTTTTGTAATTCACAAATATTTCCATCGTAATGGTCTAAATGTTTAATTCCTGCACCTCCATAAATTTCACCTTCTTTTTCAATAACAAAATATATAGCATTTGGCATATTATATGTCTCAAAAAGCGTGTCTAATAACGTATCTGCATAGGCTGTTCCTACTTTAGGAACACCAAATTCAATCAAAATATCTCTAATAGCTTTTGCTATTTTCGGATTGTCTTCTTGTTTAATTTCTCTGATTTTGAAATTGTTGCGAGTCATTTAATTATGTTATTTTTGTGCTGTGAATATACACGAAAAATATATAAAAAGGTGCATTCAGTTAGCAAAAAATGGCATTGGAACCACTTATCCAAATCCTATGGTTGGCAGTGTAATTGTGGTTGATAATGTTATAATTGGCGAAGGTTGGCACAGAAAGGCTGGGGAAGCACATGCAGAGGTGAATGCAATTAATTCGGTTAAAGATAAATCGCTTTTTAAAAAAGCAACTATTTATGTAAGCTTAGAGCCCTGTTCTCATTATGGTAAAACACCACCATGTGCCGATTTAATTGTCAAAAATAACATTAAAAATGTGGTAATTGGAATTGTAGATTCTAATAGTAAAGTAAGTGGAAAAGGTGTGGCGCATTTAAAAAATAATGGTTGCAAAGTTATAGTTGGTGTTTTAGAGCGGGAATGTTTTAATTTAAATAAACGATTTTTTACTTTTCATAATAAAAAACGACCGTATATTATTTTAAAATGGGCGGAAACTAAAGATGGATTTATTGATAAATTACGAAATAATAAAGCGATTTCTCAAAATTGGATTTCGAATTCATATTCTCGGCAATTAGTTCATAAAACAAGAGCAGAAGAGCAAGCAATTTTAGTTGGTACAAATACAGTTTTAAATGATAATCCGAGTTTAACTGCAAGAAGTTGGAAAGGGGAGAATCCTATTAGAATAGTTTTAGATAGAGCATTAAAAATTTCTAAATCTTATATGGTTATGAATGGTGAAGTAGAAACCATTATTTTAACGGAGAAAAAAGGTTTAGATTCTAGTAAAAACTTAATTTTTGAAGAAATAGATTTTGCTGAAAATGTACCAAATCAAATTTGTAATAAATTATATGAATACGAAATCCAATCTGTAATAATTGAAGGAGGAGCCCAAACCCTTCAGAGTTTTATAGATGCAAATTTATGGGATGAAACTCATGTTTTTATGGGAAATATCGTTTTTAAAGAAGGCTTAAAAGCTC
>DGOU01000225.1 GCA_002390165.1 Lutibacter sp. UBA4458
AAAACCATCAATATCGGTTAAAGTACCATTTGTTTTATTTACCATTATATTTGCAAAAACTAATGGTTTTTTGGTTTTATGGTTAATAACCTTACCGCTTATCTGATATTGAGAAAAAGCAATAAAAGGAAATAATAATGCTAATAAAAATATTTTTTTCATTCAATAATTGAAAGTTAGCTATGCAAATATAGGTTAATAAAAAAAGCACTCGATGGAGTGCTTTCACTTTTTTTAAGGTTAGGGATAACCTTATACTTTCATAATTTCTACATCTTTTAACTTGTAAAGTTCGTCTACTTCAGAAATGTATTTATCGGTTAGTTTTTGAACATCAATTTCTGTATTCCCTTGCATATCTTCAGAAGCTTCTACTTTCTTAATTTCGTTCATAGCATCTTTTCTACTATTTCTAATACTTACTTTAGCATTTTCAGCTTCAGATTTTGCCTGTTTTGAAAGTTGTAGTCTTCTCTCTTCCGTTAAAATAGGAACGTTTATAATAACCACTTCACCATTATTCATTGGGTTAAAACCTAAATTAGCAATCATAATGGCTTTTTCTATATCGTGTAAAAGATGTTTTTCCCAAGGTTGAACAGTAATAGTATGTGCATCTAAAGTGCTAACATTTGCAACTTGAGTTAAAGGCGTTTGAGAACCGTAGTATTCAACAGTTACACTGCCTAACATAGAAGGTGTAGCTTTACCAGCTCTAATGTTTCGAAATTCTTCTGTTAAATGCAAAGTAGCATTTTGCATTAGCTCTTTAGTGCTATCAACAATAAATTTTAGTTCTTCATTCATAATTGAAAAGTTTAATTATAGGAAATTATTTATCAACCTTTGTACCAATATTTTCACCAGAAACAACTTTTTCAAGGTTTCCTTGGGTATTCATATCAAATACTACAATAGGCAAATTATTTTCTTGACTAAGTGCAAATGCAGTCATATCCATAACTTTTAAGCCTTTTGTCATAACATCTTTATAAGTAATAGACTCAAATTTTGTTGCATCTTTATTTTTTTCAGGATCAGATGAATAAATTCCATCTACTCTTGTTCCTTTTAAAATTACTTCAGCGCCTATTTCAATAGCTCTTAAAACAGCAGCTGTATCTGTTGTAAAGTAAGGATTTCCTGTTCCGCAGCCAAAAATTACTACACGTCCTTTTTCTAAATGCCTTACCGCTCTTCTTTTTATAAATGGCTCAGCAACTTGTTCCATTTTAATTGCAGTAAGTAACCTTGTTTTTATTCCAGCAGCTTCAATTGCACTTTGCAGGGCTAATCCATTTATTGCAGTTGCAAGCATTCCCATATAATCTCCTTGTACTCGGTCAATACCATTACTAGCACCAGCAACGCCCCTAAAAATATTTCCTCCACCAATAACTATGGCAACTTCTATGCCTCTGTCTACAATATTTTTAATTTCTTGAGCGTATTCTGCCAATCTTTCTGGGTCAATGCCGCTTTGTCTATCGCCCATCAGCGCTTCTCCACTTAATTTTAATAAAATTCTTTTATAAGCCATAATTTATTTGAAAGTTATGCAAATATAATAAATAGTTGTTAGTATTTATAGGGATTGTTTATATAGATTTTAGGGATGTTTACACGGATAATAATGTTATTTATAAATTGATAAGAATTAAAAATTAAGCATTTTATAATTTTGTATATTGGCTTTTAATTTTTTAAAAAGATATTATAAAATTATATTAATAATGAGCGACCCAACATATTCTACTATTCAGAAAAAAAACTTTACTATTCCAATTATAATTATAGCAGGATTATTTTTTATTTTTGGTTTTGTTACTTGGATTAATGGCGCTTTAATTCCATTTATGAAAACTATTAGTGAATTAACTTCAGCTCAATCCTTTTTTGTAGCATCTGCATCGTATATTTCTTTTGTAGTAATGGCATTGCCAGCTTCTTATATTATTAATAAAATAGGATTTAGAAAAGGAATGTCATTAGGGTTAATTATTATGGCATTAGGAGCTTTAGTTTTTATTCCAGCAGCAGAAGCTAGAACGTATTGGATGTTTTTATCAGGAATTTTTATTCAAGGAATGGGAATGACCTTATTGCAAACAGCCTCAAATCCATATATAACTATTTTAGGACCAATTGAAAGTGGCGCAAAACGAATTGCAATTATGGGGATTGCAAATAAAGTAGCTGGAGCATTAGGTTCTTTAATTTTTGGAACTATTTTATTGTCTGGAATTGATACTATAAAGGATAAATTAAGCCTTGTAAGTGCCTCTGAAAAGGCTAAATTATTAGATGAAATGGCAAGCAGTGTGGTTATGCCTTATATTTTAATGGCTATTGTATTATTTATACTTGGTATTTTAATAAGAAAAGCACCTTTACCACATGTGGAAGCAGCTCCTATGGAAAATATAAAAGAAGGTGAAACTTCTAAGACGAGCATTTTTCAATTTCCACATTTATGGTTAGGCGTGTTAACGTTGTTTATGTACGTAGGAGCAGAAGTTGTAGCCGGTGATACTATTATTGCTTACGGAATTTCTTTAGGATTTCCAGCTACAGATGCCAGATTTTTTACAACGTTTACACTAATGGCTATGGTTGTAACATACGCGCTAGGAGTATTTTTAATTCCAAAATATATTAGTCAGGAAAAAGCTTTAAAAATAAGCGCAGTTTTGGGTATTATGTTGACTTTTTGTATTGTTTTTACTACAGGATTTGTGTCTGTTCTATTTGTAGCTGCATTAGGAATTGCAAATGCTTTAGTTTGGCCAGCTGTTTGGCCGTTAACCTTAAAAGGACTTGGTAAATTTACGAAAACTGCATCGGCATTATTAATTATGGCTATTTCTGGTGGAGCAATAATTCCTCCATTATATGGTTGGATTGTTGATTATAACAAAGCAGAATTGATTGCTAAAGGAATTAGTGAAGTTGTAGCAAGTGCAGAGGCGGCAAATTCAGGATATTGGATTTTATTACCCTGTTACCTTATAATTTTATATTATGCAATTGCTGGTCATAAATTAGGATTAAAAAAAGCATAAAAAAAGTCTCATCCATAGAGAATGAGACTTTTTAAATTTTTATTTTAAATGCGACTTATACTAAAGATACACGTTTAAAATCAGTTACTTCAACGCCTTTTGATTGTACATATTTGGCAACTGTTTCTTTTTCGTCTTTAATAAAGTTTTGATTTAAAAGACATAATTCTTGGTCTAAAGTAGTATTATCAGAAATGAATCTTTCTAATTTACCAGGAAGAATTCTATCCCAAATTTTTTCAGGTTTTCCTTCCGCTTTTAATTCCGCCTTTAAATTTTCTTGAGCTTTTGCTATAATTTCATCTGTTAATTGCATTCTTGAAATAAAAGTAGGTACATGTTTTAATGTTTTTCCTAATCTTCCAAGTTCAATATTGTCTTTTTCTATAACCGCAATTCTTGCTTCTGTTTCAGAAGCTACAAATGCAGGGTCTAAATCTTTATAAGATAAAGTTGTTGCTCCCATTGCTGCAACTTGCATAGAAATATCTTTTGCTACTTGTTGTGCATTATCATTATTAGCAGATAAAGCAGTAATTGCAGCAATTTTATTACCAGCATGAATGTAAAAACCTACAAATTCTCCAGAAACTTTTTCAAAACCTCCAATTTCTAATTTTTCACCAATAACTCCAGTTTGCTCAACTAATTTTTCAGCAACGGTCATTCCTCCAAAATCAGTATTTAAAAATTCTTCTTTAGAGTTTGCGTTTAATGCAATTTCTGCAAATTCTTTAGCTAAGGCAACAAAATTATCATTTTTAGCAACAAAATCAGTTTCACAATTTAAAGAAATAATAGCACCCTGAGTGCTGTTATTATTTACGGTTGCAATAACAGCACCTTCAGAGGAATCTCTGTCTGCTCTTTTTGCTGCAACTTTTTGTCCTTTTTTACGTAAAATTTCAATTGCTTTGTCAAAATCACCTTCGGCTTCAACAAGTGCATTTTTACAGTCCATCATACCAGCTCCGGTAGATTTTCTTAATTTATTAACTTCAGCGGCTGTAATTTTTGCCATTTTATTTTATTTTTTATTGAAAATAATTTTCAAGTATTAAACTTTTATTTTGATTCTTTTGCTTCCTTTGCTTTTTCTACTTTAGCTTTACTAGCGTCTTTTGCTTCAGCAGCTTTTTCTTTACTTGCTTTTCTATCCGCTAAACCTTCAGCAATATTTTCAGTAACAAAACCTAATACTTTAGCTATTGATTTAGAGGCATCATCATTAGAAGGAATCACATAATCAATTCCTCTAGGGTCAGAATTTGTATCTACCATAGCGAAAATTGGAATATTTAATTTTTTTGCTTCTGCAATTGCAATGTGTTCTTTTTTTACATCAATTACAAAAATTGCACCAGGCAAACGTGTCATATCGTTAATAGAACCTAAGTTCTTTTCTAGTTTTTCACGTTGACGGTTAATTTGTAATTTTTCTCTTTTAGAAAGTGCGTCAAATGAACCATCTTGTTTCATTCTGTCAATTAATGACATTTTTTTAACGGCTTTTCTAATTGTAACAAAGTTAGTTAACATTCCGCCAGGCCATCTTTCTGTAATGAAAGGCATGTTAACGCTTTTAGAATTTTCAGAAATAATTTCTTTTGCTTGTTTTTTGGTAGCTACAAAAAGTATTTTTCTACCAGAAGCTGCTATTTTTTTTAAAGCTTCAGAAGCTTCTTCAATTTTTGCAGCAGTTTTGTAAAGGTCAATTATGTGAACACCATTGCGTTCTCCATAAATGTAAGGAGCCATGTTTGGGTCCCATTTTCTAGTTAGGTGACCAAAATGTACACCTGCGTCTAGTAAATCTTTAATTTCAATATTTGTCATTTGTATTTAGTTTACGTTCCGTTGAGTTAGCAATAGGGAAGTAGCGGAAAACCGATCTTCCCTATTTGGATGCTAAACTTTTTACAGTCATTGACTGATTCAACGACAACTTGTTTAATTTTAATTTCAATGAACTGCCAATTAAATTGGCAAAATAATTTTCTAAAACGATTAACGTTTTGAGAATTGGTATTTTTTTCTTGCTTTCTTTTGACCGAATTTTTTACGTTCAACCATTCTTGGGTCTCTTGTAAGTAATCCTTCTGGTTTAAGAATTGTTCTGTTTTCAGGATTTAGTTCTACTAAAACTCTAGAAATAGCTAATCTAATTGCTTCAGCTTGTCCTGTTACACCGCCACCATAAACATTAACTTTAATGTCAAAAGTATTTGCATTATCTGTTAAGTTAAGCGCTTGCATAATTTTATATTGTAAAGTTGCTGTAGTAAAGTAATTTTTATAATCCTTTTTATTTACAGTAATATTTCCTTTTCCTTCAGAAACATAAATACGAGCAACAGCTGTTTTTCTTCTACCTATTTTGTGAATTGTTTCCATTATTTAAGATCGTTAAGGTTAATAGCTTTTGGTGATTGAGCTTCTTGTTTGTGTTCAGCACCTGCATATACATATAAATTTCTGTATAATGCACTACCTAATTTGTTTTTAGGTAACATTCCTTTTACTGCTTTTTCAACCAGTTTGATTGGATCTTTTTGAAAAATTTCACTAGCAGTTAATGATCTTTGACCGCCTGGGTAACCAGTGTGACGAATATAAGTTTTGTCACTCCATTTTTTACCAGATAATGTAATTTTTTCCGCGTTGATAACCACTACATTGTCTCCACAATCTACGTGAGGAGTGTAATTTGGTTTGTTTTTACCTCTAATTAGCATTGCTATTTTAGAAGCTAGACGACCCAACGTTTGACCGTCTGCATCAACCAATACCCATTCTTTAGTAACGGTATTTTTGTTTGCTGATACTGTTTTGTAACTTAATGTATTCACAATTAAATTCTTTGTTATAGTTAAACATTTATTTTTGTTCCCTAAAAAGGGAGTGCAAATGTACAAACTATTATTTATATAACAAACAGTATGTTAAGGATAATTTTTGAAGTTAAAAAATGAGTTAAAAGTTTGAAAGGTTGACGGTTAAAAGTCCTGTGGTTTCAAAGCTAAAGTCTTGAAACCAAACAGTAAACAATCTATTTTTCATTTTTCATTATTTTAATGTGCTTCTAACCAGTTATTTCCTTCTCCAATATCTACCGTTAATGGCACGGAAAGTTTAAAAGCATTTTCCATGGTTTCTTTTAGTAGAGAAATTAGTTTCTTTTTTTCGGTTAAATGCATATCAAAAACGAGTTCATCATG
>DGOU01000122.1 GCA_002390165.1 Lutibacter sp. UBA4458
CATACCCCCATGATTACATATTCGTCATGACGTTATGATACTCCTTCATCTTTCGTCAAGCCAATTATATTGAGCTGGATGGTTTTTTACTCGTACGCTAAATTCTTCAGTCGAAAATAGTCATGAAAGACCACCAGCTCATCGTAGTTGGTGTTTTCTTATGTTCTGATACATTTACTCGTTTAAATAAAAAAGCCACCACCAACGAATGGCAGTATCGTGGAACTTGATTTATAAAAAATCTCTTAAATTTTCTGCAACTTCATCGACTTCAATATCTAAATGTGTTGTTACTGCTAAATCTGAATGTCCTAAAGCTTTACTAATTAAAGCAATATTAGCACCTCTGTCGTATAAACTCTTTTCATAGGCTCTTTGACTCAAAAACGTGTAATAAGATTGCTTGATGTACTTGCAGTTGGAAAATACGAGCATGAAGAAACGTATGTTGAAATTTTGAAACGATGACACGAAAATGATTTTTTAAAGGCTGCTCGAGACCACAATAATTTATGGTATATGGATGGGGGCAATATTTGGTACGTTACTGGATTTATGTCTCATGATGATGAAATGGAGTATATAAGAGCTAATTTTGATGTGAATGAATAAAAGGAGTGGCAAGTTTTCCACTCCTTTTTTATTTATGCCGTAATTTAGTGAGTAAAGGTAGCATCTTTTTATGCACTTTCTTCTTCAAGATTTTCAATCGAATCATGCCTTGTTTAAACACTTTTGAGATTTTTACTTTAGCATTTTCAACTTTCCAATTTATCCTTTTTTTACTAACAAATTCAGATACAAAACTAGATTCTAAGCGATTTCCTTTATATTTATAACTTCCATCCATTTTTATTATGTATTTTACCTCCCAATCTTGATAGTTAACATCGTTATATCTTAATGTAAGTTCTAATACAGGTAATTTTATTTCATCTAATGCGGATAATCGAAAACTATAATTGATTATTACTAAAAAATAACTGGGCAAGAATATGTCAATATTTTCACCATGTTTAATCAAATCTTTACTTCTGATATAACTCCTAATGTTATGAATTCTAAGCATGTTATTTTTTCTTGTATTACTAAAATACAAATCAAAAGAACCTTTAGCTTTTTCATCAATTGAATCTATCTTTATTTCATAATCGACATATTCAACGATATTGTCTAAACTTTCTTTTACTTCAACTAAATTAATAAGTTTGTAGCTATACTTTATATTAATTGCTGTAGTTCCTCCGTAATTATATACGGGTACAGTTGTTTCGGAAAATTTGTCATCGATCTTTTCTCCAGTGTCCCAATCTAAGTGAGTTTCAGGCAATTCCAAATCAAAACTCCTCATTGCAGGTGCAATAATTGGCTCTCGTATCTTTTTGAATTGTTTATATTGAATAACAACTGCCACAATAGCAACAAATACAGCAACTAATGAGATTAACGCACCTACAATAGGTACCCAATCATAATTACCTTCTAAAATCTTTTCCAGTGTATTTCCCCTCCCTTTGTTATATCTTGCTGACTTAAGTTAAAAATCCTTGTTCAAGTAATCGATTCATAGCTGTAATCATTAATTTTAATTTTTTTCTTTAATATCAAAAATAGCATTGACTGTACTAACTTCTCCACTCACTGCGTGATAGGAATGTGCGGAGAATATATATTCATGTTTGTATTTTGTGCCAATAATATCTTCATGTTCAATAATTATTTCTAAATACGGCATATCATTTATTCTAACGCCAGGATTATTGAGAAATAACATATTATATAAAATGATGAAAGCAGACGGTAAAGGTATTTTATATGTTCCCCCTTTTTCCACAGCTATGAACTTCATAAATATAGGTTCTACATCAAAGCTGTGATTTCCATACATCATGTGTTCATAGGTAACATAAAGTTGATTGTCTTCGGATATTTCCAAAATTAAATCTGAAGCTGAGTTAGTAATTCCATTTATAAGTGCATCTTCATTTCTAATTGTGATTTTCACTAAAACATTTTTTGCTATTCCGTTACTGATATTAGACATTTCAATGTAAGAAACAGAAGTTATTGAATAGTCATCAAAAATTAATGTTTCTGAATCCCAGTTAAATAAATGTCTTGGCTCATCTGAATCGAATGTTAAATTAATTTCCTTCGACTTAATTATCAAAAAAGGTCTCAATGCTCGTCTATTATTTTCCATTACTTCGTTTAAATTGTTTTTAGCTGTATTTGAATTAATTAAGGCTGCAATAGAAGACGCAACTGAAGCAGTCAAAGCAAATAGGGCAATTATTAAAGGTAGGAAATCCAAGATTATTCTTTCTCCTTTCGAGGGTGTTTTTATTTTGTTAATGAGTAGACATCCATCTCATACTCTTTTCTAAAACCAACTGCTGCTGTTCGAGATTTGATCGTTAATAGTTTATACATAGATTTATCTTTCTTATAAACTATACGCAACTAATAGTTTCTGGTGACGATTTTTATGCAATTAATATTGAAAAAGAAAAAATGACGAGCTAAATGCCCGTCAAAAAGCTTTCCTTTTCAGAAAAACATTTACCTAACATTCATATGTGATAATGCCTTTTCTAATATTTTTTTAAAGTCCTCTTCTAACTCCAAAGAATGAATTTTCCTGTGACAATTAGGACATAAGGCAATGACATTATCTATGGTATCGCTACCACCTTTAGATAAATAATTAACATGGTGAACTTCTAAAAATGGCTCACCTAGTTTATTGGAAAATGGAGCAGGATTTTCGCATAATTGACATATTCCTTGAGCTGCTTTTTTTGCAAATTCTTTAATATATACGCTTCGAATAAACAAAGAAGTTTGGACTGCTTTGCGAGTATCCATATCTTCTGACTTTTGCTCTAACAAATCTTCTTGTAATTTTTTTAATGACAAGCTATTAAAATATTCCAATTTCATTACATTAAATTCTTCATACATAGAAGGAAATTCTTTATCTTTATAATTATTTAGTTGAAATTCTCTCCATTGTTTTTTTCTTGATTGAATAATTTCAAATGAATCAAAAACTTCGAGCCAAGCTTCGACACCAAAATTAATGTCATATTTTTTGGCTTCATTTATTATTTCGAGTGCTTGCTCTTTTGATTTAGACAAATATATTAGTTGACCAAAAATAGGTCGATATTTTCTTTTTGTATTTTGAAATATCTCATTCTTAAACTCAAGACAGTCTTCATAATCTTCAATAAAATGTAACAATGAACCAACTTTAAACTTATATGGCAGGTTAATATTCAGTTCATTTATAACATTTAGAAATTCCTTTACCTCTTCATAATTTTTTAGAAAATATAACATCATTTTATAATCTTTTAAGTAAAGCGGTTTTTTTCCTTTTCTTTTTAATTTCAAATACAAAAGAACATCAGAAACATCCATCGTAAAATTCATATTAAACTTCCTTTTTATACCATTATATCAATCTTTTCTTTTTATACTATATTATTTCGTGATTTTAATAAAACGTGATATTAACGTTTTCACTTACCTTACATATGCAGTTTTGAATCACTTTTTCTAATTCATAACCCTAAATAGACACCCAATTAGCTAGTCAATTAGTTGTCTATTTTTTATTGATATATCAAGGTTTCTATTGATTTTACCTTTAAAATAAACCTACTATTGACAGGTCAATTATTGCTATTACAATTGTGATTGTAATCTGAGTATTTAGGCATCTAATTCGTATGATAAAGATGGGTGGAATTGCATCGACGAAAGTAACCGAAAAAATTAAACAAGAAACCTGTAAACTGGGAAATGAATACTTGTGATCGGAAAAGAGAAAAAACACTGAATATTTTCTCAGTGTTTTTCTAGTTTAGTAAGCCTAATTTTCATCTCCGCTTATTAAACTATAGCATCCGTTAGTTTAAGTAGATTCTTCACAATAGCATTTTACTTCCCTACAAAATAAACAGTAAATATTAATCCATTTATTACTAATGCTATTAAAGGAATTATGGCGAAAAATGCTGAAATAACTAATTCTGATTCTATTTGAATTAGCTTTAACAATACTAAATAACGAAATTAGAATTAAAATGAATACAGTTATAGTGCTAAAGAACAAGATGCTTCGATTGAATTCACCAGTTACTCTTGCAAATTCTTCCACGAAAAATACTGCTATTAGCCCTACAATCCCCAATATAAATGAAGCTATAAACCATTTCGTGAATTTATCTATTTTGCTCACCTCCTAAACAGTCCTTTTCTTAATTACTGATGTAAAGTACATCCTACCTTCTTGAACTAACCTGCTGCGTTAGTTCACTATTATTTATTATACCAATAATATCCATTTTTACCTGTTAAAAAATAAACTTTTCTGTTAATTATAAATGCACCTCATAAACGAGGTGCTAATTTGGGTTACTTTTGGCTATTTATTTTGATAATTAAACGGGTTCGATTTGACCGTTTATTTCAGAAAAAGTGATCCAAAACGGAACAGTTATGATTACGTTCGTGGATTTACCCCTCGGTTTCAAACGGTGCTTCCGTGGTGAACGGATTGCCTAACGTATAACCCCAGAAGTATGCGCTCATGTAAACGAATGGCACCGATCATATGTGTATTACTTCTATATAACGTTAGTATATCGGAATAGTTAACGTTTCAAAACAATTGGATACCCGCGCGTCAACCTCTTCCGCCTGTGACCATCTCCGCATGTTTGTAAACTGCAAATAAAAAGAGCGGGATTTTATTCCTACTCATAGATAACGTTTTCCATTTTATAATTACCATCAATTTCTTTAAAAATAATAACAAAAACAAAATCACCATAAAGTTCACTGGTTTTATATTCACTAACTTTAATAAAATTAATGTTATTTTCTTGATAATATTCGATATTTGTTTTATCAGTCCAACTATAAGCATTACCCCAGATAA
>DGOU01000129.1:0-2333 GCA_002390165.1 Lutibacter sp. UBA4458
AAAAAAAAAGAATAAATGCAAAGATACTTACAATAAATTAATTTTTAACTAAATGATTATGTGTAAAATAATTTGTTTTTGTAAAAAAAATATAGCATATTTGAAATCTCATTTAAAAACAAAAGAACGCCTATACTACAACATTACTTTTTATAAATTAAAATAAAATACAAACCAATTTAACCCCTAAATGTATTTCAATTATGAAAAGTACTAAACAATCTGACGGCGTGTTAGTTAGCAATTATATTAATGGTGATGAAAAATCTTTAGAGATTTTAATATACCGTCATAAACAACGAATTTTTAGTTTTATTTTATCTAAAATATTAGATAAAGATACTGCAGAAGATATTTTTCAGGACACTTTTATTAAAGTAATAAAAACGTTGAAAAAAGGAAATTATAATGAAGAAGGTAAATTTTTACCTTGGGTAATGCGTATTGCACACAATTTAGTTATAGACCATTTTAGACGTTCAAAAAGAATTCCTACAATTAATAATACAGATGAATTTGATATCTTTTCAATAATAAGTGATGATGTTTTAAATGCTGAAAACCAAATAATTAAAGCTCAAATATTGGGAGATGTTAAAGATTTGGTAGAAGAATTACCTGCAGATCAAAAAGAAGTTTTAGTAATGCGAATGTACAAAGACATGAGCTTTAAAGAAATTTCAGAAAGTACTGATGTTAGTATTAATACCGCTTTAGGAAGAATGCGATATGCGCTGATTAATTTGAGAAAATTAATTGAAAAACATCAAATTATTTTAGTAAGTTCATAAAAATATATACTAAGAGTAAATATTTGCCGTTATACTATTATAAACCAATAATATATGATGAAACTTTACTCTGAAAAGTCTCCTGTTAAGGAGCAACCTAGCGAAGAAATAATTCAATATTTGCTCAATTACTCTAAGCAATTAAGAGTAGTTAAAACCAACTTAAACTATATTGAATTACATTTGAATTAATGTTCTTTTTTAACCCATTTTACTAGCTAAAATGGGTTTTTTATTTTAAAACAGATTTTCTGCCAATTGTTTTTGTAATAATATCCTTTTCTATATTCCAACCACGAGCAGGAGAAAATTCTCTACCATAAAAAATAATTTGTAAATGTAATTTATTCCAAATTTCTTTTGGGAATAGCCGCTTGGCATCCTTTTCAGTTTGCTGTACATTTTTACCATTACTTAAATTCCATCGATACATTAATCTATGAATGTGTGTATCCACAGGAAAAGCAGGAAAACCAAAAGCTTGGCTCATAACTACACTTGCTGTTTTATGTCCAACCGAAGGTAATGCTTCTAAATCTTCAAAAGTTTGTGGCACTTTTCCATTAAATTTTTCAATAATAATTTTTGATAAACCATAAATTCCTTTTGATTTGGTTGGAGATAAACCAACTGGTTTTATAATTTCTCTAATTTCTTCTACGGAAAGCGTTACCATATCGTATGGATTATCTGCTTTTGCAAATAATATTGGTGTTATGGTATTTACTCTTGCATCTGTACTTTGAGCGGAAAGTAGAACTGCTATTAATAAGGTATAGGCATCTTTATGTTTTAAAGGAATTGGAACTTCAGGATAAATTTTTTCAAGGGTGTCTATTACAAATTTAACTCTTTCTTGTTTGGTCATTTTTTAAGTATATTTACAAAAAGCTAAAATACAAATTATGATAACATTAAAAATAGGAGATAAAGCCCCAAAATTTGAAACATTAGACCAAAATGGAAATACCATTAAATCAACGGATTATAAAGGTAAAAAGTTAGTATTATTCTTTTATCCAAAAGCAAGTACGCCAGGTTGCACCATGGAAGCTTGTAATTTACGTGATAATTATTCTCAATTTTTAGCTAAAGGTTATCAGGTGCTTGGCGTAAGTGCAGATTCTGCCAAACGTCAACAAAATTTTATAATTAAAAATGAATTGCCTTACCCATTATTGGTAGATGAAGATAAACAAGTTATTAATGCTTTTGGCGTTTGGGGACCTAAAAAGTTTATGGGCAGAGAATATGATGGAATTCATAGAACTACTTTTATTATTGATGAAAACGGAATTATAGAAGATATTATTACTAAGGTTAAAACCAAAGAACATACTAGTCAAATTTTAAAATAGTTAAAATTTAACATCCATTTTAATATTAAAAATCCGTTGGGTCATATAATTTGGTATGCCGTAAAATTGTTTGGTGTACACATCTCTAACCCAAGTATTTGTTATAGAATTTTGAATATCAAACATATTAAAAATTTCTACACCCATAGAAAATTCTTTAAAATTCTTTAGAAAAGGACTATTG
>DGOU01000129.1:2393-4568 GCA_002390165.1 Lutibacter sp. UBA4458
GCATAAGAAGGAGAACCTCCTGGAACTCCGGTATTAAATACTAAATTTAAATACATTTTAATATTTGGAATATTAGGAACATAATCTTGAAACAACATTCCAAATTTAAATCGTTGATCGGTTGGACGAGAAATAAACCCTAAATGATTATAATTTTCTTCTGTTTTTAAAAATCCAATGCTAACCCAACTTTGTGTTCCTGGAACAAATTCACCGTTTAGTCTAACATCAATACCAGTTGCATAACCTGTAGCATTGTTATCCGCTTTATATCTAATTTTAACATTATCAACAGTATATGTGTTAACATTAGTTAAATTTTTATAATATATTTCCGAAATTAACTTAAAAGGACGTTTCCATAATTTAAAACTATAATCATGGCCTAAAACAATTTGTACCGATTTTTGAGCTTTGACAGAAGGAATTACATTTCCGTTAAAATCTCTTAATTCTTTATAAAATGGAGGTTGGTTGTACAAGCCACCAGCTATTCTAAAAAGCATGTCTTTTTGCCAATCGGGTTTTATTGCAAATTGTCCACGAACACTATATATAATTTGATTAGAAGTTGGTGAATTTTTACCATTTACATTCCAGTTATGAGATCGAAGTCCTAAATTATACCATATTTTATTATTGTTCCAAAAGGATGATGTGCTATATTGTGCAAACCAGACAAGTCTATCAATAGTTATGTGATTTTGATTATTTATATTTTGAAAAGGAACAATTTCTCCAGTAAAAGGTTCGTAAGGTTGATTGTTAGAGAATTGATTTGGAGGACGAACGCTAAATCCAACAGAATCAATTACTTCCCATTCTTTTATTCGATCTTTTATATCTTCATTTTGGTATTTTAATCCAACATCAATTTGATGTTTTCCTTTTTTGTAAGTAGCTTTTAATTGTGCATTACTTATTAATGCATCCATATCATTTCTGGCATGATTTAACTGAGAACCTATACCTTCGGAAAAGCTAACTTCACCAAAATTATCATCTCCAAAATCAGTATTAACATCTCCTAAATTATAATTTGCTAAAATATCATAATATTCTTCTTCAATGGTATGATAGGTTGATGTTGTTAAGCTGATATTTAAATTTTGATTAACAATATAACTTCCTTTTAAAGCTCCGAAAGTAGTTTTAAAACTATCTTCTTCTTTTCCATTATAGTACACAATTAATTCTTGAGGATTGGTAATAGTTCCAAATTTAGTTCTTCGAGTTTTTGGAGTGTAATTGTAATTATTTAATGAAAAATTACCTAAAAAATCAATTTTAAATTTAGGATTTACCAAATAGGATAAAAATAATTGAGCATCGGTAAAATTCGGATTTGCATTGGTTTGAATATCTTTACTATTGATAAATAAGCTATTATTTCTATATCTAACTCCTAATAAAGCGCTTAATTTATTTTTTAAAAGTAATCCTTCAACGGTTGCACTTCCTCCAAGTAAACTGGCATTAATTCGCGTGGCAAA
Source organism: Lutibacter sp. UBA4458 (assembly GCA_002390165.1). GTDB lineage: Bacteria > Bacteroidota > Bacteroidia > Flavobacteriales > Flavobacteriaceae > Lutibacter. Next base: position 3,887 of record DGOU01000129.1, read on the forward strand.
CTCTTTTGGAGTTCTGTAGGTAATATCTAAAACAGATGATAATTTATCCCCATATTTCGCTTGAAATCCACCTGCAGAAAATTTCACATTTTGAACTAAATTACCATTTACAAAACTTAATCCTTCCTGCTGCCCTGAACGAACTAAAAATGGACGATACACTTCAATTCCGTTAACATAAACTAAATTTTCATCAAAATTACCACCACGAACATTATACTGTGTGCTTAATTCATTATTATTATTTACTCCAGCCAAAGTCATTAAAATATTTTCAACACCTTGGTTTGCACCCGGTATTTTGGTTATATCTGTCGGGTTCACAGCAATCATTCCTTGAGCTTCTTTCTTTTTATCTACAACAGTTACTTCATTAATTTGTTCAATTTTAGCATTTAATATTAGATGTATTTGGTAAGTATTATTTGAAGTAAAAATTGTTTTTTTATAAGTTTCGTAGGAAATGTGACTAAATGTAATGGTGATTTTTTTGGATTTAGGAACTTTTAAAAGAAAAGCTCCTTTTGCATTAGTAGTAGTTCCAAAACCTTTAACATTTATAGCAGCACCTTCTATTGGTTCCTTATCAATATTTTTAACAATACCTTTTATGGTTGTTGTTTGAGCCATTAATAAGGTGCTAAAAAGTAAATAAAAAAGTAGGGTTATATTTTTCAAAATT
>DGOU01000129.1:4716-4963 GCA_002390165.1 Lutibacter sp. UBA4458
CCTCTATAGCTTTTAATTCCAGAATCTGTATCATTTATTTTAACTTGTAATGTTTTATAGTGTGTTAACCACTGTTTGTCTTTAAAATTCTTTAATTTTATAACTGGCGCTATACTATCCTTCATCAATTTATAATTCCCAAGTTTTTTGGATAATGTGTAAAATGTAGCATCTTTTTTAACGGTTGGTTGATAATTAGTTTTTCCATTTTTATTCACATAAGCAATATAAAGTTCCTTTTTATCTT
>DGOU01000129.1:5146-5600 GCA_002390165.1 Lutibacter sp. UBA4458
TAAGCTTTGGTTTTACCAATATTGGTGATTTTTTCCCTTCAACAGGAATAGTTATCGTACGTTTATTTCCTTTAAAATCAGAAGTAATAATTTTAATGGTATAATTTAAGCCATCTTTAATGGTTATATATCCATTTTTTGAGGTTTTATATAAACTTAATTTGTTTTGAGGTTCAATATAACATTTTTGTATTCGCTCATTTAATTCTTCAAATCGTTTATAATCAATTAATAAGTTAATATATTTCGATTCAGAAAACGAAAAAGAGGATGCTTCAAACTCAAATTGTTTTTCACCATTTACTAACATTTTTAAATCGTATAAACCATTTTTATTGGCAGCTCCATTTAATTGGTCAAAAGCATTAATTCCGAATCCAATAGTACCAATTGCAGTTATTTTTGTGGCTAATAAATTACCATTTTTTAATTTTTTGAATGAAATTTTAATTGG
>DGOU01000144.1:0-3451 GCA_002390165.1 Lutibacter sp. UBA4458
TTTTCAGGATTGCTTAGAACTTCATTTGCTTCATTAATTTCTTTAAATTTTCGTTCTGCTTCTTTATCTTCAGGATTTAAATCAGGATGCAGTTTTCTGGCTAATTTTCGGTATGCTTTTTTTATATCCTTTTCAGATGCAGTTTTAGGAATTCCTAATATTTTATAATAATCAATAAAACTCATTTTTATATGATTTTATATCAAAGTTAACAAAAATGTTTTGAAATTAAAGTTTTATTGGTAACGCAATTTTTAAGAAGGAATAATTTGCCAGGATTTTTTTAAAAGAATTAATTTTCCTTGAATAGATTTTAAATCTTCATTAATATTTGCGTCTTTTTGATTAATCGGAAGTTGCAATTTTGAGTAGTTTTCATGGTTAATTTTAGAATCCCAAAAAGAGCTTACTAAATAATTTAATTTACTGGTATCATTTACTGAAAATTCCCCTCCAAGCATTCCTTTGGTATTTTTCATACTCGGTAACCAAATTGATTTTTGAACCTTTTCAAAGTGTGCTTTTTTATTTTTTTGCACATCACAATCAGCAATTCTTAAAAGTTGTCCATTTTTTATTGCTAATGGTATAGATATCTCTCTTCCGCCCATAATAAGTAAACTATTAAAATAGGAAACTGAAATGGAAGTATAGCTAGTTGATTGTTTGTTTTTAATAAAAATTTTATTGTGTATATGATTCATAAAATTGGTAAGACTTTCTTTATCTTTCCAAAATGAGATTATGCAAGCTTCATTTAAGTTTTTTAAATTCCATCCGCCAGTTTGGGCAATAAATCCTTTAGCTTCCTTAGTTTTAACCCATTTTTCTTGAGCCTTAGAAAATGCTTCTTTTTTGTTTTTTGGAACGGTACAAACTATCCATTTAATATACATTTTAGGGTTATTTAAAATTGATAACAAGCATATAATCCATAAGAATTATCTTTATAAGATGGAAAAACGGAAACATTTTTCACCTTTTTAAAAGGATTGAAATTTTTTAGAGGTTTAAAATAATAGATTAAATTAGTAACCGCAATTCCTATACCAGCTCCTACTAAAACATCAGATAAATAGTGTTTATTATTAGCCATTCTAAAATAACCAACTGTGGTTGCAAAGGCATAGCCACTGTATGCTAAAACAGGAGAGGATTCATGAAATTCGTGATATAAAACAGTAGCATTTGTAAATGCGATTGTGGTATGGCCAGATGGGAAGGAGTCTGGCATGCCATTTGGTCTTAATTTTTGGTTCGATTTTTTTATTAATTGTGTAATACCAACCGAAAATAAGTTTGAAATAAATAAGTATTTACTTTGATCAAACCAATGGTTTTTACTTTTAATTCCAGCTAAATCCGCAATATACATTTGTGCAACTGGAGCAACTGCTAAATAATCTTCAACATTGGTTTTATAATTATTTTTAACGCTGTTACGAATATCCTTTTGAAATGTTTTATCAAAACTACTTTTATTAATAATTAAACCAACTCCAATTAATGAAGCAGGTAAAATGCTTTGCTTTAATATTTTATGGGGTTTATTTTGAAGAGTGTCTTTATGAATTACTTGCGCTTGAATAACTGAGCAAGTAAGTAAAAGTAATAGAATGTTGTTTTTCATACAAGTAAATTTAAAATATACCATCAAAAAATTTAGCAACTGCAAACGCAGCTATTGCTGCAACAAAACCAATAAAAGTAACTTTTAATGCTCCTTTAATTGGGGGTTGGCCTGTAACTTTACTTTTGAAATATCCAAAAACAAATAAACTTAATAAGGTTAAAATTGCCGAAAATAATAGTCCTTGACTTGGCGTATCTGTAAAAAAGTATGCCGATAAAGGAATTAATCCTCCAATAATATAAGAAATACCAATATTCGCAGCACTATTTCTAGCTCTTTTTGGATGTGGTTTTTCTAAGCCTAATTCGTATTTCATCATAAAATCGACCCATTTTTCTTTATCTTTTGCCATTTCATTGGCTATTAAAGTTTGAGTTTCATCATTTAAGCCATATTCCGCAAAAACTTCTTTTACTTCTTGTTTTTCTTTTTCAGGAATACTTTCTACTTCATCGTACTCTTTTTTTAATTCGGACTGATAATGTTCTTGTTCCGTTTTACCAGCTAAAAAACCACCTAAGCCCATTGCAATACTTCCGGCTACAATTTCTGCAATACCAGCTGTAATTATTATGGTATTACTATCTACAGCACCACTTAATCCGGCTGCTAAGGCAAATGGTACGGTTAATCCGTCGGACATGCCAATAACAACATCGGTTATAAAATCAGAGCTTTTTAAATGTTCTTCTTTGTGTTCCATTAATTATTTTATAGTTTAACGTAGGGCGTGAATTTACAATAAATAAATTAGGAAGTAACTTGGCAAAAAACTAATAATTTAAATGCTAATTACTGTGCATAATATCTATTTTAAAATAAAATAATACATTAAAGTAAGCTTCCTTTTTTTAATCGTCGCTTTTCCCTTTTAGTCAACTCCTTTTTAAATAAATCTTCATTAAAAACAGAAACGTAAGTTGTATTTGGTTGTAAGGTTTTATTACCAGTTGAAGTAGCAAAAATAGGAACAATATAAATTAAAGGACTTTCATAATTTGAAAAAGAAGTTTTTTTCTTATCAAACTTAAAATCAGATAAGTAGTATGTGGATAAATATAAATAACAAGATGCATTTGTTTTTTTTGTTGGAAGTATTCCAATTTTTGAATGAGGATAAATATATTGTCCTGGTTTAACTAAAATTCCATTCTTTTTAAAATTACTGTAATTAGTAAATGAACCATCTAGGTTTTCAACCAAAATATTATTATGATCACTTGAATAAATATTATTATCAGTAGTAATATCTAAGCGATTTTCCACTTTAATAACCAGTCCTTTTCTTATAGCATATACAGTATCTGATTTAGTAATAAATTGATAAGATTTCCAATTTTTAGGTGCTTTATGTCCTAAATAATTTTGACCTAAATTGGTCAATTCCTGAACCTTTAATTCGGCATTTTGTTTAAACGGAAGTAGGTAGACAAAATTTTTATCTATTTTTTTTGGATTTAAAACTCCTTGTATATAACTAACTTTATAACCAAAAGTAATTCCCCGATTTTTATTAATAGGGTCTAGAGATGCTAGTATTCCACTTGAATATTTAACAACTCCAAAGTAATTGTTAGCATACGCATTTTTTAAATTGGTAAAGGTTAATTTAACCGTATAACTGCCAGGAGCTTTTTTTGTGTAATTAAAATCTACACTATTATCGGATTGCCTTTTGTAATTTACAGTGATAGCTCTATTTTGTGCGTAAATTGAAAAAGAAAGCAATAAATTTAACAGAAATAATAAGTAATTTTTCATCTTAATTTTTTGGATTACAATTTTTAGGTAAATATAAAATATTATATCGTTTTTTTT
>DGOU01000144.1:3561-17642 GCA_002390165.1 Lutibacter sp. UBA4458
GATAAATTAGTAATAACATCTATTAGTTTAAGTATAGGAGCTATTTTAATTGTTGCTTCCTTTTCATTTTATAATGCAAAGAAGGCGATTTTAGATAGAACATTTAAACAAATTACCTCTGTAAGAGTTATAAAATCTAATTTAATTGAAAAATATTTTTTGAACTGTGTTGATGAAATTAATTTAGCAAAATCTTCGTCAGATATTAAAAATATTCTTACAAAAATTAACCAATCAAACTTATCAAATAGAAATAAATACCTATTTGATAACCAGAATTTTACTCATAATTCATTTTTAAAAGAGTTAAAAAAGGAAAAATACAACGCTATTTATTTAATTGGGAAAAATAAAATTATTTATCCAATTAAAAAAAGCAAATCTAATTCAGATATTGACTTTGATAATGTTTGGAATAAATCAAAAAATAGTAATCCAATTTATATTAAAGATTTTGTAAAAACGTCAAATAATAAGCATTCTAATATTTTAGTAAGCTCAAAAATATTTGATATTAATAATAAAGTTATTGGAGTAATAGTTTTTGAACTATCGCCTAAAATAATTGATGCAATTATGCTTGAAAATAATTCAAAAAAAAATGGATTTGGATATTCAGGTGAATCTTATTTGGTTGGTAGCGATTATTTAATGAGAAGTTCATCGCGTTTTCATTCTAATGCGGTTTTAAACACTGTAGTAAAAACAGTAGCAGTTACCAATGCATTACAAAATAATAATTCCTTTAAAATAATAAAAGATTATAGAGGTGAAGTTGTTTTAAGTTCGTTTAGTAAATTAAATATACCTAATTTAAATTGGGTGATTTTAGTTGAAATTGATTATAAAGAAGCTACTGTACCAATTTATAAAATTAGAAGTGAAATAATTTTTATTAGCATATTTATATTTTTAATAGTTTTAATTGTAGTTATAATTTTATCAAATAAAATAACCTATCCTATTCAAAAACTTAATATTGCAGCTCAAAAAATTGGAGAAGGTAATTTTGATATTGATTTAAATTCCAATTTAAATGATGAAATTGGTGAACTTACGGATTCGTTTACTAAAATGACTAAAAAATTAAAAATTCAAACGGAAGAATTAAAACAGGAAAAAAGAAAACGACTTAGTTTATTAATTGATGGGCAAGAAAAGGAGCGCCAAAGATTATCAAGAGAATTACACGATAGTTTAGGACAACTATTAATTGGCTTAAAATTAAAGTATGAAAACTTATTAAATCAGTACCATATTATTAAAAACGATAATGAAGCGGAAGAATTAGGAAATCTATTTAATTTAACTATTGATGAAACTAGAAGAATATCAAATAATTTAATGCCGGCAGGTTTGTCGGAATTTGGGCTAACCGCTGCAATTAGAAATTTATGTAATACCTTTTCAGAATCCTCAAAAATTGAAATCCAATTTAATACTTTTGGAAATGCTGAAAAAGTGAATCAAAAATTACAAATCTATATTTTTAGAATAATACAAGAAGGTATTTCCAACACGGTTAAACATGCAAACGCAAGCAAAATTATAGTTGACTTAGCGTTTGAAGCTAATAAAATTAAACTTAAAATTAGAGATAATGGAATAGGGTTTAATATTGCTAATTCGGTTGATTTAAATTCGCATGGGTTAAACAATATAAAAGATAGAGTGGCATTATTTAAAGGTGTATTAAACTTTAGTTCTAAAAAAAATAAAGGCACAATTATTAACATTGAATTTCCTTTAAAAAAATGAATATATGAGTGAAATTAAAGTTGTTTTAGTTGATGATCATCAAATTGTACGAGACGGAATAAAAGCGTTGTTAGCTAATAGTTTAGGAATAAAAATAATAGGAGAAGCTCAAAATGCAAATGCGTTTTTTGCACAATTAAAAACACAAATACCAGATGTAGTTTTATTAGATATTTCATTACCAGTAATGTCTGGTATAGAAATATCAAAAATACTTAAAACGGATTTTCCGAAAATCAAAATATTAATGTTGTCTATGTATACTTCAGAAGATTTTGTGTTTAATGCACTAAAAGCGGGTATTCATGGCTATTTACCCAAAAACACTACTAGAGATGAACTTGTACTAGCCATAAATGAAGTATTTAAAGGAAGGGAATATTTTAGCAAATCTATAGCGGATACCATCCTAAAAAGTTACGTGAAAAGTGCAAAATTCGGAAATGAGGTTTCTAGTGATACTATAAAAGTTTTAACTAACAGAGAACAGGAAATATTACGTTATGTAGTAGAAGGATTAAAAAATCCTACAATTGCTGAAAAGTTGTCCATAAGTATAAGAACAGTTGAAACTCACAAAGCTAGTATTCTAAAAAAATTGGAATTGAAAAACACTGTTGACCTTGTGAAATTTGCAATTAAAAATAAAATTATTGAGTTGTAATTTAAGTAAAACACGTACTTAAATATACGTAATTCAACAATTGATAATTAATGCTATTTTTTTCAAATTTGTATTTTAAAATTAAATACTTTAATGAGAAAAATAAAATTTTTTGCAGCAATTTTAACTACAATTAGTTCATTAACTTTTTTTTCAGTAACCGCACAAAATACAGCTCAAAAAGTAAATCCTTTTAAAGCTAATGTAGATTTTATGAGTAGATATGTTTGGAGAGGAACGGATTATGGAAACTCACCAAGTATTCAACCAAGTATAAGCTACACAAATTCCAATATCACTGTTGGTACTTGGGCAGCATATACAACCAATACACAATCTTTACAAGAAGTAGATATTTATGTTAGTTATGCTTTTTCAAAGTTGTTCTCATTAACAATTACCGATTATTTTTTTCCAAATCAAGATAATTCAAATGATAAATATTTTAATTATAACGATACATCAACGAGACATGTAATTGAAGCTTCGGCAAATTATACCTTTTCAAAAAAAATACCACTATCACTTTTAGTTGCAACTAATATTTATGGAGCAGATGCCAGAAGGATTAACTATGATGGAAGTATGGGTACAAAACAATTTTCAACTTATGCAGAATTGAATTATACTTTTAAAAATATTCAGGTTTTTTTAGGCTCTAATTTGACACATGAAAATAAAAATATCGGAGAAACAGGATATTATGGAAATTCTATAGGAGTTATAAATTTAGGAGCAACAGTTACAAAACAAATAAAATTTACAGAAATATACAATTTACCATTGACAATATCATTAATTACAAACCCTCAAACTCAAAAAATATTTTTGGTAGCGGGTTTTTCATTTTAATACATTAATAACTAAAATTTAATATTATGGGTTTTGATACAGGAACAACAACTTTTATGATTCTTAGCACAAGTTTGGTGATGTTAATGACACCTGGACTTGCTTTTTTTTACGGTGGCTTAGCCGGAAAAAGAAATATTCTTGGAGTAATGATGCAAACATTTGTCTCATTAGGTATAACAACAGTTTTATGGATTGCTTTTGGCTATTCCTTATGTTTTAGTGGAGGTGAAGGAGGTATTATTGGAAATCTGGATTGGGCATTTTTAAATGGCATACCATTTAATAATCCATACAGCGGAGCAAATGGAGAATATCCAGAATTTATTTTTATTGCTTATCAAATGATGTTTGCAGTAATTACACCAACATTAATTACTGGTGCATTTGTAAACAGAGTTTCCTTTAAAGCATATTTAATTTTCTTGGTTGCCTGGCAAGTTTTTGTGTATTATCCTTTTGTACACATGGTTTGGGGTGGTGGATTACTAGCTGAATGGGGAGTTCTTGATTTTGCAGGAGGAATTGTGGTTCATGCAACGGCAGGTTTTGCAGCATTGGCATCTGTAATTTATGTTGGTAAACGTACGGATACAAAATCACCCCCAAATAGTATTCCATTAGTAGCCATTGGTACAGGTTTACTTTGGTTTGGTTGGTATGGTTTTAATGCCGGAAGTGAACTTAAAGTAGATGCTATTACAACAACAGCTTTTTTAAATACCGATGTGGCAGCTTCTTTTGCAGGGGTAACTTGGCTTATAGTTGAGTGGATTAGAGAAGGTAAACCCAAATTTGTTGGTTTATTAACAGGTTTTGTTGCAGGTTTAGCAACTATTACTCCTGCAGCAGGTTTTGTACCATTATGGGCAGCTGTTCTAATAGGAATTGCAGCAGGTTTATTATGTTATATAGCAGTTCAATTTAAAAACAAATGGGGTTGGGATGATGCCCTTGATGTTTGGGGAGTTCATGGTATGGGAGGAGTGTTTGGAACAATTCTTTTAGGAGTATTTGCATCTTCAAGTATTAACGGACAATCCGGATTATTAGAAGGAAATGTTTATTTCTTTATAAAAGAAGTTGTTGCAGTAATTGGTGCAGCTGCTTATGCTTTTATATTTACCTATGTTATGCTTGTTTTAATTAATAGAGTAACAAGGGTAAAAGTAACCGATTCTGAAGAAAGCATTGGTTTAGACGCTTCATTACATGGTGAAAAAGCTTATGATGAAGGTGTTTTGTAATTAGTTGGATGAAATTTAAAAAAAAGGTCTGTTATAAAACCGACCTTTTTTTTTGGAAATTGTTTAAGTATTTTTTTAATATTTATTTAAAGAATTTTTAAAGGCAGTTACCGATAAATCAATATCTTTTTTAGTGGTTGCCCAAGAACAAACACTAATTCTAATAACTTTTTTAGTATCCCATGTTGCACCGCCAACCCAACAAGTTCTATCTTCTTGAATTTTTTTAATAGTTTCTTCTGTAACTTTATCATTTTTACAACGAACCAATATTTGATTAAACACTACATTGTTCAGTACTTTAAATCCTTCAATTTTATCAATTTCTTGTGCAAAATAAACCGCATTATTATGCAAACCTAAAATCATTTCATCCATTCCAGATTTACCCAAGTATTTTATAGTAGCCCATAACTCTACAATTCTAGATCTTCTGGACATTTCTGGAGTGTAAAACATGCCATCCCTTTCTTCACCTAAAATAATATAACTACCAGTCATATGTAAAGCGGAAACTATAGCTTCTTTGTCTTCGCACATAACAATTCCTGAATCGTAAGGTGTATTTAAAGTTTTATGTCCATCAACAGCCCATGAGTTTGCTAAATTAATTCCTTTGGTTAAATGTTTTAAGTTTTTGGATGCTGCAGCCCACAAACCAAAAGCTCCATCAATATGGACCCAAGCTTTTTTTTGTTGTGCTATTTCGCAAATTTTTTCAAAATTATCAAAGGAGCCACTATTTACATTTCCTGCTTGAAGAATAAGTATGGTTTTACTGTCTAATTCTGGAATATCTTCTACTATTATTCTTCCTTGGTTATCGGTATTTACCCATTCTATATTGTTTTTCCCAAAACCCAACAAGGAAATAGCCTTTAAAACTGTAGAATGTGCTTGTTTTCCAGTTACTATTCTAAGTTTAGGAGCATTAAATAATCCATCTTCATTAATATCCCAATTTAAACGTTTTAAAATACGATATCGTGCTGCGGCTAATCCAGCAAAAGTTGCAGCGGATGTACCACTCACAAATCCGGCAACAGTTCTTTTAGGTAAATCAAATAAATTAACTAACCATTTTTCTACAACCATTTCTAATTTAGAAGAAATAGGGGATATTACTTGCATTGCTGTATTTTGATCCCAAAAAATTGCTAAATTTTTTGCTGCTAAACCGGTTGGCACAACACTTCCATTTACAAAACCAAAATATCTACCTCCAATTTGAGAAACAGTGGCAGGAGATCCGTATTTATGAAGCAAACTAATTATAGTTGAAGAGTCTCCGTTATGTTCCGGTAAAGTTTCATCAAAAACATTTAAATCTTTTAAAGCTTTTTTAGTAGGATAAACATTTCGGTTAAACGATTTATTTATATACTGATAACCATATTTTTGTGCTTCCTTAAATATTTTTTTCGATTGCATTTCTGCAAACATGGTGTCTTGTATTTTAGACATAAACCTATTACTTTTATTTATTTTATAAAAGTAATCTTTTTTAATATGGTAAATAACGGATTACAACTACTTGTTATTAAAATACTTTTTTAAATATTTAATTAGTTTAGTTTTTTTAATGGGTTTAGATATATATTCATTACATCCTGCTGTGTGTGCTTCCTCTTTGTTTCCCATTAAAGCATAGGCAGTTTGAGCGATAATAATAATGTTTTTATTAAATTTACGAATAGATTTTGTTGCTTCATATCCATTCATAATAGGCATTTTAATATCCATTAAAATAAGGTCTAATTCTGGGTGGTTTTCACATATTTTTATGGCTTGTAAACCTGTGGTTGCTCTATAAACGGTGTTAAAATAACCTTCTAAAATAATGTTTAAATACTGAAAAGCATAATCATCATCCTCAGCAATTAATACATTTATTTTTTTTGAGAGTGCTAAATCAGATAGGTTTGAATTATCTATTTGAGGTTTTGGTTTTTCAATGGTTTCCTTTATTAAAGGCAAAGTAAAATAAAAGGTACTTCCACTTCCTTCTTTAGAGTTTACCCAAATTTTTCCACCCATCATTTCAATATAAGATTTGGAAATTGATAATCCCAAACCAGAGCCTTCATAAACGTTTTTATCTTCAATATCGGCTTGAACAAATCTATCAAAAATTGCTTTTTGTCTATTTTTAGGAATACCAATACCAGTATCGGATACAAAAAATTCTATTACTTTATTTTTTATGGAATAACCAAAAATAATGTTTCCTTGATTGCTATATTTAATAGCATTTTTTAATAAGTTAGTTACTACAGCATCAAATTTTGGGCGATCGCTTTCAATAACTAAGTCTTCGTTTTTTCTTTCTAAATTAATAGACAATTTTATTCCTTTATTTACCACTTCAGGTTTATAAAATTCATATAAATTAAATAATTCTTCATTTATGTTAATGGCAGATGTATTTAAATTTATTTGTCCTGTTTCTAATTTAGAGATGTCCATTAAATCATTGAGAGTACTAAGCAATCTCTTACTACTTTTCCTAATAATATCAATATATTTTTGTTGTTTAGTATCGGTTAATTCAGGATTTTTTAATAAATCAGTAAACCCTAAAATTCCGTTCATTGGTGTTCGAATTTCGTGGCTTATATTGTGAAGAAAAGCTGTTTTTAAACGATCGGATTCTGTTGCTTTTTTTAAAGCAATTTTTAAATTTTCTACTATTTTTTTACGATGGATAGAAATACTAATTTGTTCTGAAACAAATTCTAACAAATCTTTATCTTTTTCGGTATAAGCATTTTTATTTGTATAATTTTGTACAGCAATAATTCCTATAGGATTTTTATCTATTACAAGAGGTACACCAAGCCAAATTTCAGGCATAGTTCCTAATAATTGTATATTATTTTTTTTAACTAATGCAACTAATTCTTCTTTTGAAATTAATAAGGATTTTTTGGCTTTAATTATATAATCTGTCAACGTATTACCAGCAGGTATTTCCTTAAAACTATCTTTTTCATCCTTAAAAAATGGTAAAGAAATAGTATTAGTTTCTTTATTATGAAGAGCAATATAAAAACTATTGGTATTTATTATTGTTCCTAATTTCTCTTTTATAATGGTTATTAATTGATATAAGTTTTCACTTTGAATAACTGCGTTTGAAATATGAAATAAAACTTTTTGAATTTGTTCAGCTTTTTTACGTTTTGTAATGTTTTGTATTACGCCTTTAAAAGTTTGATTTACTACATTTACTTCACCAATTCCTTCCATCCATTTTAAGGTTTTCGTATTTTTGGTAATAATCCTAAACTCGTGATGGTATTTTGAACCTTTTTCAATAGCTTTTTTTAGTACTTCATTATTAGTTTCTACATCGTTTGGATGAATTAATTTACGCCATTCAGAAAATTTTAGCTCTTTTGTTTTTTCTAGTTCGGTTACATCAAAAAATGTGTTAGAGCACATTCCTAAATTTGTTTTTAAGTCTAAATTAAAGGAACCTATTTGAGCTATTTGTTGTGCATTTTGTAAATTTTGTTCACTTACTTGTAGTTCATTAGTTCTTTCTTCAACTAATTCTTCTAATTTTTGATGGTATTTTTTTAATTCTTTTTCGTTATTAAATCTATCAATAGCATTTTTAACGGTTATAACTAACGTTTTTAAATAATAACCATCAACATCTTTAATTAAATAATCAAAAGCACCTTTTTTTAAAGCATTTACTGCAATTTCTTCACTTCCTGTACCAGTAACAACAACAATAGGGATATTTAAATTTAAGTCTAAAATTTCAAAAGTAGTGCCATCTCCTAAAAAATAATCGGAAACCACTGCATCATAGGTGTTATTTTTTAAGGCTTTTTTAGCTTCTTTAATAGAATTAACCACATGATAAGTATATGGAAAATCATGTTTTTTGGTAAACCGTTCAAAAGCCATTTGGTCAACTTTATCATCTTCAATTACAAGTAGATGTTTCATAAATTTATTTTTTTTCAGGTAATTCACTAAGTGTCCAATATAAATGGATGGTTTTTATGGTTTCTACAAATTGTAAATAATCTACAGGTTTTATCATATAACCAGAAACTCCTAAATTAAAACTCTCCATTTTATCTTGTTCTGCTTTTGAGGTAGTTAATACCACAACAGGAATTCTTTTAAAATCTATATTTTTTTTTATTACTTGTAAAAACTCAATCCCATTCATTTTTGGCATATTTAAATCTAATAAAATAATGCCCGGACGTGTGTTTGATTTGTTTTTTAAATAATCTAAAGCTTCTAAGCCATTGTTGCAAACGGCAATAGGATTGGTGATTTTAATCTCTTTTAAAGCTCTTTTAATGGTCATAATATCTACTAAATCATCTTCCACTAATAAAATTAATACTTCTGATTGCATATTATTCATTTTTAATTATTTTTTTAATAGTAACATAAAACGTAGAGCCTACTCCAACTTTTGAGGTAAGCCGTACATCGCCTCCATATATTTGAGCAATACGTTTTACCAAACTTAAACCAATTCCTGTACCTTCTTGTTCGTCTCGTGAAACTAATCGTTGAAATATTTTAAATATTCTATCAAAATACTGGTTATCAATACCACAACCATTATCTTTAACATAAAACTCATAAAAATTATCTCGTTCGTTTATCCCAATATTAATAAACCCTTTTGGTTTATCCATAAATTTAATAGCATTTTGTATTAAATTTTGAAATAATTGAGTAATTCTCGTTGGATCAGCGGTTATAACAGGCAATATCGTATCTATTTTTATTTGTATGTATTCTGGTGGATTCATTAATTCAATGGTGTCTTTCACTAAATTATTTAGGTTTATGATAACTTCTTTTTCTTGCGTTTTACCAATTCTTGAAAATTGTAATATACCTTCAATTAAATTATCGAGCCGTTGTACTCTACCAATCAATAAATTTAATTGTTTTTGACCATCTTCATCTATTTTATCGGCATAATCTTGAGATAACCAATAACTTAATTGACTTATAGCTCGAAGTGGCGCTTTTAAATCGTGCGATACAATTTGAGCAAAATCGCGTAATTCTCTATTTGAATGTTCTAATTCTTTAGTGCGTTCTTCCACTTTACTTTCTAATTCATTGGTATAAGCTATAATTTCTTCTTTTAATTTCCATTGTTGAACAGAAATTGCTAATTGGCTTGCTATTTCTTTAATTATTTGAACGTTTTCTTTGGTAAAATAACTGGCTTTATCTGTAGAGATATTTAACATGCCAGTTAATTTATTTTCAATCATAAGCGGAGCAATAATAACAGCATTTACGTTATTATTAATAAGGTCTTTAAATATATATGAGGATGTTTTACTTGTTTTTAAATTATTTATTAATTGAACATTTCCTGTTTTTAATAAAGGCAAATCTACCAAATCATAATTATTTTTAGAGGTATTGGAGTTTGCTTTAATTTTTATTTTAAAATCTGAAATTAATTCAATTCTATTAAATGAATTGTTAGTAGCGTCATATAATCCAAAAGAAGCTAATTTAAAGGGAATTAATTGTTTTAATTCTTTAAAAACATTTGCTGCAATATTTTTAGGAGATTTTGCTATTAATATAGATTTATCTAAATTATGAAGTAATTCTAATCTATTTGCATAGTTTTTTAAGGCTTTTTCTGCCAGTCTTATATCGGTAATATCATGAACGGACCCTACAAGATGGGTACAAACTCCGTTGTTATTATATATTGGAGAAATTGTAACTTGACCTGTTTTTGTTCCTGTAGGGTATTTTGTAGTTTCTTCCCAACTAACCACTTTATTTTTATTTATTGCTTCTTGGTATTTTTTTAGAACCAAAGTTAAGGAGGATTCTGGTATAATATTGTTAACATATTTACCTTCTACATTTTTTTTTGAAACCCCAGTAGTTTTAACAAATGCCTTGTTTACAGAAACAAATCGGTATTTATTTTTTTTCTCCACTTTTAAATAGAAAATAATATCTTCAACGGTGTTATGAATTGAAGACATTTGTTGTTCTCTTTCATAAAGAGCAATTTCAGCGAGTTTTTGCTCTGTAATATCATATACAGTACCAGTGGAATTTTGCGGTACTCCATTTTTATCAAAAACAGTTTTTCCTCTTTCAATTACATATTTTATTTGTCCAGATTTTAATAACAAACGGTGTTCTATTTTATAAGTAGTTTTGGTTTTTAATGAGTTTAAATAAGCAGTATTTACTTTTACTCGATCATCTGGATGAATGTTTTCTAAAAAAGTTTCATAAGTAGCTTTAAATTCTTGAGGTTTTAAATTAAAAATTCTATAAACTTCATCAGACCATTTAAGTTTATTGCTTATTAAATCAAGGTGCCAATGTCCTAAATGTGCAATTTTTTGAGCCTCTTTTAATTTTAATTCACTTTTAATTATTTTTTCTGCTGCTTTTTTGCGTTCTGTAACATCTCTTATAATAGATTGATAAGTTCCATCAGGCATCATTTTTGAATGCATTTCAATGAATACAGCTTTTCCGTCAGAACGCAATAATTTCCGTTGCGCTATTATTGTTTCACCTTTTAAAAGTAAATCAAACCTTAAGGGTTTAGCATTTGCTTCTACTTTTGAAAACAAGGAGCTAATATGTTTTCCTACTAGTTCATCATAAGTTTTTTCTGTAATATTTAATGCAGATGTGTTGGCATTAGTAATTATTCCTTTTGGTGAACCCTGTAAAATTCCATCCACAGCAAGTTCAATTATTTCGCGGTACTTAGTTTCACTTTTTTTTAATGATTCTTCGGCTATTTTACGTTCTGTAATATCTTGAAAAAATATGGCAAGTCCATTTTTTGAAGGTATTATTCTATTTTCATACCATTTATTCCAAGGAGTATAATAGTCTTCAAAAATAATTTCATTTTGGGTTTTTACAGCTTTGTAATAATTTTTATAAAAAGGTTGGTTTATAGCTTCAGGAAACTCTTTCCAAATATTTTTACCAATTAAATCTTTAGGATTTCTACCAAACATTTTTCCTGCTTTTTCATTAACATTAGTATATTCCCAATTGGTATTTAGAGATACATACCCATCGGTCATGTTTTCTAAAGTGTTAAAAATAAATTTGTTAGCTGTTTTTATTTTTACTTTTGCTATTTTTTTATCATCAATATTTCTTGAAGAAGCAATTAACCTTTCTTTTCCGTTAATTTTTACAAGCTGAATACTAACTTCAACCCAAAATACATGTCCATTTTTATGCCTTGCTTGCCATTCAAAAGTTTGGGTACCTTCTTTTTTAACTTTTTGCATCCATTTATTTGCTTCTTCTTTGGTATAAGGATAAACGTCTGAGCTTAAGGTTTGCATATCATTTTGCATAACTTCTTCTTTAGTATATCCAAATTGATTACACATGGCTTTATTTACATCTAAAATTTCTCCAGTTTTTGCATCATGAATAAAAATAGCATCAGAAGTTCCATCAAAAATAGTTTGATGATAATTTTTAGATTCAATAAGTTCTTGGGATATTTGACTTTTTTCTTTGGTAACTTGTTCAAATTTTTGACGATAGGTAAGGGTTGAAAAAAGATCTTTAAAAGTCCTTTTTTTCGGTTTTTGGAGGTTAGTTTTCTTATCTACATAAATTAGATAAAATGTAAAAAGAGCAGTATAAATAAATGCCGAAGAAATTTTAGCTATTAGGTGTGAGTTTAAATTATTTAAAAAATGGTCTGTACCATAATTAACACCAAAATTAAAAAGCAATGAGTCTATGCTTAATACGATTGCCATTGTAAAAAAAAATCGTAAAAAGAGAGAAGAAATATTTTTTGCAATAATTTCATAAATAAAAATAATTACAAAAACATCTATTAAAAGAGCAATGGTACCTACTAATGTAATTTTTGATTGTTGTATAAATAATTTTTTAGGAAAATTATAAACATTTAAAATTCCTTCTCCTTCAATTTTTAAACTAATAATGTATTGCAAGAGTAATAAAACTAAATTTGCTACAACAATTGCGTAAATTACTTTACGAGCCTCAAAAGCATTTTCTCTAATATAGATAAGCAAAATAGAAAATAAACTTCCAGTAAATAATATGGTTCCAGGTGAAATTAAAACACTAGGAGTAATTTCAAAATAAAGTGTATTGTATAAAAACACTTGCATAAATTGAAACAATCCTAATGTAATAAACAATAGACTAAATCCAAATATAGACCGCAATTTGAATAAAGTTAAAAGTAAACTACCTACTATAATACATTGTAAAACAAGAATTAAAATTTGGTTATAAGCAATAGCGTGCATAATTATTTTAAGCAGTTTTTTAAATTAAATTGGTAAACAGGTACTATAATTTTATTAAAATTAACACATTTAATTGTTATATTTTAATAAATAAGATTAAAATGCTACTATTATATAGTATTCTAAAAATATTATTCTTTATTTTTACTTATCCTTAAAATTGTAATAATTAACTAAATATATATCATGAAATTTTTAAAAACTATTGGAATTGTTGTTATTAGCATTATTGCTCTACTATTAATTGTAGCTTTATTTGTATCTAACGATTTTAATTACGAAAAATCTATAACTATTAATACACCAATTGAAAAAGTATGGGAACATACCAATAAATTATCGGCTATGGATGTTTGGACGCCATGGTTAGATTATGATCCTAATATGAAAATTGAAATTACTGGTACTGACGGAACTATTGGAGCAATGAGTACATGGAAAAGTGATAACGAAAATGTTGGCTCTGGAAGCCAAACTATAACTAAAATAGAAGCACCAACTTTATTAGCAACCAAATTAAAATTTGCGGAACCTTTTGAAAGTGAGGCAGATGGTTATTTAAAATTAAAAGAAGAAGGAAACAATACTTTAGTAACTTGGGGTTTTAAAAGTAAAATGCCTTATCCTTTTAACTTAATGAAATTAACCATGAATATGGAAGAAGCTGTTGGAAAAGATTTTGGTTTAGGACTTAATAAATTGAAAAAGCTTTGTGAAAACGAATAAATACCAAAATTTCATTACATTTATTAAAATATAATTAAGATATAAACTTTTAAAAAATATAAAGATGGCAAAAGGACAAGATGCAAAGAAAAAAGTAAAAAAAGAACCAGTTAAAACTGCAAAAGAAAAAAAAGCAGCTAAAAGAGATAAAAAACCTAAGTACGAATAGTTTACTATTTAGCTTGATTTAAATTTTTTATGAATTTTACGGATTGGCTTGGTTTTAGTGGTGTTTTTTTAATTTTATTAGCTTATTTTTTAAATAGCTTCGGTTTTATTACTACTAAAAATCTTTCGTTTATTTTATTAAACTTATTTGGTTCTATATTAGCTTGTTTAGCTTCTGTTTTATTAAAATATGTTCCTTTTATTGTATTAGAAGGTATTTGGGCTTTAGTTTCCTTATTTTCTTTGCTAAAACGGGTTAAGCTATTTTAATTATTACAGGGGTGAAGGTATTTTTCATTTAAAAAGAGTATTCCTTTGTGTGTGAAATTTGTATCTATTTAAATCGTAGATTCAAAT
>DGOU01000144.1:17682-29962 GCA_002390165.1 Lutibacter sp. UBA4458
AACTTAAAATTTATGATGAAATAGTGTCCAAATGCCATAGGTTTGAGCGAAAAGGAAAGACTATGCCTTATACTTCTGCAAATGGCTATATGTTTTCGCTTTTCAATAAAGCTGGGGAAATTGGGTTTCGGTTTTCTAAAGAAGTTCAACAAAAGTATATTAAAAAATTTGATTCTTCCATTTACAAATCTTATAATGCTGTTATGAAAGGTTATGTATTAATACCAGAGCAAATGCTTTCTGATTTAGATATTTTAGCAAAATACCTAAATGAAAGTTTTGATTATGTTATGAGCCTTGAACCTAAATAGATAATTCTAAATATATTTATGCCACTTTTTACTTCTTCCTTAGAAAAAAGATTTTGGTTATACTCATTATTGGTTTTAGTTGCAATACTATTTTCTCTTACTTTTGGTCGTCCATTGCAAAAAATATTTGTAAACCAAAACGTTCAAGCAGTTTTCTTTTTATTAGGAATGGTTTTAGTTGGTATAACCATTTTAATATATGGTTTAAAAGCCCAAACAAGTAAATCAGAATTAGCTATATGTGCAGTTTACATTATGTTAATTTTTAGATTAGGCGCCCCCGAACGCAGCCATTTAATTGAGTATAGCGTTTTGGCAATTTTTATACATAAAGCACTTTTAGAAAGAATAAATAGTAAAAATAAAATGTTAAAAACTGCTGTTTTAGCATTCACTTTTACATTTATAATTGGTGTACTTGATGAAACCATTCAAGTATTTTTACCAAATTAGAAAATAAAAAAAAATTATAACCAATTAAATTTTAATATTATGGCAAGAATTAATCCTTATTTAACCTTTAATGGTAATTGCGAAGAAGCATTTAACTTTTATAAATCCGTTTTTGGGGGCGAATTTGATCACATTGGAAAATTTAAGGATATGCCAGAAAATCCTGAATGTCCAATTTCTGAATCGGATAAAAACAAAGTAATGCATGTTTCACTTCCTATAAGTAAAGAAACCATTTTAATGGGCTCTGATACAAGCGGAGAGTGGTCTAACAATTTTAATCAAGGGAATAATTTTTCTATTTCAATAAATACAGATAATATTAAAGAAGCAGATAAACTTTTTAGTGATCTTTCGCAGAAAGGGAAAATTATGATGCCCATGAATAAAACGTTTTGGAATTCATATTTTGGAATGTTTACGGATAAATATGGTATTCAATGGATGGTAAGTTGTGCCTTAGATGGTGATAAATAAGTATATGTAATTAAATAGATTAACACTCAAAAAAAATGGAACTAAGCGTAAATGTTGATATAGAAAAACCTATTAAAGAAGTTTGGAAAGCTATTACTGATTTTAAAAACTGTACAAGCTACATTAAAAGTATAATTAAACTAGATATTATTGAAGAGCCAAAAGGGACTTTAATTGGGTTTAAATGGAAAGAAACTAGAATGATGTTTGGTAAAGAAGCAACAGAAACTATGTGGATTACTGATTATGCCAAAAATAAATTTTATCAAACAAAAGCTGAAAGTCATGGGTCTGTATATGTTTCAAAATTAATGGTTGAGCCTAATAATAAAAACACCAAATTAACCATGTCATTTTCCTCTGAACCACAAACGTTATTTGTAAAAATATTCTCTTTTTGCACTGGATTTATGTTAAAAGGTTTTATGAAAAAAGAATTATTAAAAGATTTAAATGATATTAAATTTCATTTGGAAAACATAAAATAGAATTATTTAATCGAATAATTTCAATTAATTAGTAGACATCAATAAAAGCTAAATTAGTACAGCCAATATTTTTTTGGAGGAACATTATCGTCTCCTATTTGCCAGTAAAGGTGGAGGTTCTCCATTAAAAGAATTCCATCGGCTAATACTTTTTGCACCAATGCCTGAAGCCCTAATAACCGCTCTGTCTCCATAACGTTCACGCATTTTATCCATTGCTTGATATAAGTTTATTATTTTATCATTGTCTTCAAATAAATTAATTTGATGCCCACCACTTACCAAATGGCTAAATTTAACACCAATTAACCGCACTAATAATCTACGTTGGTATAATGTTTTGTACAAGTCCATTACAATTGGTAAAATAGAATGATCTGAAGAACTATATGAAATCCGTTTTTGCTTAGTATACGTTTGAAAATCAGAATACCGAATTTTAAACGTAATACAAGCGGTTAATTTATCGCCTCTCCGTAATTGGAAAATTAAATTTTCGGTCATTGCTACAATAATACTTTTCAGTTTTGTAATATCAGTTGTGTCTTTATCAAATGTTCGTTCTGTTGAAATGGATTTTCGTTCATGGTATTTTATAACTGGTGTGTTATCAATTCCGTTAGCTTTTTTCCAAATAATGCTACCAGACTTTCCAAAAACTTTAGACATCATATTAACTGGCATTTCTTGTACCGTTTTTATCTGCTTAATACCTAAATCACATAAAGTATTGTATGTTTTTTCACCTACCATTGGTATTTTACGAACCGATAAGGGAGCAAGAAAAAACTTTTCTGTACCTACATTTACTTTTATTTCGTTGTTAGGTTTAGCTTCGCCAGTGGCTATTTTTGAAACCGTTTTATTTGCTGATAACCCAAATGAAATAGGCAAACCCGTTTCTCTAATAATTTTAGTTCGCAATTCTGAAGCCAATTGATGGCACCCAAAAAATTGATCCATTCCTGTTAAATCAATATAAAACTCATCAATAGATGATTTTTCATATAAAGGAACGGCATCCTTTATAACATCCGTTACTAGCTTAGAATATTTGGTATAAATTCCACTATTGCCACGTAACACAATAGCTTCTGGACAAAGTTGTTTTGCCATACGCATAGGCATTGCAGAATGTACACCATATTTGCGAGCTTCGTAACTACAACTGGCAACAACACCTCTATCGGATGTACCACCAATTAAAACAGGTTTTTTTTCTAATCTGCTATCAAGTAGACGTTCACACGATACAAAAAAGGTATCTAAATCCATATGTACAATGCTTCGTTCTAAACTCATACATATTCTTTTTTAAAATTATCTGTATATCTTGAATCTTGAATTATTGCTTGTTTTTCAAAAGTTATCACTTCAATACTTATGCAATCAAATTCTTCTACAACCTTGCCTTTTATTTTATATACTCCTCGTCCTTTAATAGGATATTTTTTTACAGTTGGCGGAAAATGTACCGTATCTATATGATCTCCTTTTTTATCTACAAAAGTTCCAAAATACATTAATTCACCTTTTGAAGTACTGGTTCTTTTTGCCGTTACATAATAGCCATATACCGTAACAACTTTTCCAATAAAGTTTGTAAAATCTTTTGCTGCTATCTTTTGTTTAATAGGTTGGGTTAATAAATTAAAAGGATTGCATAATGGAAATCCTAAATACTGAATTTCATCAAAAGCATCTTCAAAGTTATCACAACTTAAAGTGGGGGTGTTATACACTACTTTTTCTGATTTAAAAAGCGTAACAATGTGTTCTTCTTGTGGTACTTTATTTACTTTCATATAAGCTTCCCATAGCAACTCTCGCTTATTTCTTCCTGTAAATTTAAAAGCGTTTATTTTTATTAAAATAGCCAGTTGTTCTAATGAAATAGAAACACGCTCTATAAAATCATCTAAATCTAAAAAAGGACCATTTTTTTTACGTACTTCTACAATTTTTGAGGCATTTTTAACTTCAAAACTTTCTAACATCATAAAACCTAAATAAATATTATTTTCTTCAATATAATTTTGATAATAGGATTTATTAATGGTTGGCGGATGAATAACAGCTCCGTTCATTCTAGCATCGTGTACATAATATTCTGGACGATAAAAACCACCAAAATTATTGAGTGTTGCTACTAAATATTCTAACGGATAATAGGCTTTTAAAAACAAACTTTGATAGCTTTCAACCGCATACGATGCTGAATGCCCTTTGGCAAAAGCATATCCGGCAAAACTTTCAATTTGTCGCCAAATTTCAGAGGTTAAAGTATACGCATGACCTTTTGCTTTGCAATTATTAAAAAACTGATTTTTAACTTTTAAAAATTCTTCACGCGATCTAAATTTTCCACTCATACCACGCCGTAACATATCGGCTTCTCCTAAATTTAATCCTCCAAAATAATGTGCCACTTTTATAACATCTTCCTGATATACCATAACGCCGTAAGTTTCTGGCATAATTTCTAATAATATTGGATGCGCATCTTTTCTGCGTTTAGGATTTCGATATCTTTTTATATATTCACGCATCATACCTGATTTTGAAACGCCTGGCCTAATAACAGAGCTGGCGGCAACCAATCCTAAATAATTATCTACTTGTAATTTTTTTAATAACATTCGCATTGCTGGCGATTCTACATAAAAACAACCTATTGCTTTTGCGTTTCTTAATAAATATTTAATTTTTTCATCTTCTTTAAAACGCTTAATATCATGAATGTCAATTGCTGAATGCGTTGGATGGTTATATTTTACTATATCTACTGCTTCGCGTATTTTTCCTAAACCACGCTGACTTAAAATATCAAATTTGTATAATCCAATATCTTCGGCAATTACCATATCAAACATAGCTGTAGAAAACCCTTTTGGAGGTAAATATGTTGCCGTATAATAATCTATAGGTTTCTCTGAAATTAAAATTCCACCAGGATGAATACCCAAATAATTTGGAAACCCCTGAATGTATTTACTATAAATTAGCACTAATTTTGATAAATTATCTAATTGATTAGGATTAAAATTATTGGTTGTTAGCTTGTCTATTTCATCTTTTGGCAACCCAAATACTTTACCTAATTCTCTAACGGAAGCTTTGTATTTAAAGGTATTATAAACTGCAATTAAAGAAGTGTTTTTAAATCTTTTGAAAATAAAAGTCATAATATCATCTCTATCTCTCCACGAAAAATCCAAATCAAAATCGGGCGGATTAGTACGATATAGGTTTATAAACCGCTCAAAATACAAATCTAGTTCAATAGGGTCAACATCTGTAATTCGTAACAAATATGCAACAATACTATTGGCTCCACTTCCTCTACCAACATAGTAATATCCCATACTTCTGGCATATTTTAAGATTTTCCAATTAATTAAAAAGTACGATACAAATTGCTTTTCTTTTATAATTGCAAGCTCTTTTTCTAATCTGGTAAACACGCGTTCTCCTAGTTTTTTATAACGATAATCTAAACCGCTATACGCTAATTTTCGAAGTAATTTAAAATCTAATATTTCATTATTACTATATGTCTTTTGATTTTTAGGAATTCCTTTTTTAATATCAAATTTAATAGTACAAGCGGCTATTAACTTTTGAGTATTTTTAATAATTTGAGGATATTCTGCATATATTTCTTTTAAGATATCTTCAGAAATCATAATATCACTTTCCTTTCCTTGTTCCGATTTTGGTAATTTACTTAACAACGTATTATTATCGATAGCTCGTAATAATCGGTGGGTATTAAATCCTTTTTTATGTTGAAATGAAACTGGTTGCAAAATCACTAATTTATCTTGTTGAAATCGCCATTCAGAAAATTTTAAGTGATTTAAATCCGATGGTTTAACGCCTATAAATTCATTTTTATTCAGTTTAAATACTTCATTTTTAAAAGGATAAATAACAAATGTATTTGAAAGTTGCCTTGCTGTTTTTGGAACAGAAAACTTATCTAAATGTAATAATTCAGATAAATAATTATTAATCTGCTGGTAGCCTTTATTGTTTTTTGCTATAATAATAAATTGCTGTTTTACTCCATTTCTAAAATCTACTCCAAGCACTGGTTTTACAGCATATTTAGTTGCTAAACGCACAAAATCTAGATTTGCTGAAGTACTATTTATATCTGTTAAACAAAGTGTTGAAATTTTAAGTTTAGAAGCCAAAAACAACAATTCCTCTGGCTTTATGGTGCCATATCGTAAACTAAAATATGTATGCGTGTTTAAATACATTATTTGTTAAAATATTAGGTAGCTCGTTATTTTTTGCTAAATTAGCTTATTATTTGAGCATTTGTTGCTCATAAAATTAGCATTATGAATTTTTTACCCAATAATATTAAACATATTAGAACCTTAAAAGGCTTAACCCAAGAGCAATTTGCAGAAGATTTAAATGTATCTCGCTCAAGAATAAGCTCTTATGAAGAGAATAGAGCAATTCCTCCAATAGATTTTTTAGTGCAACTTTCAGATTATTTTACAATTCCGATTGATGTTTTAATTAAAAACGATTTATCTAAAACAAATAATAGTTCGTTTATTGAAATTGGAAATAAAAGAGTATTATTTCCTATAACTATTGATGGTGCTAACGAAGATTTAATTGAAATTATTCCTGTTGAAGCTTCCGCAGGTTATTTAAGAGGTTACGCCGACCCTGAATATATAGAACATTTAAACAAAATAAAATTACCATTTTTACCTGTAGGAACACACAGAGCGTTTCCTATTAAAGGAGATTCTATGATTCCTGTAAAAAGTGGTTCGTACATTGTAGCACGTTTTATTGAAAATGTACAAGATATAAAAGATGGTAAAACCTATATTATACTCACTTTAAATGATGGAATAGTATATAAACGTGTATATAAAGAACTAGAAGAACACAACATGTTACTTTTAGTTTCTGATAATAAAAAGTATGACCCGTATTATGTAAAAGAAGAGGAAGTGTTAGAATTGTGGGAATTTACCTGTAGTATTAACACTCAGGAATATGAAGAACATGAACTAAAAATAAGTAGTATTGCAACTATGCTTACACAATTAGGAGTAGAATTAAAGGAATTAGAAAAAACCTATAAATAGTGTATTCCATAATTGATATAGAAACTACCGGACACAGTAACAAAATTACTGAAATTTCCATTTTTGTTTTTGATGGAGAAAAAGTGATTGATGAATACACCACTCTTGTTAATCCAGAAGGTACAATACCGCCATTTATTAC
Source organism: Lutibacter sp. UBA4458 (assembly GCA_002390165.1). Taxonomy (GTDB): domain Bacteria; phylum Bacteroidota; class Bacteroidia; order Flavobacteriales; family Flavobacteriaceae; genus Lutibacter. The sequence goes on from DGOU01000144.1 coordinate 24,680, forward strand.
CAATTTAACAGGTATTACAAATGCTATGGTAGCCAATGCACCTAAGTTTTATGAAATAGCAAAAAAAGTAAATGAAATTACAAAAGACACCGTTTTTGTAGCTCATAATGTAAATTTTGATTACAACATTATTCGACAAGAATTTAAAGATTTAGGGTTTGATTTTAAACGAAAAAAACTATGCACCATTCGCTTGTCTAGAAAATTAATTCCAGGATTAAAATCGTATAGTTTAGGAGCGCTTTGCTCTACCCAAAACATAGTTATTAAAGATAGACACCGAGCTAAAGGAGATGCCCAAGCTACCACCATTTTATTTGAAAAATTGTTGCGTTTAGATACTAATCAAACGGTGTTTAATTCCTTTTTAAATCCTCGATCAAGACAAGCAATTTTACCTCCTTTATTAGCAAAAGAAGTTGTAGATAATCTTTCGGAAAAAACAGGAGTTTACTATTTTAAAAACAATAAAGATGAAATTATTTATGTTGGAAAAGCTAATAACATTAAACAACGAGTACTAAGTCATTTTTATGATAAAACAAAAAAAGAAATTAGTATGTGCCTGGAAACAAGCAACATAACTTTTACTGAAACAGGTAGTGAACTAGTTGCTTTATTAATGGAATCTTCTGAAATTAAAAAAATATTTCCAAAATATAACAGAGCACAAAGACGAGCACAGGAAAGTATAGGATTGTTTAGTTATGAAGACAGAGAAGGCATTATCCACTTAGCATATAATCGACTAAAATTAATTTCAAAACCTCTGATGAAATTTTACAATGAGACTGAGTGTAGAGTTTTTTTAGAAAAATTATGCGAACAATTTGAATTATGCCCAAAATATTGTCATTTACAATCTAATGTTGCAACTTGTTTTCACTATCAAATAAAGCAATGCAAAGGCATTTGTAGAAATGAAGAAGATGCCATCACTTATAATCAAAGGGTTCAACAAGCAATTCAGTCTGTTCAATTTAACACCAATAACTTTGTAATAAAAGAAACAGGAAGAACCAATAAGGAATACTCCTTTGCTTTAGTTTTAAATGGAATTTATAAAGGTTATGGTTTTATCAGCAAACGTAAAAAAATAAAAACCACAGAAGATTATTTAAAAGCTATAATAGCTCAAAAAGATAATAATGATATTAAACGAATTTTGCGCTCGTATCTTAAAAAAAAGGTAGATACCATAGAAACATTAAGCGATTATACTCCTGAATTAAATTCATTTGAATTATGTGCTATCAAACAAAAATAACAAAGCAAAAAGAAGAAATTAAGCAACGTTTCAACGCAGATGTAGGTGAATTAAATTTCTTTGAACTCAAAGAGTTTTGTAGTGCATTTGACTATCCCAAAACACCGGTTATTACAAATAGTTCACCAAATAATATTCAGTTATTTAATTGGGGGTTAATACCTTCTTGGTCTGAAGATGTCGCTATTAGAAATTACACCTTAAATGCCAGAGTAGAAACTCTATCCGAAAAAAAATCGTTTAAAGATGTAATGCAAAACAGATGTTTAATAATTGCAAATGGATTTTATGAATGGAAATGGTTGACCAAAAGTGGCTCTAAAAAGCAAAAATATTTAATTACCTTACCTAATGAAGAATTGTTTGCTTTTGCAGGCATTTATACGGAATGGACAGACTTTAATAACGAAAAAACAAACTCATACACTATAATAACTACACAAGCTAATCCATTAATGTGTAAAATTCATAATACCAAACAAAGAATGCCAATAATTCTAAAAAAAGAAGATGAAACTTTTTGGCTACAAGGTAAAAACTACACTGATTTTGCTTTTCCGTACAGCACAGAACTTTTTGCAACGTTGTTGGATAAAAATAATGAGCAATTTGAGCTTTTTTAAAATTAATTTTAGTTATAGAATGACTATAAATTATTTAAAAGATAGTAAAGTTCTTTTTAAATTTTATTAAAATAATTTAATCTACTAAAAAAGTGTGTTCGTTTGTGTGTTCAAAGTTAAGAATTTCGATTAAATTTCGCATAAAAAAAACGGTTTAATGTGAACTAAACCGCTTGATTTGAAATACTTAATCTTGTAGCGAGATCGAGAATTGAACTCGAGACCTCCGGGTTATGAATCCGACGCTCTAACCAACTGAGCTACCTCGCCATTTATTGAGGGTGCAAATATAAAAATAAATTAATTGTTGCTACAAGTTAATGGCTGATTTTTTTTTAAAACTTAATTTTTTTTACATAATTTATTTATATATATTGTGCTTTTAAATAGAATATATGTTAACACAAACAAAATTTGAATTAGAATTTCCAATACAGGCTTCACCTCAAATGTTATTTCAATATTTTGCAACCCCATCAGGCTTATCAGAATGGTTTGCAGATAACGTAAATTTAAGAGGTGATATTTATACTTTTATATGGGATGGGGCTGAAGAAAAGGCTAAAGTACTTCAGGAAAGACCTAATGAAAAAATAAAATTTACTTGGCTTGAAGAAGAAAACGAAAAAATTTATTTTGAATTTAAAATTCAAGTAGATGAATTAACTAAGGATGTCTCATTAATTATAACAGACTTTGCTGAAGAAGATGAGGTAGATGAATCTAAAATGTTTTGGGAAAACCAAATTGAAGAATTAAAACACACCATTGGAGCATAACTTCTTTAACATAACTAAAAAGCCTTGATTTTTTCAAGGTTTTTTTAGTTCCCATAAGTTAAAATATAGAATTAATGAATTTAAACGGTAATTTAATTCAAAATAACAAGCAAATATTTAATAACTTAAATAGAGCATTTAAATATGGTGATGCTTTATTTGAAACTATTAAAGTAGCGGATTTAAAAGTTATTTTTTTAGAAGATCATTATTTTAGATTAATGGCATCTATGCGAATGTTGCGCATGGAAATACCAATGAATTTTTCTTTGGATTTTTTTCAAGAAGAAATTATTAAAACGGTTACCGAATCAAATTTTCAAAATGCAAGGGTAAGAGTTACGGTTTTTAGAAATGATGGAGGACTTTATTTGCCTGAAGATAATAAAGTTAATTTTTTGATTGAAGTTAGTGAGCTAAAATTAGGTTCAAAACAAAATTATGAAATAGATGTTTTTAAGGATTATTTTATTTATTCCGGATTGTTATCTACAATTAAAACTACCAATAAATTAACTAATGTATTGGCAAGTATTTATGCCTCTGAAAACGGATTTGATAATTGTATTTTGTTAAATGAAAAAAAGAATGTTGTAGAAACTTTAAATGGAAATATATTTTTAGTTAATAATAATACTTTAAAAACACCTCCAATTTCTGAAGGCTGTATAAAAGGGATTGTTAGAAAAAAAATTATTGAAATTGTAAACAAAAGCGATAAATTTAATTTGGAGGAAACTCAAATTTCACCGTTTGATTTGCTAAAGGCCGACGAAATATTTATTACCAATGCTATTATTGGAATTCAATCGGTCACAAAATATAAAAAGAAAGCCTTTAATAAAGAGGTTGCTAAGGAATTAGCAGAAGAACTACAAAAACTAGTTTAAAGATGGGTTTTTAGGTGCATTTGCCCAAATTTGATAATCACCACCTAATTTTAAAATTTGATTTTTCCAAATATCCTTACTTTCTAATCCTAATAAATCAGGATATTTATTGTCAACCACAACCCAGTTAGATTCAGATAATTCTTCTTTTAATTGATTTTCAGTCCATCCAGAGTATCCTAAGAAAAAACGAATGTCCGACTGGTCAACTTTGCGGTTGTTTAATAAGTTAGTTAGCGTCTTAAAATCCCCTCCCCAAAATATACCATTAGAAATTTCAATGCTATTTGGAATTAAATCAGGAATTTTATGAATAAAGTATAAGTTTTCTGGTTCTACAGGGCCACCGCTAAAAATTTTAAAGTCGCAGTCTATATCAGGAATTAAATCTTTTAATACAAATTCAGTTTTTTTATTAATAATAAAGCCAACACTTCCATCTATATTGTCTTCCGTTAAATATATAACAGACCTATTAAAAGACCTGTCATTTAAAATGGATGGTTCAGAGATTAATAATTTACCTTTTAAAAGATTTTTTACTGACATTTATCATAAACATTTCTTTAAATATATAAAATTTATAATAAATAAAAAAACTCTCTTTAAAAAAGAGAGTTTGAATAATTTAAAAAAAATCTTTAAAACTAGTTTACAGCATCGCTAAAACCAGCTCCAGCTTTAAATTTCACTACGTTTTTAGCTTTAATTTGAATTGTAGCTCCTGTTTGAGGATTTCTACCAGTTCTTGCAGCTCTATTAGATACTGACCAAGTTCCCCATCCAACTAAAGCAACTTTTCCACCTTTTTTTAAAGTTTTTGTTACATTGTCAGTTAATGATTCTAATGCTGATTTTGCAGCTGCTTTTGTGATGCCAGCATCTGCTGCCATAGCATCAATTAAATCTGATTTGTTCATAATTTAAATGTTAAATTTATTTAGGTTAAACATATTTTGCTTTTAAAAGCTTAACAAAGTTATACGGAATAAGGGCTTGTGCAAGTTTTTGGTATAAAAACTAACCTTTTTGTTAATAAATGAGGGTAAATGTTAATAAACTTGTGTTTATAATTCAAAAAATACGGCTAGCCCTATAAAATAATGGGCTTACAGCATTTTAGCATCCGATAAAAAACTATAGCCGTTTAATAAACTTTTAGTATCCATTTTTCTTTTGCCAGCCAACTGTAAACTTTTTATTTTTAACAAGCCATTGTCCACTGCAATTTTAATTTCATTTTTGCTAGAAATCATTTTCCCAATAGTATAAGAATGATTTACTACTTCTTTTTCAACATCAAATATTTTAACTTTAATTTTATCTTCTCCATTTAAAAGAAAACTCCAAGCTGCAGGATATGGGTTTAGTCCTCTAATTAAATTATAGATTTCATTTAATGGCTTGCTCCAATCTATTTTACAAGTTTCTGTATAAATTTTAGGAGCGGATTTACTTTCTAAATCTTTTTGAGGAAATGTTTTAATATTGTTCTCCGAAATTAGTTGCGCTGTTTTTACAACAAGTTTACTGCCTATTTGTAATAATTCATCGTGTAATTCGCCAACATTTGTATTTTCCGTAATAGCTACTTTTTCTTGCAAAATAATAGAGCCAGTATCAATTTTTTCATCAATAAAAAATGTGGTAACTCCAGTTTTATTTTCTCCATTAATAATTGCCCAGTTTATAGGGGCAGCACCTCTGTAATTTGGTAATAATGA
>DGOU01000144.1:30026-33440 GCA_002390165.1 Lutibacter sp. UBA4458
CTCTTCTAAAAAAGATTCATTTTTAAGGTTAGTAGGTTGTAATAAATTTAATTGATGCTCTAAAGCATATTTTTTTACTGCAGATTGATGTAATTTTTTTCCTCTTCCTGCTGGTTTGTCAGGCGCTGTAATAACACCAACAATATTAAAATTGGCTTGTTTTAGTGCATCTAAACTTCCAACGGCAAAATCGGGCGTACCCATAAAAACTATTCGTAATTCTCTCATTATTTAGTTGCTTTAAATTTATTTTGCGAATTTATAGATATTTTGTCTTCAACCATTAAGTTTTTTAAACATTTTAAAATAGTTTCTTTTGGATAGTTTAATTTCTGACAAATTATAGCCGAAGTTAATTCTTGATTTTTTAATAAAATTTCTATTTGTTTTGTTACCACTTTATTAGAAATTAAAGTATTCTTTTTCTGTTCACAAACATCGCAAATACCGCATACTTTTTTTGACGTTTCTTTAAAATAATTTGAAATTTGAATATTTCTACATGTTTTATTATTTGTGATGTATTGAATTATTGCTTCTAATTTGTTTTGTTTTATTTTATGCTGATGATTAATATGATTGGAAATACTATTTATAATATAATTATCATCGCGAGAAACTAAAAAAGATATTTTAGATTGGTTAGTATTTGCTTGGTAATGAATAATTTTATTAGTGTGAAGTTCTTTAAGTTGATTAATTATGTTTGGAACAGAGCAATTCATTTTTTTTGATAAAGAAAACTCATTTATTATGGTATTGTAATCATAAATGCCACCATAACTTCTTAATAATAAGTTTATTAAAGCTTTTTTATTTGGTTTAAGTTCAAGGTAATCAAAAACTTGTTGACTTTTAATTAAGAATTTTACCGTTGTTTTTTTATTAAAATTTTCATCTAAGGAAACTATATTTTCTCTATCTAAAATTTTAATGGCATTATATGTTTTTAATAAAGGTAATTTATAATGAAAACAAAATTTTTGCATAGAAAAATCATAAATTTCTTTTGGTAATTCACCCATAGAAATTTTAAAATAGGAGTTTAATTTTTGATAAACTTCCTTAACAAATTTAGAATTTGGTGAGTTTAATTGAAATTGTTGTAAAGTCTCATTAATGTTATGCGGATTGCTTAAAATAATAGCTTCAGAAATTTTACCATCTCTGCCTGCTCTACCAGCTTCTTGTATATAATTTTCAATACTATTTGGTACTGTAATATGAATAACAGAACGTACATCAGCTTTATTTATTCCCATTCCAAAAGCTGTTGTTGCAACCATAATTGGGGTTTTATTGGTAATCCAACTTTCATAGGCTAAGTTTTTATCACTTGTGGACATTCCTCCGTGGTAATAATTACTTTTATAGCCTTTTTTAGATAATAAGGAACTAATTTCTTTAGATTGTTTTCGCGTGCCAACATAAACAATTATGGAACCACTATTTTTTAATATACATTGTAATAGCTGCCCGTAAATATCTTCAGTAATTATAACTTTAAATTTTAAATTATCTCGTTTAAAGGATGTTTTAAAAATTATAGGATTCTGTAGTTCTAATTTATCTTGAATATCTTCTAATACTTCTGGTGTGGCTGTTGCGGTTAAAGCCATTATATTAGCTTTTGGACAAATTTCTTTCAGAACTTGCAGTTTTAAATACGAAGGTCTAAAATCATGTCCCCATTCTGAAATACAATGTGCTTCATCAATGGCAATTAAAGAAACATTTAATTGTTTTATTTTTTCTTGAATTAAAGGATTCTGTAGTTTTTCAGGTGATAAGTATAAAAATTTAAAATTTCCAAATTGTAAATTATCAAAAGCAACAATAGTTTTTTCAAAATTTAATTGAGAGGTTAATGCAATGGCTTTTATATGCTTTTCTTTTAATTGATTTACCTGATCGTTAATTAAAGCAATTAGTGGCGATATAACTACGCAAATACCATTTTGTAATAATGCAGGTATTTGATAACAGAGTGATTTTCCTGCTCCGGTTGGTAGTAAAACAACAGAATTTTGTTTTTGTAAAGTAGCCGTTATAATTTCCTCTTGAGGTTTTCTAAAACTAGAATGATTCCAGTATTTTTGAAGTATCTCAATAGGCGTTTTCATTATTGTATAGTTTCTAAAATAAAATCAGTCCTATCTTTTACGGTACCAAAAGGAACTTCTATTATATTGTAATTTAAATCTTTATAAGCTCGGTTTAAGTGATTGTGTATTGCTAAAGATTGCTCAAAATTTTCATATCGTTCACTATCAGAAATAAATATTTCTTTCCAAGGAGCCATTAAAAAAATATAGTCATACCTGTATAAATTACTTTTAGTTAGGTAAGAACCAGGGTAATCTACACTAATATAATTCATATAAGCGTGTACATCAGGAATTCCTCTATCAAAAAACACAATGTCATTGTTTTTTTGTTCGGCTTTTATATATTGATTAACTCTGCCTTCTAATAATAATTCGCTAAAAAGTAATGGATTGGTTAAAAATAATTGTTCCACTCCATTTTTTCTTGCATTTAAGGTGACTTCTCTCGAAATTTCAAACATGCAGGTATAATTTCGATTAGCTAATTCATTAATCACAGTTGATTTACCTGTTCCTGGTCCACCAGTAACTACTATTTTTTTTTGCATATACAAAAATAAGGTATTCCTTAAATTATACTAAAAAATTTCATGTAATTTTGTTAGTTACTATTAACAATTAAATTCTTTGATAAAAGAACTAAAAATTATTAAGAAAATAAATGGATAAAAAAGAAGCATTTTATAAAAAATTAAAAAGTGATTTAGAAGAAACTACTAAATTTCCTACTAAATATTTATATAAATTTATTGTACCTTCTGAGAAAGGGAAAATAGCACAAGTTGAATCTGCTTTTAACCATTTAGGAGCAGTAATAACTAAGAAATCATCAAAAACTGGTAAATTTATTAGTATTTCTATTTTAGTGAATATGAATAGTGCAAATGAGGTAATAAAAAAATATAAAGAAGTTGCTGTTGTTGAAGGAATAATATCTTTATGAGACTTTTAACATCTTAATTAAATAATTAAAAATAAATTGCAACGTTTTATAAAAAACCAACTCTAAATTATTTATGAAATTTCTTAAAATTTGTATTGTATTTCTAATATTTACCAAAGGTTTTTCGCAAGAAAGTAATCATGTTTTATTTACAATTAATAACAAACCATATTACGCGCAAGAATTTTTAGATACCTATAAAAAAAACCTAAAAGTTACTAAATCAAATAATGAAAGTATTAAAGATTATTTGAAGCTTTTTATAGATTATAAATTAAAAATTGAGGAAGCTAAAAACTTAGGTTTAGATACTATTCAAAAGTTTAAAAATGAGGTGCAACAATATAAAAATCAGTTGATAAT
>DGOU01000240.1 GCA_002390165.1 Lutibacter sp. UBA4458
AATATAAATTAAAGTGCATAAACACCAAACTATCGTTTTTTTCCTAGTAACAGCACTACAGATGAGGTGAATAGAAAGTGAGTAGAAACTATGGCCATAAGGATAAAAGAGTAAGAAAAAAGGTCTTTCAACAATTCAGCGAATTGATGAAAGACCTTCCTATTTAGAGTATTTAGAGGCGCAGATGGCCGCCAATAAAATGACTACAATTTAATAAAATATGCTCTAACCTCTAATTTAGGTTATTGAATTTTATTACATCATGCCGCCCATAAATGCCCTGTATTGTAACATGTTTAACCCTAGTTAATTTAAGTTGTTTAAACCGCGTAATAATAGCAAATTACAAGGTCCAAGTTGTAACTTCTTTAACGTTAACTTATTGTTTATTACGAGATGGTGTTACTATTTTGTTACTCCATTTTTATTACTAATGATATTTAGGCTATGCTTAGGATAAATAATACAAAAAAAGAAGTCCAGTGAAATGGACTTCTTTTTTAGATGCTTATTCCCTTACTTAGCAACTTTTTCTGCGATGAATTTAATACCGATTCCTCAAGTAAAAATAAGTGATTATAATAATAATCCCTAGAATTGCTTCGTATATTATTTTTTTTGTCTACTTTCACAAAATTAAATGAAGACCTATCAAATTGTTGCCCATCAAAAGACGCTTCCACAAATCTTTCTGATGTATTACCAATACTAAGGAGCAAATCAAATAACACTTTAGTATGACATAGATTTTTTTCTATTAATTCAGCTGTAATTTCGTCCAAACATGCAAAAGGAGTTTCAAATGATGTGGAAAAAATTACAAATGTGTATTCCGAACTTTTCAAATGTTCTATCTCGAAATTTTTCAATTGTAACACTCCTATCACCTCTCTCTTTTGCAGAATTTTTTATATACCCTATATCATAACATATGCTAGGGAAATAAAAAAATTATTACTTATAATATTCATCGATGATGTTAAATGTGTCTGTTATTAAAACCTTTACCTCGCCTAGATTCTCGAGATCTCGAGTATCATCAATTGGTAAATTTGGATCAGCCCAATGGAATAATGAATGCCTATTTCTATTAAAAAAATTATAAGCATTCTCAAAATAAATTATTTTTGTTGGGTCACCAATATTCGAATGATACCCAGCCTTTAGATAATATCTTTTCCTAGTTTCATCAAATTTAAACATATTAAATCTATTATCTTCCAAGGTTATAGAATAATGATTTAAAGTGTACTTTAAATGTCCCTCTAATGATTTTAAAGCAGGGAAAACTAAATATGTGTATGCGAACATATCACCTTGAATTTGTAAGTTATAAACCGCTTGATGTAAAACCCTTTTTAATTTTGTTGGATGTTTATCATGCGAATAAGGAAAATAAAGGTCGAATTGTTGTTCAACATCCTTTTTAGAAATTGTTATTTTATAATTTTCATTAAAGAAGTGGGGAATATTTTCTAATTCAATTAGCTCAGCTATTAGAGACATTGCTTCGGTAAAAAGTAGTAATGGCCTACCTTGAATTAGTACTTTATTTTTGGTCAAGTAATAATGTATAGTTAATGATTCTCCATAGTGTCCTGTAAATTGATATAGCTCAAATACGGTCTTAGCACTCTTTGAGTGATCTTTATAAAATTGACTATCACAAAGTATGTCCATAATTCCTTCAAAATCACTATGATCAATTCCCTCAGCTACATAATACTTACTACCAGAGTTTACATCACCAACTGCACAATCGGGATCAGCCAGAATAAATTCCGCAATCTGATCCTTAACCTCTGACTGCCCACCACTACTTTTATCAATAGAGGTAGTTCCATTAACAAGGTAATGGAAATCCATATGAAATTTTATGCCATTTCTTTCACTAATATGCACCCGTCTTCGTGTTCCACCTAATACTTGAATATCCGTGACCTCACAATTAGATTCTTTAAAAACATAAAATTTCCTTATAGAATCGCTCAATTTTTCCCTTTTTAAATTGTACAATTTCTTAAAACCCTCCCTGATCCAAATAAATACTAAAGGAATATTCTTTTTCACTTTTATCTATTATTAACCAATCAATAAAAAGTTGGTTAGCATCTACTTTTACTTTAATTACGTTGATATCATTAGTCTTGTAACCTTTATTTTTCCATGTTACTTTTGCAACTTTTATTAATTTTGCCTCCGTTAATATATATCCTTTTAATATGAATGAAGCTACATTCTTCCTATTATCAGCTTTTGTAACAATCTCATTAAACAAAATGTGGTCAACTAATTCATTCTTATCTTGAAATTTTTCGTCTGATTTAATAAAATCTTCTATTGCCTTTTTTGCTAATGAGTCAGCCACTTCATTGAATTCATTGCCTGAATGAGCCTTAACCTTTTCGAAATGAATATGTATCTTATCTCTTACATCTTTTATAAAGTTCACATACTCTTTTGTACCTACTTTGGAAGCATTCCATTCTCCTGTTGCCCATTTCGAAATACCTTCATAATCATGATATATTACTACTCTTTCATAATTTTGAGTTATAGCCCATTTAATGGCTTCCATTGCTCCATATAACTCACCAGCTACATTTCTTAACGTAGAATTTTTTTTATCAGTACCCACTCCAGAAAGTTTAGTTTTTTTATCGTCAAGAATTATACAACCATATGCATATATATCAAGACTTTCGTTAAAACTTCCATCCACATAGATCTCTATAGCATTAAGACTTGCATCAACATCATTAATTTCATCTATTACAATATTTAAGTAATTTTCCGCTTCTTCCAATGTTGAGAATGACTTGTAAGAAGCCCCGCTATAACCTACAACTTGTTTTTTGCAATCTTCCCAAGAAGTGTATATACCTAACTTTCTTCCAACCCTAACCGCATAGTACTTCGACAAATTCTCCACCGCCTTTCTGAGTTATATTTTACCATTATTTTTCAACATAATGAGTCTAAAGTAAAATTATTTTTCTGATTACCTTTTTGTTATACACACGCACTACACATTAATATGAAAATATTAAAATCAATAAAGTCTACTCCTTTTTATAAAAAAATTATATTTTTTATCCCCTTATATATAAGTGTTAATAATTTATTTAATTGTTATAAATTTTAATAAATGTTTTTATTTGTATCATATAAAACAAAATTAATAGGGTTATAATTACACTTAAGTAGGAAAGTTAATGGTTAAAAGATACTGGTATCTAGGTTAAACATAGAATGAAGGTGAATTACCGTGAGTAGACTGATCGATTTGACAGGCAAAATATTTGGTTATCTTACAGTGATACAAAAGAGAGAAAATGGTCCGACAGGTCAGACTCGATGGTACACATACCTCGCTATTAGCTCAAGCAGGAGTAAGCCTTCCACAAATTATGGAACGACTAGGACACAAGGATGAAGAGACCACGAAAAATGTTTATCTACATGTCACAAAAGAGATGAAAAAAGAGGCTTCCCAAAAGTTCAAAGAACTAATGGAAAACCTCTAATCTAAACCTATATAAAGAAAATGTTACCCTTTTGTTACCCATCTATCTTTTTGAGTGTATACATGGGCCTAGAAAACTGTTTCTGAATAAGGTTCGAAGGATATTTATTACATCATGCCGCCCATTC
>DGOU01000222.1 GCA_002390165.1 Lutibacter sp. UBA4458
TATGTGGAGTATCTACTTTTTGCATATTCATTCCCAAGTATCTCAAATAGAATATGAAACCGATTAAATCCTTTGTGATAAAACAGTATCCTCTTTCACGTTCTTCCAAAAATATTCACCTCATCGATGTACCAATTGAATCAAGCTCAAACACTTCCACTAATTTATTTATTGAGCTTTTCCATCATTCTAGATTTTTGACGAAAAACAATATAAAAAATGGCACGATAATTATAGGTAGTTGGGCAAGATTCTATTTAATAAAAACCAATGAATTTTCAATATATTATTGCTCATATTTAGTTAGTATCGCAACTAATTTTAGCCATTATTCTCTGTAGAATAATATTTTGAATCAATATATTTTTGAAGCTGTTTTTCCACATCGTAATTTTCCCTTAACTTAATATTCTTTACCTCAATAACAAAATCAATTCTTTTAACTCCAAAAGTAAAAGTTACCATAATATCTCCTCGAATCTTGTTAGTCCCCCCCTCTTAAAATTTCTGCATCCATTTTAATGTAATTACTTTTAATTCTTCTATGATTAATCTAATTATTTCTTATTCACCAATAAAACACATTTTATTGCTTTATAGATGTTAAAATGTAAATACTGCTTTATAATGTGCAATTAAATATTATTTTTGGAGGATTTTATGGGATTAATAGATAAGAACGCAAGTGTACCGATGTTTGATAAACAGAACAGAAAAAATCAAGGCGCATCTTTATTATCAATAATATATGCTTCTCATTGGTACTGGTATGAGCCTAAGATAGATATTGAGAAGCGCAAAGACAAGTTAGCTCATCGATTAATAGCAATATTCGATATTTTCAAACAAGAATCTGGTTCATACGGAGAAGAAGGCAAGGACGTTATAGATCAATTTGATAGCCAATACACAATTGGGCATGACATGGGAATATGGATAGACAGCGAACTCCATTTATCGGACTACGCTAAGGAAGTAGCAAATAATAAAGTAACAGTTCGCAATTACATTACTCGAGTATTTTTAAATTTATTTGTATACCTGGATGGCCGATATACTCATATATTACATGATGTTTGTGACTATTTAGAAAAGCAATCCTTAACCACTTTAACTACGGAAGATATTATGAATGCGTTAAAAATTGATGGGGGTACCGCAAGGGAAAAAACAAATATTATTTACAATTACTTTCTAGATACAGAATTATTTATTACTACTAGTGAATATAATAATGATAAAGTTGAAACGAATTTATTTAGTGGTTCTTTTGATAACGAGTCAACAGTTAATAAAACTAAAAAGAATAAGATAGTTAGAGGACTTATATTTGCACCTGGATATAGTCCTCAAACTGTAAAAAAAATGTGTAATCTTGAATATAAAGGTGCTGATGCGGATGAAACTCGCACAAAATTTAAAAACAAATTAACCTATTCAAAATATATAGCAAAGCCTATTAAACAAAACGAAGAAGAGCTATCTAAACAAATAAAAGACCCCTCGTTTGAATATAAAAATGAAGTGCAGCAAAAGAATAATAATTATTTGAATGCTCTTTCAAATGACGAAAGCAAAATGCGCTCAAATACGCTACAGCAAATTATTTATGGCCCACCTGGAACAGGAAAAAGTTATGGAATAACAAATGAAATCCGTTCATCTTACCCAAACTTTGATTTAACAATCGATAATCCTTTTGTTTTCCGTACAACCCTCCACCCTGAGTACACCTACAATGATTTTGTCGGTCAAATAATGCCTGTAGTTAAAGATGAGAAAATTACCTACGATTTTAAACCTGGAATTTTTACACAAGCATTAAAAGCAGCAATTCTTAACATTAACCGTGATGTCTATTTAATCTTAGAAGAAATGAGTCGTGCTAATGTAGCTGCTGTATTCGGCGATATTTTCCAACTTTTGGATCGCAAAAACGGAGTAAGTGAATATAGAATTAATCATGATTTAATCTCTAAAGAAATTAATAAAAGCAACCAAAAAATATTTTTGCCAAGCAACTTTCATATAATTGGGACGGTAAATACATCTGATCAAAATGTTTATGTAATGGATACAGCATTTAAACGCCGATTCGATTTCGAATACATGGATTTAGAACCTATTACAGATAGTACCGGGATATTAAATAATTATCCGATGAATTTTTTTAACTCCAATAATACAGAAATCTCTTCTGACTGGATAGAGTTCTATCAAGCTTTTAACAATTTCATTATAACGAGGTTGAATTTAAGTGAGGATAAGCAATTAGGTCAGTTTTTTATTAAATTCTCAGATGATATTGCACATAATAAAAAAGCGATTTATAACAAGTTACTTCAGTATATTTGGCAAGATATTCATCTAGTCTCGTATGCGAACACCAAGTTATTTACAAAAGAAGTAGATTCATTCTCAAAAGCACATCACCTATTAAAGCGTTCGTTAGAAGACAATGTACCAATTTCTATTTTTAGCGATGAATTTTTACTTTCTTTATCACTGCTAAAGGATAAAGAGATCGATGAATGATAAACTTTTCATCACATCCAGGACGTCGAGTAGTGGTTCCTGCATTTAAGATATCAATACTTTCTTCACGGAAGTGAACTATTGATTATTTACATTAAAAATTTTAAATATAATAATTGGAAGATGATAATAACAGAGAGGTTTGTGGTTAAGATAGGAGTTATGAGCAATATTTCCCTAATTAAAATTTCAAAATTTAAAGTTGAGCAAGCAAATGAGTAACAAGAATTTATATCATATACAGGAAGGATTAAATGTCAGTGAACTAATTAGAGAAAAGTTTCAGTTATCGGATAAGGACCTAACTGGAAGAGACGGCTCTAATTGTAACTTTACAGGACTAGTAATTCGAGGCAACGATATTCTAATCTCTTGGCCAAAACATTTCTTTGAAGATTTAGAGGAGTTGCTATCAAATAAAGAGAAAGAGCCTAAGTTACTTTTTGAAATACTTTTGAAGTACATAAATATAACAAAAGAAAGTTACTTAAATGATGAAAATAGAGAGACTTCACAAGATTCCTATCCCCTTTCAGCTTTCCAAAATATCCTGTCATATTACAAGAAATTTGGTTTATATCGTGAAGAGAGAATTATAGAAAAGCAAGGGTATTCAGGAAAGATTGACTGGAAAAATACATTATCAAAAAGTTACAAAGTAATCTCTAATGGAAATTTAATTTACTTACCTTTTGCAATTAAAGAGAAAAAAACTGAAAATGTTTTTATAAGTGAATGTATGGCGTTTGCTATTAATGAAACTTTCTCTTTATTATCTTTTATTCTTCCTAATCAAACGCACTTGGAAATTGATTATAATAGAGAATTATTTTTAAATAAAAAGTTTGTTTTAGCTAAGTTAAAGTCTTTTAAAGAGAAAATTTTTAAAGACATTAACAAAAGACTCTTAAATGATTTAATTACTTTCTTTGAAATGCTTGGAAATCCTAATGAATTTAAATATAAAAATCACTATTTCAGTAGCATTTGGGAGACTATGGTAGAAGAATATATTAACAGAAATCTCTTATTAATAAATAATGAAGAATATAAAATACAAAACAACTGTAACGCTTTTAATTTTGAGAAGCAAAAGTTTTATATAGGAAACCGCCAGATTGAAGTTGATCATTATTATGAAGATGAGGCTAGCATTTATATCCTAGATTCTAAATATTATCATGCTGTTCGAGATTTGAACTATAAGCAAGTGGCTTATGACTACTTTTTAAGAAAAGAAGAGAAAAGCACCGTTAATGCTTTAATAATTCCCTATCATAAAAAATTAAGTACGAATCATTTTATATATAAAGAAGATAATATATTAATTGCAGAGCATTACTTTGTC
>DGOU01000072.1:0-1887 GCA_002390165.1 Lutibacter sp. UBA4458
TGAAAATCCAACATCAGGAAAACTATTTTCATTTTCAAAAGAATAGGCTAAGGTGCTAAAAGTTTCCCCTTGATTATGAAAAGGCAACAACTCAAAATTATCTTTTCTTCGAAAATTAAATTTATAATCCTTTTTAATGGTTAAGGTGGTGTCAATTATAGTAGTATCGTTATTAATTGATATGATTTTATAATCTTTATAATTGGTTTTACCACTTAATTTAATTTTAACTTCTTTGTTAAAGGAAGTGCTATCCTTTGAAAACAAACCATTATCTCTTCTTGGTTTTACAAATTGTGCATGTAAAGTTGTAAAAGTAAAAACTCCAAAAAATAAAGCTAAAATTAATTTTTTCATATATTGGTTTAAGTCGCAAAGGTAAAATATTTGAACGAATTGAACCATAGTATATTTTGCTGTTACCGTAAAAAAAATTTATCTTTTTAAAATGATAATTTAAATAAATTATAGATTAAGTTATTAAATTAAATTTGTTTTCTAAATTTGAAACATGGCACTTAAAAAATACTATTTAAAAAATTGTGTAGAAGCAGGAACAGATGAAGCAGGAAGAGGATGTTTGGCTGGCCCTGTTGTGGCAGCTGCAGTAATTTTACCATCAAATTTTAAGCATCCATTTTTAAATGATTCTAAACAATTAACCGAAAAAAAAAGACTGGAATTAAAACCTTTTATTGAAAAAAATGCGCTTGCATTTTCAGTTGCCTTTGTATATGAAAATAAAATTGATGAAATAAATATTTTACAAGCTTCTATTTTAGCAATGCATCAATCTTTAGATAAATTAACAATTACACCTGAACACATTATTGTAGATGGAAATAAATTTAATACCTACAAAAATATTCCGCATACTACCATTATAAAAGGTGATGCCAAATATAATAGCATTGCAGCTGCATCAATTTTAGCAAAAACCTATCGCGATGAATTTATGTGTAAAATTCATCAAGAATTTCCAGAATATCAATGGAATAAAAATAAAGGCTACCCAACAAAACATCATAGAAAAGTAATTGCCGCTATAGGAGCTTGCAAATATCACCGAAAAACTTTTAAATTATTACCTGATCAATTAAAATTAACGCTTTAATTTTGCTTATTTTATATGTAAAATGATACTTTTGCTCGAACTAAAATTTGAACCATGATTAAAAGAAATCGGGCAACTATTACCAAATTTATAATTCATAAAGTTGGAAATAAATTTAATTCGGCCTCCAATGTGTTTTCAGAAAACGAATTAACTTTTGACCAAGAAAGTTACGAGTTAATGGTGCCTTTTTTACTGAAACCTTTTGTGAATTTAGCCCAAAGTTATCGGTTTAACCATCACGCAAGTATCGATTTAAACGAGATTAATAGCTATACTACAGAAATTTTTAAAGATGAAAATTCTTTTATAGAAATTTCAAAACATATAGTTAATCATTTATATGAGCAATCTAATTCGGCACAAATAAAAACAGGAGATGTACTAATTGCTATTTTTGAAGATGTGGAATATAACGATGTATTAACCAATGCTATAGGTGTTTTTAAAATTGAAAATAAGTTAGAATTTTTTCAAACTTTTATGGATAATAATAGTTTGGATGTTGTGGTTCAAAAAGGAATTAGCACCAAAAAGTTGGATAAAGGTTGCTTAATTATTAACACTACAGATGCCGATGGAAAAATTATTTTGAGTGTAGATACAAATAATTATGACGCACAGTATTGGATTAAAAACTTTCTAAATTTAAAATATGCCGATGATAGCAATCAGCATACACAGAATTATATAGAAATGTGTAAGGAATTTTCTGAAGAAATATTAAAAGAAGATTTTGGTGCACAAGAAAAAAGTAAATTTTTAGCAAAAAC
>DGOU01000072.1:2012-2393 GCA_002390165.1 Lutibacter sp. UBA4458
GATATAGTTTTAAAAAAGCAAAAACAAAAAATTAAAACCGAAATTAAATTAGATACTAATATTCAAATTAAACTAGACGTTGATGCTCCAGATGCTTCTATTGAATACTTGGAAAAAGGATACGATGAAGAGAAAAAAATGAAGTTTTACAAAGTTTTTTTTAATGAAGAAGAGTAATAAAAGGCTAAAGTTTAAAGGGTAATTTGATACTACCTAGTAAGTTGTTTAAATAAAAAAAGCTTGAAACTATTTTTAATCTTTTATGTTCTAATATCTTCTATCGAAAGTCCATATTATCTTAACAAAATACTTCTTAATAATTAAGTACATTTGTAAAAAATTCCATGGAATGAAAAAAACATATTACCAATTTCCTCTATT
>DGOU01000072.1:2492-2714 GCA_002390165.1 Lutibacter sp. UBA4458
AACAGTACCAAATACTGATTTTGCATCTATAAACACTTCTATTTTTAGTGAAATCTTAGCAAAAAATAATAGCTTTAAATTTGAATATAAAGCCTCTTTAACTGGATTTATAACTCCTTCTAAAAAACCTATAATTAATGAGCTTTACGGAACTTTTCAATTTAAGAACTGGAATATTACTTTAGGAAATAAAAATGATGAAATTCTGTGGGAAGGTTTATC
>DGOU01000095.1:0-1584 GCA_002390165.1 Lutibacter sp. UBA4458
CAATTTTATAATCCGGATAGTAAGGAAGCTATTTCACCTATTACTAGTAAAAACTTTTTGGATAGTATAACTTATAGAGCAAAAGATTTAGGAAGATTAATTGGCACGGATTATGCAGAAGGCTTTACAACAGAGCGTTATGTGGCTGTAAAATCTTTTGATAATTTAATTTAAAAAAAGGTTTGTAAAAAAAAACAAATGTTTTACATTTGCACTCCAAATAAATGGTGATTGTAGCTCAGCTGGTTAGAGCGCCGGATTGTGGTTCCGGAGGTCGCCGGTTCGAAACCGGTCTTTCACCCAAATAAAAGCTTCTCGTTCTTTGAGAAGCTTTTATTATTTATAGAGTTAAGTCTTTTTAAATCAACTGTTTAATAATTTTGTTATTATTTACTTTTATTGTAACTTTAGATTGAAACATAAAGTAAGGCTAATTATAACTAATCCTTTGCTTAATATTACTAGTAATTTTATAAAAATAAGATTCTAGGTCTTTTATTAATATAATCCCAATAAAAATAAAAATCCTTAAAAATGAACTTTACAATGTTGTTTTTGGTACTATTTATTCTTTTTTTGTTTGCTGGTATTCGAATTATTTATGAATACAAAAGAGGTTTGAAATTTCGATTTGGAAAATATGTATCTGTTTTAGAGCCTGGATTTAGGTGGATTATACCTTTTGTTGAAACTATTCAAATTGTAGATGTCAGAGTAATTACCATAAATATAGTGTCTCAAGAAGTGATGACATCCGATAATGTTCCTTGTAGTATTGATGGGGTTGTGTTTTTTAAAATCAATAACCCAGAAAAAGCAATTTTAGAGGTTGAGGAATATACCTTTGCCATTACCCAACTTGCACAAGCAGCACTTAGAGATGTTTGTGGAAAGGTGGAATTAGATATTATTTTATCTAAACGTGAAGAAATGGGTAAAAATATTAAAACCATAGTGGATTTAGAAACTAATGAATGGGGAATTGAAATTATAGATGTAAAAATAAAAGATATTCAATTGCCAGAAAACATGAAACGAATGATGGCAAATCAAGCAGAAGCAGAACGATCTAGAAGAGCACGCGTTATTTTAGCTAAGGCAGAAGAGCAAGCGGCAGCAGCATTATTAGAAGCCGGAAAAATTATTGATAAATCGCCATCAGCAATAAAACTAAGACTATATCAAACACTTGCAAATATTGCATCAGAAAAAAACTCAACNNTTGAATTATAATTTTAAAAATCAATGTAATTTTTCGGCTAAATAATTAGCTGTGTACGATTCTTTACAATTAACTAGATTTTCTGGTGTGCCTTCAAATATTAAATTTCCTCCTTTTTTGCCACCTTCTTTACCTAAATCTATTATATAATCGGCACATTTAATTAGCTCAATATTATGCTCTACAACAATAATTGAATGCCCATTATTTATAAGAGCGTTAAATGATTTTATTAATTTATTTATATCATGAAAATGTAAACCAGTTGTTGGTTCATCAAAAATAAATAAGGATTTACTTTGTCGGTTTCCTTTTACTAAAAATGATGCTAATTTAAGTCGTTGGGCTTCACCACCTGAAAG
>DGOU01000095.1:1647-2374 GCA_002390165.1 Lutibacter sp. UBA4458
AATCTATAGCATCATCTACCGTAGCATTTAAGATATCGCTAATATTTTTATCTTGAAATTTCACTTCCAAAATTTCTTTTTTAAAACGCTTTCCTTTACAGGCTTCACATTCCAAATGCACATCTGCCATAAATTGCATTTCAATAGTAACTACGCCTTCACCTTTACAAACTTCGCACCTTCCACCTTCTACATTAAATGAAAAATGTTTTGGTTGGTAATTTCTTATTTTAGATAATTTTTCTTGGGTAAATAAATTACGAATATCATCATATACCTTTAAATAGGTAACCGCATTAGATCTACTGGAGCGTCCAATAGGATTTTGATTTATAAACTCAATTACTTCAATAGATTTAAAATTACCTTCTAATTTGGTAAATTGTCCAACCTTTTCGCCATAACCTCCAATAGATTTTTGAATTGCAGGATATAATATGTTTTTTACTAAAGTGCTTTTTCCACTTCCAGAAACTCCTGTAACCACAGTTAATCCATTTAAAGGAAAAGTTACTTCAATATTTTTTAAATTATTTTCTCTAGCTCCAACAACTGTTATAAAATTATTGGAGGTTCTTCTTTTTTTAGGAACTTCAATATTTAAAGTCCCATTTAAATATTGAGCGGTTAATGAATTCGATTTTAAAATAGTATTAAAACTTCCTTCGGCTACAATATTGCCACCATGCGTACCAGCTTCAGGACCAATATCAATAATAACATCGGC
>DGOU01000095.1:2452-3645 GCA_002390165.1 Lutibacter sp. UBA4458
TCTAAAATATACATAGAGCCTACCAAACTACTACCTAAGGAAGTTGCTAAGTTAATTCGTTGACTTTCACCTCCTGAGAGTGTGTTAGAGGTTCGGTTTAGCGTTAAATAGCTTAATCCAACATTGTTTAAAAAAGCTAATCTATTATTTATTTCTACTAATAAACGTTTTGCTATTTCTTTTTGGAAATCAGATAATTGAATATTTTTAAAAAACTCCGTTAATTCATCTAAAGGTAAATCAACTAAATCGCTAATATTTTTGTTGTTAATTTTTACATAATTAGCTTCCTTTCTTAATCGTTTACCATTACAATCCGGACATTTGGTTTTTCCACGATATCGAGAAAGCATTACGCGATATTGTATTTTATAGCTTTTTTGTTCTAAATGATTAAAAAAGTGGTTAATTCCTTTAAAAGATTTATTTCCCTCCCAAACCAATTGTTTTTGCGTTTCTGTTAGTTGAAACCAAGGTTTGTGAATAGGAATATCAAATTTATAGGCAGCATTAATTAAATCGGATTTATATTTTTTAAAGGAATCTGATTTCCAAGGTAAAATTGCATCTTCAAAAATAGAAAGAGCAGTATTTGGGATAACTAATTCATCATCAATTCCAATAATACTTCCATAACCTTCACATTTTTTGCAAGCTCCATAAGGATTATTGAAACTGAATAAATGAACATTAGGTTCTAAAAATTGCAATCCATCTAATTCAAACTTATTGTTAAACAACGTTTGTTTATTATCTGAAATATCTTCAATAATACATTCTCCTTTACCTTCAAAAAAAGCAATTTGAACAGCATCACCAAGTCTATTATAAAAATCCTCGTCGGTTTTAACTACAATTCGGTCAATTACTAAATAAAAGTCGTTATTAATAGTAGTATTTATTTCATCAATTCTAAGAATTTCATTTTTATATTTAATTCTTGCATAACCTTGCTGTGCTAATATTTTAAGCGATTGGCTAACACTTCTTTTACTTGGTATATGCACAGGTGCAAGTAATAAAAGTTTAGAGTTTTCTTCTAGTGTTTTTACAAAATTAATAACATCGGCAACAGAATGTTTTTTAACTTTTTTACCAGAAATAGGAGAGTAGGTAGTTCCAATTCTAGCAAAAAGTAACTTTAAATAGTCATATATTTCTGTAGAAGTACCAACGGTTGACCTTGGATTTGT
>DGOU01000095.1:3756-3916 GCA_002390165.1 Lutibacter sp. UBA4458
TGATTTTCCTGAGCCAGATAATCCCGTAATTACTACTAACTTATTTCGAGGAATTGCAACATCAATATTTTTTAAATTATGAAGTTTTGCCCCTTTTATTAAAATATTTTTTTTTGGATCTAATGTTGCTATATTTTTTGTCATTTTTTGTAAAAAAAAA
>DGOU01000112.1 GCA_002390165.1 Lutibacter sp. UBA4458
TCCTTTGCTCTACCAACTGAGCTAAGGTACCATTGCCTTAGCGGATGCAAATATAAATGTATTTTTTATTCCTGACAAAACAATTTTTAAAAAATCTGTTGTATTTTTGAAACATACTAAAAAAATAAAATGAACTTAATTATTGATGTTGGAAATACAAGAGTAAAAAGTGCTGTTTTTAAAGGGAGTGAATTAATTCATTCTGAAATATTTAGCTATGAAAAATTAGTGGATAAAGTTAATGAAAGTATAGATAAATTTAAATGTACAAATGCTATAATTTCATCTGTAAGCATTTTGAAAAAAAATCAAATCTCCCAGATTAAAGAAAAAATAAGCCTATTTATTTTAAATTCGAATGCTAAAATACCTTTTAAAAATAAATATAGCTCTCCAAAAACGCTAGGAGTGGATAGAATGGCACTTGCAGCAGCGGCAGCTAATAAATACCCAAGTAAAAATGTGTTGGTGGTAGATGCGGGCACTTGTATTACTTATGATTTTTTAGATAAAATGGGTAGTTATTATGGAGGAGCAATATCACCAGGAATAACGATGCGGTATAAATCACTAAATCAATTTACTGAAAATTTACCATTATTAAGTCCTAAATATGAAAGGGAACTTATTGGAATTGATACAAATTCAAGTATTCATATTGGTGTGGTTACTGGAGTTATAAATGAAATTGATAGTTTTATTGATAAGTATAGAAAAAAAAATAAAGATTTAACAATAGTTTTAACAGGTGGAGACCTTAATTTCTTGAATAATAGATTAAAAAATGGCATATTTGCCAATCCTAATTTTTTATTAGAAGGATTAAACAAAATTTTGACCTATAATTTGTAATAAATGAGAAGAAAAATAATAGTAGTTTGTACACTATTTATTTCCGTAGTAAGTTTCGCCCAAGTTAACAATGCTTCAGCATATTCTTTTTTTGGAATTGGAGAAAAAAATAATCAAACTACAGTAGAACAATTAAGTATGGGAGGTGTAGGAGTTTCTTTTCATGACAGTTACCATTTAAATTTTTTAAATCCAGCTGCAATTGCATCCATAAAATCTACTAATTATTCTATAGCTATAGAAAATGTAAATATTAATGCAAAAGATGCTGTTAATAGTCAAAAAGGTTCTTATACCTATTTATCATACTTGGCTGTTGGTTTTCCTTTAAGTGAAAAAGCAGGTTTTGTTTTTGGGTTACTGCCTAACTCTTCTGTAGGTTATTCATTAACAACAAGTACAAATGATACTGATGGTAATATTGCAGAAGCCTTTTACTATAATGGTAATGGTGGCACAAACAAAGCTTTTATTAACTTTGGTTACAAACCGCTAAAAGGATTTAGTGTAGGTTTGCAAGGTAGTTACGTGTTTGGTAATATAGATAATAGTGTTATAAATCAAAAAAAAGATGTAGCTCTATCAACAAAATACCAAACAGTTTCTAATATAAAAGGATATTCATTTTCTGTTGGAATGATTTATGACAAAAAATTATCTGAAAAAGTGAATATGCATTTAGGTGCAAATTTTGAATTAGAAAGTAATATAGACACAAAAGGTGATGAATATTTCTATTCCTTATTATATGGTGGAGGTGTAGAGTCTCCTAGAGACACGGTGTTAAATGTGCAAAGTAAAGGAACAATCAAATCTCCATTTAAAACTAATTTAGGTGTTGGATTTGGTAAAGTAGGTAAATGGTATGCCGGTTTAGACTATAGTTTTCAAAACGCCATAAATATTGAAGGAGATGTTTTGAGCAACTATACAAGAATAGCATATGATAATTATAGTAAAATAGCAATTGGTGGATTTTATATTCCAAAATTTAATTCTATCACCAATTATTGGCAAAGAGTTACTTATAGGGCTGGTATTAGATTTGAAAACACAGGATTAATGGTAGATGCTTTAGGAAATGGAACAGATTATAAGCCAATAAATGACTTTGGCATATCTTTTGGAGTAGGCTTACCAATGAATAAACATTTATCTAATTTAAACCTTGGATTTGAAGTTGGTAAAAAAGGTAAAACCGCCAATGGATTAGTTCAAGAAAATTATTTTAAATTTAGGGCGAGTTTATCCTTAAATGATAAATGGTTTAAAAAACGAAAAATATTTTAATTATTAAGCAAAATTAATAGATGATGGAAAAAATGAAAAAAACTTTAGTGTTAGTATTATTTTTATTGATTGCGAGTCCAATGGTATTTGCACAAGCTAATCAAGATTGTAGTATTAAATACAATCTATTTAAAGGAGATTATAAAGCTAAAAAATACGATGCAGCCTTTGATAATTGGATGTGGTGTATGGATAACTGCCCTAGTTTATCTATTAATATTTACAAATATGGTATTAAAATAGCTGAATATAAATTAAAAAATGCTAATGAGGCAGACAAAAAAACTGCAGCAGATTTAGTAATGCGAGTTTTTAATCAAAGGTTAAAATACTATCCAACAAAAAATAAAGCAAGAGTTTATAATGATATTGCAACATTTAAAGCAAGTCAAGGTAATTCAGATACTGAAGTTTATAGTTGGTTAGAAAAAGCTTTTAAAGAAGATCCAACAGCATTATCTGGAAAAAATATGTATCGATATTTTGATATTGTTTTAAGTAAAAATAAAGATACTAATCCACAATTAGTGTTTGATACTTATGATCAAGTTGCAGAAGGTGTTGATAAAAAGTTTTCAGAATATTCTAAAAAAATTAATGCAATTAACGCAAAAGATTCTACTCAATTAAATTCTAAGGATATAAGACATAAAAAAATCTATCAACAAATTTTAACTGTGCTAGCACAAGTTGAAGGTGGTTTAGATGCAAAATTAGCATCAATATCTACTTGTGAAAATTTAATTCCTTTAAATAAAAAATATTTTGAAGAAAAGAAAAATGATAAAGTTTGGTTAAAAAGAGCGGTTTCACGTATGTACTCAAAAGAATGTACAGATGATCCTTTTTATGATACATTAGTTGAGCAATTTGTAGCTGCTGATCCTTCACCACAGGCATCTGTTTTTTATGCAGGTATTCTTATGAAAAAAGGACAATCGACAAAAGCTATGGATTACTTTAAACAAGCTATAGATCAAGAAACAGATCCTTATAAAAAAGCACAAGATTTGTTAAGAGTTGCTCAAATATTAAGTAAAAAAGGAAGAAAAGGCGAAGCAAGAAGTAATTGTTATAAAGCTTTAAAATATGCTCCAACCATGGGTAATGCTTATTTGTTAATATCAGGTTTATATGCATCAAGTGCAAATGCTTGTGGAACAGATGTTGTTTCTAAAAGAATGGTTTATGTAGCAGCCCTTAATATGGCAAGAAAAGCAAAGTCTGTTGACCCAAGTATTGGATCAAAAGCTAACAAATATATTAGGGCTTACTCTAAAAATTTACCTACTAAAAAAGATTTATTTGTTGCAGGTGTAAAACCCGGTTCAACGCATAGAATAGGTTGTTGGATTCAAGAAACAGTTAGAGTACCTAACAAATAGTTTTACATAGTTATAATTGATATATTTGTTGTATGACAAAATCAATTAAAAATAATATTAAAAACATTGCTTTTATTCTTTTATTAGCAATGTTTTTTTCATGTACAAATAATGTTAAAGAAGTGCGTGATTTTTTAGCTGATAAAAACTTGCCTATTGGTGAGGCGTATAATATTAACTTAAAACATACAGATTCAGGTAGGGTTGATATAAAAATGAAAGCTAAACTTATGCTTGATTTTAGTAATAGAACTAAACATCCTTATTCAGTTTTTCCTGAAGGAATAATAATAACTACTATTAATAAAGATGGCGATTCTATAAAAATTAAAGGAGATTATGCAAAAAGTTTTGCTAAAACAGAAGTCTCTGAAATTAAACATAACGTTTCGGTATATAATTATGCTCAAAAAAATCGATTAGAAACCAATCAAATTTATTGGGATCAAAAAACACACTATTTTTTCACCGAAAATAAATTTGCATTTTATACTTTAACTGATACCATTTATGGAGTTGGCTTTGAGGCAACTGAAGATTTAAAACATTGGTGGGTAAAAAATCAAACAGGAGTACTAACTATAAAAGATTAAATTATGAGTAAAATTTGGAAATTTTTTGAATATGGATACCTATTAATTGCCATTGTTTTTATTGTGGAAATATTTTTAAATATTGGGAATGATAAGGTATATTTTTTTGTAGTATTTTCAATTTTAGCTATAGGTATGTTTTTCTTTAGAAGACATTTTAGAAAAAAGTTTGAAAATGAAAACAGACACTAAATGGAAACAGAAATTGCTATTATATTAATTTCAATGCTACTTTCTGCATTTTTTTCAGGAATGGAAATTGCTTTTATTTCTTCTAATAAATTTCAAGTTGAATTAGAAAAGAAAAAAGGAGGACTTATTGCTAAAATTTTATCGAAAATAACAGCAAATTCTACAAAATTTATTACTACTATGTTGGTTGGTAATAATATAGCATTAGTTGTTTATAGTTTTTTTATGGGAAAATTTATAGTTGGTTTTTTACCAGAAAACCTGGTAAATGGTTTTTCTATTTTATTAATTCAAACCATAATTTCTACTTTAATTATTTTAGTTTTTGCTGAGTTTTTACCAAAGGCTATTTTTAGAATATACGCAAATGAAACGTTGCGTTTTTTTGCTCCACTAACCTATGTATTCTATATATTTTTTCATTTTATATCCGATTTTATTACCACTATTTCCGATTTTATATTAAAAATATTTTTTCACACATCAAAAGATAATTTTCAAACAGAATTTAGTAAAGAGGAGTTAGGAAATTATATAACCGAGCAGTTAGAAAATAAAAATGCTAATGACGAAGTGGATTCTGAAATTCAAATTTTTCAAAATGCCTTAGATTTTGATAATGTTAAATCTCGTGAAATTATGATTCCGCGTACTGAAATTGTAGCGGTAGATATAACAGAAACTATTAACAATATTAAAAATTTGTTTATTGACACAGGTTATTCTAAAGTTATTGTTTATAGAAACTCATTAGATAATATTTTAGGATATGTTCATGCCTTTGAATTGTTTAGAAAACCTAAAACTTTAAAAAGTATTATTTTACCTATTGAATTTATTCCGGAGAGCATGTTAATTAATAATTTACTTAATATTTTAACTAAAAAGAAAAAAAGTATTGCAGTTGTTTTAGATGAGTTTGGTGGAACTTCGGGTATTATAACTGTTGAGGATATTGTGGAGGAATTATTTGGCGAAATTATTGACGAACATGATACGGTTGAGTTATTAGAAAATCAAATTAATGGTCGCGAATTCGAGTTTTCTGGACGATTAGAAGTAGATTATTTAAATGAAACTTATGCTTTAAATATTCCAGAGAATGAAGCGTATGAAACCTTAGGAGGCTATATTGTATATTATCATGAAGACATTCCTAAACAAGACGAAATTATTGAAATCAATAATCTTTATTTTAAAATGATAAAAGTTGATTCTTCTAAAATAAAGGAGGTTTATGTTAAAGTTTTAGATAAAGAGGTTTAAATAGTATTCAAAATAAAAAATAATTACTTAAACCTATTAAATATAGGTATTTCACTTTTATAATTAAATACTTAATTGTATTTTCGCACACTGTAATAAAAGAAAACAATAATGGCAATATTATCAAAAATTAGAGATCGCTCTATGTTTTTAATCCTAATTGTAGGATTAGCACTTTTCGCATTTGTATTAAACCCAAGTTCTATTCAACGTTTTTTTAGCGCAAGTAAAACCAATGAAGTTGGTGAAGTTAACGGAGAAGTTATTGGAAGAGAGGATTTTGCAAGTCAAGTTGAAAATTATAGATCTAGATACGGATCAAGAGTTTCTCAAATGCAAGCTGTAAATGCAGTTTGGAATTCTACTGTAAGTGAGAAAATTTTTCAAAATCAACTTGAAGAAGCAGGTATAGTAGTTGGAGAAAAAGATATTTGGGATGCAATGGTAGCTATGCCTGAAATTCAAAAATCTCCATTATTTAAAAATAAGGCTGGCCTTTTTGATGAAGATAAATTAAAAGAATATGTTGCAACTTTAGAAGATGATGCTAAAGCGGGAAATACACAAGGTTGGGCAAATTGGTTAAATACCGAAAAACAAATAAAACAAAATTTAGAGCGTCAAGCTTATACTACTTTAGTAGGTGCAGGTTTAGGAGCTTCATTAAAAGAAGCAGAAAGAGATTATGTGTTTAGTAATCAAAGTTTAAGTGGTAACTATGTATTTATGCCATACAGCAATATTGCAGACAGCTTGGTAACGGTTACAAAAAAAGAAATTTTGAACTATGTTAAAGAAAATCCAAATACCTTCAAGCCTGAAGCAACACGTTCTATTCAATATCTAAAATTTGATATTGTTCCTTCTGTAGCAGATGAAGAAGCTGTAAAAGCAGAAGTTGCATCTTATATTAATGATAAAGAAGAATATAGTAATGCAGCAAAATCTATTATAAAAATAAATGGTTTAAAAAATGCTACTAAATATGAAGACTTTTTAGTGGAAAATAAATCGGATGTATTAGTAGATAATTCTTATAAATATCAAAATCAAGTTTCAAAAGAAGTTTCCGATGCTGTTTTTAGTGGAAAAGTTGGAGATGTTTTTGGACCATATAAAGAAAATGGTTTATATAAAATTTCTAAATTGGTAGAAGTTATACAAATACCAGACTCTGTTAAATCAAGTCATATTATTGTGCCTTATAAAGGAGCTACTCGTTCAACTTCAATTAAAACACCAGAAGAAGCTAAAAAAACAGCAGATAGTATTTATAATTTAGTGAAAAACAGCGATACTAAATTTAAAGAAATAGCAGATAAAGTTAATTCTGATGGTACAAAAGGTAAAGGTGGAAGTATTGGTTGGGTAACTAAAAATCAAGCTTTTTCAGCATCTTTTGATAAAGACTTTGCTAAATTTATATTTAAAAATAAAACAGGAAGTATTAAAGTTGTAAAGACTGCTTTTGGTTACCATGTTATTAAAATTAATGAGCAAACCAAATTAAATAAAGCAGTTAAACTTGTAACTTTTGCTCGTTCTATTGAGCCATCAGAAGACACAGAAAATTTAATTTTCCAAAAAGCAGAAACTGCTGCATCAAAATTAGTGGATGGCAATAAAATAGATGAAGTTGCTAAAGCTGATGGTTATAAAGTACAATCTGCAGTTAATTTAAAAGTATTATCTGAAAACGTACCAGGTTTAGGAGCTCAACGCCAAATAGTAACTTGGAGCTATAAGCCAGAAAGAGAAATTAGCAACTCAAAACGTTTTGATATTAATATAGGAGATAAAAGAGGTTATGCCGTTGTAGTATTAACAGGAAGAACATCTGCAGATGAAATTAGTCTAAATACCTCTATTATTGCAAAGGTTAGACCTTTATTAATGAACAAGAAAAAAGCAGCATTATTAAAGGATAAAGTTAAAGGAAATACTTTGGTAGAAATTGCTAAAAATGCAACTACTGCAGTTCGTACTGCAAATTCAGTGTCATTATCTAGTCCATTAATTTCTGGTGTTGGTAATGAGCCAGCAGTAGCTGGTGCAATGTCAACTTTAACTTTAAACAAAGTTTCTTCTGTAATTGAAGGAACTAAAGGATTGTTTGTTGTTGAGGTTACTAAACGAGAAAACCCAATTAAATTAGATAATTATAATGGGTTTAGAAATAATATATCTAAAAAATTGCAAGGAAGAAGCTATCAACTTTATCAAGTTTTACAAGATAATGCTGATATTAAAGATTATAGAGCTAAGTTTTTCTAAATTGAGTATAATATAAACATAAAAAAAGGCGAACAATTTGTTCGCCTTTTTTTATGTTTATATTATAAAGTTTTATCTATTCATAGATATTAAAAACTCTTCATTTGATTTTGTATATTGAATTTTATCTTTAATAAATTCCATAGCTTCTACAGGGTTCATATCGGCTAAGTATTTACGAAGTATCCATAAACGTTGAACTGTTTTAGGCTCAAGCAATAAATCGTCTCTACGAGTGCTAGATTTAACCAAATCAATAGCAGGGTAAATTCTTCGGTTAGCAATATTTCGTTCTAACTGAAGTTCCATATTACCAGTTCCTTTAAATTCTTCAAAAATTACTTCATCCATTTTTGAACCAGTTTCTGTTAAAGCGGTAGCAATTATAGATAAAGAACCTCCATTTTCAATATTACGAGCAGCTCCAAAAAAACGTTTTGGTTTGTGTAATGCATTTGCATCAATACCACCAGATAATATTTTACCAGAAGCTGGTGCAACAGTATTGTAAGCTCTTGCTAAACGTGTAATAGAATCTAATAATATTACTACGTCATGACCGCATTCGACCAAACGTTTTGCTTTTTCTAAAACAATATTAGCTACTCTAACGTGTTTATCTGCGGGTTCATCAAAAGTAGAAGCAACTACTTCGCCTCTTACACTACGTTGCATATCTGTAACCTCTTCAGGACGCTCATCAATTAATAAAATTATTTGATAAACTTCAGGATGATTGGATGCTATAGAGTTTGCAATATCTTTAAGCAACATAGTTTTACCTGTTTTAGGTTGAGAAACTATCATGCCTCTTTGCCCTTTACCAATAGGTGAAAATAAATCTATAATTCTGGTAGAAAGCGTGCTGTTTTTACCGGCTAAATTAAATTTTTCTTTTGGAAATAGTGGCGTTAAATGTTCAAAGGATACTCTATCTCTAACTACATTAGGACTTAATCCATTAATTTTAGAAACTCTAATTAAAGGGAAATATTTTTCGCCTTCCTTTGGTGGTCTAACTACTCCTTTTACCGTATCACCTGTTTTTAAACCAAATAGTTTAATTTGAGATTGTGATAAATAAATATCATCAGGAGAAGATAAATAATTATAATCGGATGATCTTAAAAAACCATAACCATCAGGCATCATTTCTAAAACTCCTTCACTTTCAATAATTCCATCAAACTCATAATCAGGATCTCGATAACGATTTCCATTGTTTATGCGTTGACCTTTTTGTTGGTTTTGTGGTTTGTTTTTATGTTGTTGATTCTTTTGCGTGTTATCGTTTTGTTTTCTTGGAGGATTAGGATGCGTATTCTTTTGAGTACTCACACTTTGTTTAGCTCTATCTTGACTTTTATTTGGTAAAGGTCTTTTAGCTGGAACATTTTTTTTCGGGGAAATAGTTTCTGTTTTAATTACTGCTTTTTCAGAACTTTCTTGTTTTTTATTTACAGTTGAAGAAGCGACTTGTTTCGGTGCTTCAGGTTTGGCAGTCTCTACATTTTTTTCAACAACTTTATTTGGTGTTTTTAAATTTATAGATAATTGACTGTCTTCTTTTTTCTGATTTTCTGTAGAAGTTTTTGCTTTTTTAACAATTCGTTTTCTTTTTGGTTTGTTCTCTACAGAAGTCGTATTTTTTTTAACAACTTTAGAAGGAGCTGCAGCTTGAATGTCTAATATTAAATAGACTAAGTCTAATTTTTTTAAATGACTGTATTTTTTTGCGCCAATAGTTTTGGCAATTTCTTGCAACTCAACTAAGGTTTTCTCCTTTAATTGGGAAATTTCAAACATTATAGTAAGTATATTTTAATTTTTATAAAAATCTTTTAAGTATCCTAAATTATTTTGTTAGGGATGTTTTGTGAATAATTTGTGGTAAATAGTTTGTTTTAGTTGTAGTTCTGTATTTGTTAAATACACAATGTTATGCAAATATATAAAAATAATTTATATAATTAATCTTTTATTTCTTTAAAAATAAAGCGTATTTTTGCCACTAATTATTTTAAAATGATTCAAAGAATACAAACTCTTTATTTATTACTTGCTGCATTTTTGTCGATTGGCTTAATTTTTATAGTTAATTTATGGATAACTGTTGCAGGAGATAAATTTTTTGTTTTAGATGCTTTTGAAGCTAATAATTTAGTTTTAAAAAGTATTGCAATTTTATTTTTTGCATCGGGTTTATTGGCCGTTATTACTATTTTTTTATTTAAAAATAGAAAATTGCAATTTGTAATAGGGCGAATTATTATTTTGATCAATTTTATTTTATTAGGTATTCTCGTATATTTTTCACAAAACTTATCTGGAGAAATTAAAATTTCTGAGAAGGGTATTGGGCTATTAATTCCAATTATAACTATAATAGTTATCTCTTTAGCTAATAAAGCTATAAAAAAGGATGAAGAGCTTGTAAAATCTGTTGATAGATTACGTTAAACCTAACATCTTAGTATATTTAGTGCAAAAAAACCATTTCGTAATAGAAATGGTTTTTTTATAACGGTTTTCCGTGATAAGAAAAAATCACTATTTTTGGGTATAGATTTAACAAGTTATATACATACATTTGAAAAAGGGAAAATATTGAAAAAGATAAAAGTTCATATTGCAGATGATCATCAACTATTAATTGATGGTATAAATGCAGTGTTGTCATCCGAAAAAAACATGGAAGTCGTTGGGCAATCTCTAAACGGCGAAGATGTTATAAATTGGTTTTATAAAAACACTGCAGATATTCTAATTTTAGATATTAATATGCCAAAAATTGATGGGGTTGGTGTTCTGCAATATTTTTTTAAAAAAAAGATTAAACAGAAAGTAATTGTGCTTTCTAGTTATGACGATACTAAACTTATAAAAGAAGTTTTAAAAATTGGAACTTTAGGGTTTTTATCAAAAAATACCGCTGCAGAAAATATTATTGAGGCTATTAATGCTGTATATAATGGAGAACAATATTTTAGTAAAAATATTCAGAGTAAACTAAATGCCTCTTTTTCCAAAAAATCTTTAAATAATGGTGTAGGATCTAAAGAAAGTGCTTTTTTTAGTACCTTAACTCCACGCGAAATTGAAGTTTTAAAATTGATTGCGGGGCAGTATAATTCAAAAGAAATTAGTAAATTACTTCATATTAGCATAAATACAGTTGAAACACATCGAAAAAATTTAATTTCTAAATTAAATGTCAAAAATGTGGTAGGCTTAGCAATTTATGCGGTTAAAAACAATATTGTTTAATTTCTTTTTTACGTATAACACATAATGAAATTTATAAAACGTATACTATTAATAGTTTTTGTTGGATTGCTTTTTAGTAATATTAGTACTGCAGAAAATCCAATAAAACCTTTTCAATCTCCAATTGATTTAAAGAATAAAAAATTAAAAATTATTCAAAATTTAATTGATCAAGGAAAAACTAAAGAAGCAATTAAAAAGTTATATAAAGTAATTGATGAAGTTGAGGCTAATAAGGATACTGTTGCAATAGTTAATAGCCATAGAATACTTGCAGATATTTTACGTGATAATGGAAATTATAAAAAATCCAACTTAAATTATAGTAAAATAATTCCTTTATTAAAAAATGATTTTGAAACACTTCAATATATTTATTTCAAAAAAGGAGGAAATTTTCAATTAGACGCTATGGTAGATAGTGCTTTGATAAATTATTTAAAAGCAGTTGAAATAAGTAAAAAAGTACCTCGAAAGGAAGATTTAAAAGCAAAAATACATGGTAATTTATCCGGTATATATTATTTAAAAGAAAATTATAATAAAGCAATAGAGCATTCTAAAATTGCTGCAAATTATCAAAAAGAACTTGGTAATAAGAAAATTGAAGCTGGTATTTTAAATAATTTGGGCAGCATTTATTATATGCAAGGAAAATATAATAAGGCACTTAAAGCGTTTCAAAAAGCGCTGGCGTTAGTTGAAAATGGTAAGGATGAATTAGATAAAAAAACTAGGAGATCTGCGTTTATTAATATTGCTTATGCCTATAGTGGATTAAATAATTATAAAAAAGCTTTTGAATTTCAAGATAAGTATACTGTTATTGATGATTCTTTAAAGCAAGAACTAAAGTATAAAGAAATTGCCGAAATTTCATCAAAATATGAGGTTGCTAAAAAGGAAAAAGAGACCGAAGTAGAAAAATCTAAGCGATTAAGGGCAGAGTTGATAACCAAAGGATTAATAATAGCATCTGTTTTGTTATTAATTGCGGTTTATGTGTTTTATAAATTGTATCAATTATCTAGAAAAAATTATAAACTTCAAATAGAACAAGAACAACTAGTTAATAGAGCTAATATTGAAAAAATTAAAAGTGATGCGCAATCAAGAATTTTAGCCGCTACTTTAGATGGTAGATTGGAAGAACGAAAAGAAATTGCGGCAGTTTTACATGACAATGTAAGTGCCTTGTTATCCGCAGCTAATTTGCACTTGTATGCCAGTAAAAAACAATTGGGCTCAAATGTACCAGTGGAAATTGATAAATCTCAATCGATAATTTCGGATGCTTCTAATCAAATTAGAGATTTATCACACAAATTAATGTCTTCTATTTTATTGAAATTTGGTTTAACTGCAGCTATTCAGGATTTATGTGAAAAAACTTCTAATTCCACCATAAATGTTACTAGTAATTCAAAAAATATTACCCGTTTTAATCAGAATTTTGAAATTAAAATATTTAATGTAATTACGGAAATGGTAAATAATATGTTAAAGCATAGTAATGCCCAAAATGGAATGGTTAAACTAGAGCAGTTAAACGGTAATTTGCAAGTGGTTGTATTTGATGATGGTGTTGGGTTTAATTTGGATGAAATTCATGAAAAAGATGGTGTTGGTCTTAGTCAAGTAGAAGCAAGAATTCTTGTTTTAGATGGCCTGATAAATATTAAATCTTCCGAAGCAGGAACACGAATATTTATTTCGGTGCCTATAGAATATTAAGGTCTTTTAAATTCAATTATTTCTAAGTTAGAAATTTTAGCTTTATCAATTTGAAACCGAAGCATGGTTCTAACTTTATGAAATCCGTGTTTACCAATTGCACCTGGATTTAAATGTAAAGTATTCAGTTTTTTATCAAACATCACCTTTAAAATATGGGAATGTCCGCTAATAAATAAAGTTGGTGGATTTTGTTGAATTTCTTTTCTAATTCTGGCATCATAATGATTTGGGTAGCCTCCAATATGTGTCATCCAAACGTTTACATCTTCCATAGTAAATTTTGCATCTAACGGGTATTCTGATTTTATAATGTGATTATCAATATTTCCGTAAACAGCACGTAATGGCTTTAATTTTTTAAGGGTATCTACAACCTCAATAGACCCAATATCACCCGCGTGCCAAACTTCATCACATTGTTTTACATATTTTATTATTTGCACATCAATATGGCTATGTGTATCAGATAAAAGAAGAATTTTTTTCATTTTATAAACTAAAAACAACTAACAAATATGCTGTATATTTGCAGTTGTACAAAAATAACATTTCAGTTGAGATATTTTATAAAACTTGCATATAAAGGAACAAATTATCACGGTTGGCAATATCAACCAAATGCAATTACCATTCAAGAGCTGGTTAATAAAGCATTAAGCACCTTATTAAAATCTACTATTGATGTTGTTGGAGCAGGAAGAACAGATGCCGGCGTACATGCAACAGAATATTATGCTCATTTTAATGTTGATGATGAAATTAATACTGATGAATTAGTTTATAAAGTAAATGCCATTTTGCCAAATGATATTGTAGTTTATGCTATTTTTAGCACAAAGGAAGATTTACATGCAAGGTTTGATGCAACCGCAAGAAGTTATGAATACCATATCTTTTTAGGAAGAAACCCTTTTAAAATAGAAACAACTTGGCAAATAATTCATAAAAAAATAGATGTAGCAGCAATGAACAAAGCAGCTAAATTATTATTAAATTATGAAAATTTTAAAAGCTTTTCACGTTCAAATACTGATGTTAGAACTTATAATTGTAAAATTGAAAGAGCAGAGTGGCAGCTAAATAATACTAATTTAATATTTTACATAACTGCGGATCGTTTTTTAAGAAATATGGTAAGAGCTGTTGTTGGTACTTTGTTAGATGTAGGAACAGGAAGAACTTCTTTAAAGGAGTTCAAAAAAATTATAGAGAGTAAAAATAGAAGTAACGCAGGGCCTTCAGTTCCGGCAAAAGGATTATTTTTAACTAAAATTACATATCCGAAAAATAGTTTAAATGAGTAAAAAAGTAACAGGAAAAGCTTTTGATGTAAAAATTTTTAAACGCTTAATGAGTTTTGCGAGTAAGTATCGTCTTGAATTTATTACTGGTATTGTTTCTGCTATTTTGTTATCGCTAGTTTCAGTGGCTCGACCAATTTTATTGCAAAGAATTGTTCATGTTTATTTTAAAAATGAAGATAAAGTAGGTTTACTTAATTTTTCATTATTAATGATGGTGTTTTTAATTGCCGAAGTTATTTTACAATTTATTTTTATTTATAAAGTAAATTGGTTTGGGCAGCATATTATTAAAGACATTCGAGTGCAACTTCAAAAGCATATGCTAAAGTTTAAAATGACCTATTTTGATAATTCTTCTGTTGGGAAATTAGTAACACGTTTAGTTTCAGATACCGAAACTATAGCACAGTTTTTTGGCCAAGGGTTGTTTATGATAATTAGTGATTTACTAAAAATGATTGTAGTTGCCGTGGTAATGCTATGGATGAACTGGAAATTAGCTTTAATTGCATTCATTATTTTACCAATTTTAATTTATGCAACTAAAATATTTCAAATAGCCATAAAAAGTGCTTTTCAAGAAGTGCGAAAACAAGTGGCAAACTTAAACGGATTTGTACAAGAAAGAGTTACCGGAATGAAAATTGTACAATTGTTTAATCGTGAAAAATTGGAATATGAAAATTTTGTAAAAATTAATGAAAACCATAAAAAGGCACATATTAAAACCGTTTGGTATTATTCTATTTTTTTTCCAATTGCTGAAATTTTATCTTCTATAGCGGTTGGTTTAATGGTTTGGTACGGAGGTTTAGATATTGTTGGTTCTGGCACTACTAATGTTGGAGAAATAATAGCTTTTATTATGATGTCGCAGATGTTATTTAGACCACTTAGACAAATTGCCGATAAATTCAATACCTTACAAATGGGAATGGTTGCTGGAGATAGAGTTTTTGAAATTTTTGATACAGAAAG
The DNA here is from genome assembly GCA_002390165.1 of Lutibacter sp. UBA4458. Taxonomy (GTDB): domain Bacteria; phylum Bacteroidota; class Bacteroidia; order Flavobacteriales; family Flavobacteriaceae; genus Lutibacter. The sequence continues at coordinate 15,139 of DGOU01000112.1, forward strand.
TCAAATTAATAATGCAGGAACTATTAAAGCAAGCGAGTTTAAAGGAGATATTCATTTTAAAAATATTTATTTTAGTTACATAAAAGGAGAAGAGGTGCTTAAAGGAATTTCTTTTAATGTAAATGCAGGTGAAACAGTTGCTATTGTTGGCGCTACCGGAGCTGGAAAATCAACTATTATTAATTTAGTTAATCGGTTTTATGAAATAAATTCAGGCGAAATTAGTATTGATAAAAACAATATTAAAAGCTATGAATTAGAATCTTTAAGAAATCAAATTGCGATTGTATTACAAGATGTGTTTTTGTTTTCTGACTCTATTTATAACAATATTGTTTTAAATAATAAAGCTATTACCTTAGAGGAAGTACAAAGAGCTGCCAAAGAAATTGGAATTCACGATTTTATAATGAGTTTGCCAAATAATTACAATTATAATGTAAAAGAAAGGGGAGTAATGTTGTCTTCAGGACAACGACAGTTAATTGCTTTTTTAAGAGCTTATGTTAGCAAACCAAGCATATTAATTTTAGATGAAGCTACCTCATCTATTGATTCGTATTCCGAAAAATTAATTCAAAAAGCTTTAGATAAAATTACGCAATATCAAACTTCTATAATTATAGCACATAGATTAACTACGGTTAAAAAAGCCGATAGAATTATTGTTATGGATAATGGAAAAATTGTAGAGCAAGGATCTCATTCACAATTGCTTCGTGCAAATGGGTATTATAAAACATTATATAATATGCAGTTTTCTAATAATGTTGCTTAATTTAAATCGTATCTAATGTTTTCAATAAGTTCCTTATTAGATTTAAATAGAACAAATTCACCATCTTTAAAATAAGATATTTTACTGGTTTCTTCAGAAACTACTAAACAAAGTGCATCTGTTTTTTCAGTAACACCAACCGCAGCTCTATGACGTAAACCAAAATGATTTGGAAGTTGTTTTTGTGATAATGGTAAAACAACTCTTGCTGCAGTTATAAAATTTTCTTTAATAATTACTGCACCATCATGAAGCGGACTGTTTTTGTAAAATATACTATCTAAAATTGGTTTGTTAACTTCGGCGTTCATACTGTCGCCAGTAGATTTTATAAAATCTAAGTTTTGATTTCTTTCCAATACAATAATAGCGCCCATTTTTTTATCCGCTAAACTTTCACAAGCTAAAATAATAGCTTCAATATCCGTAGTGTTTACAATTTCACTTTGTAAAAATTTTAACTGTTTTAAAAAATTTCGTCTTTGTGTAAAATTAGTGGAGCCTAACATTAATAAAAATTTCCGAACTTCAGGTTGAAAAACTATTAAAATGGCAATTGCTCCTACACTTATTAATGTTCCTAACAAACCACTTAACATTTCCATTTGTAGTGCTTGTGTAATTTTCCAAATTAATACTACCAAGGCAATACCTATAAAAATATTTATTGCTACGGTACCTTTCAATAATTTGTATATATAATATAGTAAAATTGCTACCAGTACTATATCTAAAATATTGAGGATAGAAAAATCTAAAAAATCTAACATGGAGCTTGTTTTTGTAAAAATAGAAAAAAGTTATGATAATAAATAGCTAATTACAATTGCAATTTGGAACTTTATTTTTATCAAACACAAATAGTTCTTTATCGACCTTAATTTTTTTAGTTTTAAGGTTGTTTATTAAAGTTAAATAATTTAAAAAATCTTGATATAATAAATCTTCATTAAAATTTAAATGCAGCAATGTTGTTTTATTTTCTGAAGAGAAATTTATAAAATCGATTATTGTTTTTTTAAATTCGGGATAATTAATTTTAGCATCGTTCAGAAGTGCATAATTTTTATTAAAAGTTATATTGATATTGTTGAAATTAATATATTTTTTGGGACTTCTTTTTATTACGTATTTTGATAATAAGCTATCTGTTTTAAAAGAAATAGAATCAAAAGGTATAAAAGATAACTTTTTGGTAATAGTATCTGAATAACTGAAATAATCATGCATTCCTTTTTTTGAATGTACTGAGTTTGCATGTTTATATTGCAGTTTTTTTATGGAAGAAATAATAGTTTTTAAAGGTAACCGTTTGTCTATATTGTAAATCCAATGTGTAGTGGCAATAGTATTTTTTCGATTAACATCTGCAATAGTATCTTTGTCTTTTAATGTGAAAAACATCCATACTTCAGAGTGGTTATAAATTATTTCTTCAAAACCTTTATTTGGCAGCGTAGGTATTTTTATTTCTTTTTTTTGACAGCTAAATAAACTGACTACTGCTAATAAAATTATTATTTTTTTCATGAATTATTTTTTAGTAAATCTACAATTTTAATACATTCTATTGCTTCTTTTACATCGTGTACTCGTAAAATATTTGCGCCATGTAGAAGTGCTATAGTATTTGCGGAAGATGTTGCGTTAAGTGCTGTTTCAGGATTAATTTGCAATGGTTTGTATAGCATAGATTTACGAGAAATTCCAACTAAAGTAGGAACATTTAAATTTTGAAACATGTTTAAATGATGCAAAAGTTGATAGTTATGTGCCACAGTTTTTCCAAAACCAAAACCAACATCGGTTATAATATCATTAACGCCTAGTTTTCTAAGTTGGGCAATTTTATCAGAAAAATAAAAAAGCAAATCTTGTACAATATTATTATAATTAGGATCTGTTTGCATATTTTCTGGGTTTCCTTGCATATGCATAATAATATATGGCACTTGTAATTCAGCAATGGTTTTAAACATATTTTTATCTAATGTGCCTGCCGAAATATCATTTATAATACTAGCTCCGTGTAAAACACATTGTTTAGCTATGGAACTTCTAAAAGTATCTATAGAAATTATTATTTCTGGAAATGTTTTTACTAGAGTTTTAACAACAGGTAAAATGCGGTTTAATTCTTCTTTTTCTGAAATAGGTTTTGCTCCTGGGCGCGAGGAATAAGCACCAATATCTATAAAAGTAGCGCCTTCAAAAATCATTTTTTCAACGTGGTTAATTATACCTCTTTCGGAAGCGTATTTCCCTCCATCAAAAAAAGAGTCCGGAGTTATATTTAAAATTCCCATAACTTTAGGAGAAGATAAATCTACTAGTTTTCCTTTACAATTTATGCTGTACATTAACTTACCACTTTATTAATTACTTTGGTTATTTTAGGAGCGTTATACGTCTCCATTTTTGTGATTAAATCTTCAATAGAGTTGGCAATAAGTAGCATTTTTTTATTAGATTCTTTTAAATATCCTTCTGTAACCATAACCTCTAATTGTTTAATTAAAGGATTAAAAAAACCATTAGTATTTAAAATACCAATAGGTTTTTGTTCAATTCCTAATTGACTTAAAGTTAAAGCTTCAAAAATTTCATCTAAAGTTCCAAATCCGCCGGGCAGCGCAATATAACCATCTACCATTTTGCTAATGGTAACCTTGCGTTCACTCATTGTTTTAGTAACAATCATTTCTGAAATGTTTGCATGGGCAACTTCTTCATGTCGTAGTAATCCAGGAATTACTCCGATAACGTTACCTTCTTTTCTCAACATTGTGTCTGCTATTGCTCCCATCATTCCAATTTTTCCTCCACCATATACTAAACTAATTTTATTTTCAGCAAAATAGACACCTAATTTAACGGCGTCATTTTTATAAACGTCACTAAATCCTAAGCTAGAACCACAAAAAACGGCAATTTTATTCATAATTATAAAGATGTTTTTTTATTCCTTAAATTTGTCCGAAATTTACGCAAATTAAAGTTACATGCAACAAACTTCAAAACAGTATAATCAGGTTGTTGAAAAATGCCGAACCTTATATATTAATAAACTAAAAGATTACGGAAGTGCTTGGCGAATTTTAAGATTGCCTTCGCTAACCGATCAAATTTTTATTAAAGCACAACGGATTAGACAGCTACAAGAAAACAGTACAAGAAAAGTAGATGAAGGAGAAGTTTCTGAATTTATTGGAATAATTAATTATTCTGTAATGGCATTAATTCAATTAGAAAAAGGAATTGCAGAGCAACCAGATTTAGATGTTGAAACTGCAACAACCTTGTTTAATAAACATATTGAAATCACCAAGGAATTAATGGAAAACAAAAACCATGATTATGGAGAAGCTTGGCGAGAAATGCGTGTAAGTTCCTTAACCGATTTAATTTTACAGAAATTATTGAGAGTTAAACAAATTGAAAATAATAAAGGTAAAACTCTTGTTTCAGAAGGTATAGATGCTAATTATCAAGATATGATTAATTATGCTATTTTTGCTTTAATTCATTTAAAAGTAAATAAATAATGAAAATTGCTATTCAAATTTCAAAAATAATTATTGGAATCACTTTTATATTTTCTGGATTTGTAAAAATGGTTGATCCATTAGGTACCAGTTATAAATTACAGGAATACTTAAGTGCTGATGTTTTGAATTTGGAAAGTTTAATACATTATGCTTTACCATTATCAGTGCTATTAATTTTTATAGAATTTTTTCTTGGAGTTTTGTTATTAATAGGCTATTTACCTAAAATTACCATTTGGGGTTTAGTACTTTTAATAGGGTTCTTTTTGTTTTTAACTTGGTATTCTGCCTACTATAATAAAGTTACGGACTGTGGTTGTTTTGGGGATGCGGTAACTTTAACACCTTGGCAAACCTTTTATAAAAATGTATTCTTCTTAATTTTAATAATTTTCTTGTTATTTAATAGTAAGGAAATTAAACCAATTGGGGGAATTCCTTTGTTAAAATGGATTTCTTTTTTATCCTTTATAGGAAGTTTTACTTTAATGTATTACGTATTATTACATTTACCAATTATTGATTTTAGACCGTATGCAGTTGGAAAAAATATTCCTGCACAAATGCAATTTGTTGGAGATGATTTACCACCAGTTCATGATTTTTTATTAGAAACTAATGATGGAGAAGATTTAACAAATAAAGTATTAGAATCTCAAAAAGTTCTATTAGTAGTAATGAATACTATTGAAAAAAGTAGAAAGGGAGCTTTTAAAAATGTGAAAAAAATTACAGACAAAGCTATTAATGAAGGTTATTTGGTTTATGCATTATCTTCTTCATTAAATGATACATTTGTTGAATATAGGAAAAATAACAATTTCAATTTTGAAATGTTATTTTGTGATGAAACTACTTTAAAAACAATTGTAAGGGCAAATCCAGGTGTCGTAATTTTAAATACTGGAACGGTAAAAGGAAAATGGAACGCTAGAGATATAGATAAAATTAATTTATAACAATGAAACAGGTTTTATTAGTTTTCTTAGGAGGTGGTTTTGGAAGTGTTTCTAGATACCTATTAAGTAAATGGGTAAATAATTTTGATACAAACCTTCCTTATGGCACTATGCTATCTAATGTGTTAGGAAGTTTGTTAATTGGTGTTATATTGGGGTATTTAGCTAAAACTCCTCATTTGTCTCAAAGTCAATCATTGCTTTTAGCTACTGGTTTCTGTGGAGGCTTTACCACCTTTTCTACTTTCGCATACGAAAATCACGTCTTTTTTAAAAATGGAGATTACCTTCATTTTTTCGCCTATACTACTAGTTCTTTAGTGTTAGGTTTTACCGCCGTATTTTTTGGGTTATACTTATCTAAATTGATATAATTCTTTAAAAATAACCTTTTTTTAAATTTCTATCATTACAAAATGATAGAAAAATATACTTATATATTATTTACCCATTAAAAAAATAGGGTTAAAAATATTAAAAATATAAAAAAATAAAATCCACCCCCTAAAAAATAGGGGGTAAAAAAATATAAATATATATTTGACAAAAATAACCTATAAAAATTATTTTAATTATGAAGAAAATCGAAACAATTATTCGAAAATCAAAATTTGATGAAGTAAAGGATGCCTTACATCGAATAGAGGTCAATTTTTTTAGTTACTGGGATGTAACAGGAGTTGGTAATGAAAAGCAAGGACACGTATATAGAGGTGTTAGTTATAGCACAAGTGATATTCAGCGAAGGTTTTTATCCATTGTAGTTTCTGATCCTTTTTTAGATAGAACGGTTGAGGCAATTATTAAAGCAGCTTATACGGGTAATGTTGGTGATGGTAAAATATTTGTTTCAGATGTTATTGAGTCTTATAGAATACGAACAAGTGAAAAAGGGGCTGATGCTCTTAAGTAAACAAAAATCAAAAAAATTAAATTAACTAATTAAAAAAATATTATGGATACAAATGCAGTATTAGACTTAATGTGGGTGGTAATTTCAGGAATTTTAGTGTTTTTTATGCAAGCAGGTTTTACTCTTGTAGAAACTGGTTTTACTAGGTCAAAAAATACAGGTAATATAATAATGAAAAATATAATGGACTTCTGTATTGGGAGTTTATCTTTTTGGGCTTTAGGTTATGCACTAATGTATGGTGATGCAGCAGGTACATTTGGGGCATTAATTGGGAAACCATCCTTATTTTTTAGTAACCCTAATGAAATGCATAGTTTATTTTTTCAAACAGTTTTTGCTGCAACTTCAGCAACAATTGTTTCAGGTGCAATTGCAGGAAGGACTAAATTTTCAACCTATTTAATATTTTCACTTTTAATGACACTTATTATTTATCCAATTTCTGGACATTGGGTATGGCAAAGTGGAGGTTGGCTTTCTAAACTTGGATTTATTGACTTTGCTGGGTCAACAGTTGTACATTCTGTTGGAGGATGGGCAGCTTTGGTCGCGGCTATTTTGGTTGGACCAAGAATTGGAAAATATGTTAATGGAAAATCAAATGCAATTCCAGGTCATAATTTATTAATAGGAGCCTTAGGTGTATTTATACTTTGGTTAGGTTGGTTTGGATTTAATGCAGGATCGCAATTAGCAATTTCAGGTGACAATGCTAATGCCGTAGCCGATATAATTATAACTACAAATTTAGCAGCAGCAGCAGCAGCAATAACGTCCATGTTTGTAACATGGTATTCTTACGGTAAACCGGATATTTCAATGACCTTGAATGGCGCTTTAGCAGGCTTGGTAGCAATAACTGCTGGTTGTGCCGCAGTTAGTCCGGCAGGTGCAGTGGTAATAGGTATTATTGCTGGTGTTGTTGTGGTTTTTTCTATTGATTTTATTGATAAAAAATTAAAAATTGATGATCCTGTTGGTGCAATTTCAGTACATGGAGTTACAGGAGCTTTAGGAACATTATTAGTAGGTGTATTTGCTAAAGATGGAGGATTACTTTATGGAGGTGGATTTCATCAATTAGGGGTTCAGGCAATTGGTGTTTTTGCCATAGCAATTTGGGCAATTGTTGCTTCTTTTATTGTATTGTTTATTTTGAAAAAAACTATGGGGTTAAGGGTTTCTAAGGTAGAAGAAGAAGAAGGATTAGATAAACATGAACACGATATGAGTGTTTATAATTAAACACATTTTAAACATATAAAAAATATAAAATATGAAAACATTTAAAAAAATATTACCAATGTTGATAACGTTTGTATCAATTAGTAGTATATATTCACAAGAAGAAAAAAAAGAAGATAATAAATTTAGTTTAAGCGGGTCAATTGATGCCTACTACCAAACAAATTTATCAGCGGCAGATGACGTAACGCAATTTTTCGGATCGTCATTTGCAAATGAGCTAGGTTTTGCGCTAGGAATGGCTAATGTTGTTGCTGAATATAAGGGTGAAAAATCAGGTGTTGTAGCAGATTTTACCTTTGGTCCTCGTGGAGATGACGCTACAGGTGGATATAACTTGAATCAACTATATGCTTATTTAAAAGTTTCTGAAAGTACAACGTTTACCATGGGACGATTTAATACTTTTTTAGGGTATGAAGTAATTTCACCTATTGGTAATTTTAACTATAGCACTTCATATTTGTTCTCAAATGGGCCATTCTCACATGTAGGTTTAAAAGTTGATTTTACTTTATCTGAAAAATCAAGTTTAATGTTAGCAGTTATGAATGTAACGGATGTTAATAATAATTTAACTGGAGCATATTCTATTGGTGCTCAATTAGGTATTTCAGGTCAATATTTAAATTTATATTATGATAATGGAGAAGCTTTAGGTTTTGAAATTGATTATACAGGTGGTTTTGATGTTTCAGAATCTTTCTATTTAGGAATTAATGCGGCAATAGCGGATAATGATGGTGAAGGATTTTACGGAGCAGCTTTATATCCTAAGCTAAGTCTTTCAGAAGATTTTTCTTTAGGTTTTAGAGGAGAATATTTTTCAACTAAGTCTGATATAAATGATGATTCAAGCGTTTTTGCCACAACTTTAACAGGAAGTTATAAAGTTGAGAACTTAACAATAAAACCAGAATTAAGATTAGATACTTGGGGTGATGTAAAACCTTATGTTGGTAAAGATGGTGCATTATCTGATAATCTATCATCGTTCTTAATAGCTGCAATATATTCGTTTTAACATAACAGCATTAGGGAAATCCTATTTATACAAATCTCTAATTAAATAATAATTGTTAATTATTTTAAGTTTAGCCTATTCAGAATAATTTCTGGGTAGGCTTTTTAATTTTTTTTAACATAAGCTTTTACACCAGCAAGTATTTCTATGTTTAAACTATTTTCTTTAGGCGGAATAGGACAAGAATAACGATGACTATATGCACAATAAGGATTATATGCTTTATTAAAATCTATTTTTATAGTTTTTGTACTTTTTGAAGGCAATCTTAAATCTAAAAATCTTCCACCTCCATAGGTTGTTTTTCCATTGGATAAATCGTTAAATGGTAAAAATAGGTAATCCATATATTCAGGATTATTTAGCAAATCTTGACTTTGATATACGTTTAATTTAAAATCTTTTCCATTTAATTTAAAGGATGCAATAGCAAAAATTCTATACAATTGAATTTCTGTAGTAGTAGTTTGCATTTCAATTATAGGAGAATTTGACGTAAATTTTAAATTGGCTACTACTTCATAATTTTTATCAATAGGGAAAAACTCTAAAGATTTAAAAGTATTTAAATCTTCCTTGGTTAATGGCGATGTTTTAGGATTGTTATATTCAACATTTAATTCATATTGAAATTGTTTAATTTCTTCAGAATGGCTTGATGCTTTTTTAGTGCAACTTAAGGTAGCAATAATTAAACAACTTAAAAGCAGTACTTTTCTCATCGATTTTAATTTTTACCAAATTTAAGAAAAGGATGTTAATTTTTAATTTTATTTTAAAAATAGTAGCATAAAATATCAATTAAACTATCTATTAAACTATAGAATAAATAAATATGATGCTGTACAATAAAAGTATCTTTTATTGTAGTTTTGCCTTATGATAAAAAAAACAGCCATAAAATATCAAAATTCTTTTAAGGGACTTTCAAAAGAGGTTTGGTGGCTTGCATTAATAACGTTTATTAATCGTGCAGGAACTATGGTGTTACCTTTTTTATCCTTGTATTTAACCGAAGATTTAAAATTTTCATTAGCGCAAGTTGGAACAATAATGGTCTTTTTTGGAGTTGGTTCCGTAATTGGCTCATGGTTAGGAGGAAAGTTGACCGATAAAGTAGGGTTTTATCCTGTTATGTTTTGGAGCTTACTAACAACGGGTTTTTTGTTTATTGGGTTACAATATATTACTTCTTTTTGGGGTTTTGCAGCGGCAATGTTTTTTACCATGGTAATTGCAGATACTTTTAGACCCGCAATATTTGTATCGTTAAAAGCGTATAGTAAACCCGAAAATCAAACCAGATCCTTAACGTTAATACGTTTGGCAATTAACTTAGGCTTTTCATTTGGGCCTTTTTTAGGAGGTTTAATTATTGCAACATTATATTATCCAGGATTATTTTGGGTAGATGGCATAACTTGTATTTCTGCTATTTTATTAATGCGAATTGTTTTGAAAGAGAAAAAAGTAACTTCTAAAAACAATAAAAATTCTGACGAAATATTTTCAACCTCTATTTTCAAGGATAAATCATATATGATTTTTTTAGCTATTATATTTTTAATGGGCTTTGTGTTTATACAATTATTTACTACAATGCCACTATATTATAAAGCTAGCCATGGTTTAAATGAAGTTGAAATAGGATTATTAATGGCTGTTAATGGTTTATTAATTTTTATTTTAGAAATGCCCTTAATACATCATATAGAAAATTCAACCTTAAATAAATTAAAAGTAATAACTTGGAGTTTAGTTTTATTTGCTTTAAGTTTTTATATTTTAAATTTATCTAATTGGGGTGGAATTTTAATTATAAGTATGGTGCTAATAACTATTGGAGAAATGCTGGCATTTCCGTTTACAAATAATTTTGCAATGAATAGAGCTCCAATTGGTAAAGAAGGAAAATATTTAGCTATGTACACCATGGCATTTTCAATGGCTCATATTTTTAGTGCAAAAACAGGCATGGAAATAATAGAAAGGTTTAGTTTTGAAGCCAATTGGTATGTAATGGGAAGTTTAGGCCTTTTAGCTTTTTTACTTATGATTTGGTTACAAAAAACTTTACAAAATGAGCCTAAAACTAATTAATGTTGCTGTATTTTTGAAATTATATTTATAATATTTTTACTATCCTCCGCAGCATTAACATCAGAATTTTTATAAATTATTTTTCTGTTTTTATCTAAAACAAAAGTCCAGCGAGAGGCAGTTATACCTCTAGTTAATAAAAAGCTATTTCCATTAAAAGCTTTTGTAATTGAACCACCTGTAGAAGTTGGTACTCCAAATTTATTTGCAATTTTTCCTTCGGCATCAGAAAGCAAAGTAAAGTTTAAATGATACGATTCTTTAAAATGTTTTAAATTTTTTACTTCATCACCACTAACGCCAACAATAGTAACTCCCATTTTTTCTAATGTAGGTTTATCATTTCTATACGAAATAGCTTCCTTTGTGCAACCACTAGTCATTGCAGCAGGATAGAAATAGACTACTAAAAAAGGAGCCTTAACTTCAGAAGATTTCCATAGTATTCCAGCATCATTTAAAGCAGTAAAATCACCAATATTATCTTTATTAGCAGGCTTGGTAGTTTCTTGAGAAAAGGCTGTTAAATTAATGCTCAATACTAGAGCAAATACAAAAATATGTTTCATTTTTTTTAGTTTTAGAAATGTGAAATTAAAATTTATATTTTAAAACTATCTAATAGAATTGTTAAAATTTCAATGGCTGCTTTAGAAATTTTTGTGCCAGGTCCATAAACTCCAGCAACTCCCGCATCAAATAAAAAAGTATAATCTTGTGCAGGTATTACACCTCCTGCAATTACCATAATATCGTCTCGTCCATATTTTTTTAATTCTGAAATAACTTGAGGAACCAAAGTTTTATGTCCGGCAGCTAAAGAGGATATTCCTAATATATGTACATCATTTTCAACGGCTTGTTTTACGGCTTCTTTTGGCGTTTGAAATAGTGGACCTATATCTACATCAAAACCTAAATCTGCATAACCAGTTGCAATTACTTTTGCACCTCTGTCATGACCATCTTGCCCAAGTTTAGCAATCATTATTCGTGGTCTTCTACCTTCTAATTTAGCAAATTTATCTGCTAATGCTTTTGCTTCGGTAAAATCGTCATCGTTTTTAATTTCTTTACTATACACGCCAGTAATAGATTTTATAGTTGCTTTGTATCTTCCAAATATTTTTTCAAGAGCATTAGAAATTTCCCCTAATGTTGCTCTTTTTTCGGCTGCTGTTACAGCCAAATCTAATAAATTTC
>DGOU01000065.1:0-8378 GCA_002390165.1 Lutibacter sp. UBA4458
TTTTATTATCCTCTAAAAAATCAACTTGGTATTGTTCAATACTTTCAAGGAGATTATAAAGAAGCTATCAAAAATATCGATATTGGTTTTCCATATATAGAAAATTCAAACGGAATTCTGAATAGCTATTATTACAAAGCATTATGTTATAAAAATCTATTAAAGGATAATCTTGCTTTTACAAATTTTAAAAAAGCAGATTCAATTTATAATATATCTAAAGATGTAACTCCAGAAATTAGAGATATAGAATACCACATTTTAAATTATTACAAAGACCAAAAAGACATTAAAAATCAGTTGAAATATATTGATAGGTTGCTTTATGCAGATAGTATTATTGATACTAATAAAAAAAATATTAGCGAAATCATTATCAAAAAATATGATAAACCTGTATTACTATTAGAAAAAGAAAAAATTATAAAAAGCTTACATAAAAAAGAAGGAAAATTCTCCATTTTAATCATTGGGTTGTCTATTTTAATAATTATCTTAATAGGTTTTTTTGTTAGATATTATAAAAAACAAGAACTCTATAAAAAACGATTTAAAAAATTAATCTCAGAAAAAAATAAACAATCAGAACAAATTCGTATAAATAAGAAAACAACTAAATTACAAGGAATTTCTATTCAAATTATTAATCAAATTTTAAAAGATTTAGAAAATTTTGAACTTAGCAATAAATTTATTGACAATAACCTAACCTTAAATATATTAGCTAAAAACTTAAATACAAACTCTAATTATTTATCAAAAATCATAAATTTTTATAAGAAAAAAAATTATAGTAATTATATTTCTGATTTAAGAATAGATTATTGTATTAAAAAAATAACAACCGAATCTACTTATAGAAAATATGCCATTAAAGCAATTGCTTTTGAAATTGGGTTTAACAACACCGAATCATTTTCTAAAGCTTTTTTTACAAAAACAGGAATTTATCCTTCCTATTTTATTAAAGAATTTGAAAGACATGAAAAAAATGTGTTATAAACATGAGTTTGATCTAAATAATGCGTTTCAAGTTGTTGATTAATATGCTTTATAATTCTGTTATCATTCCTGTGTAGGCAGGAATCCCTAAGTATGATGAATAAAGGTTCCTTCCTGCCTACGCAGGAATGACATCTATTTTTCAGGATAGAATTCATAAACAACTAATAATTAGAAGAAATTATGTTAAACCGATTATAAACAAAAAAGCCCGCTTTTAGCGGACTTTTTTACGTAACAAACCTAATTTAAACTTAACTATGCTATTAAACTCTTTTCAAAAACATAGGCATTTAAATTTTTTAATGCTTTTATTTTATCTTTTGTATTTACCAATAATGAAATATTATTATCACTTCCTCCATAAGAAATCATTCTAATAGAAAAATCTTGAAGTACATTAAATAATTTATGTGTTTTAGGATGATTAACTATAGAATGACCAACTAAACAAATTATACTTTGATTTTGATCTACTTCTACCGTTGAAAATTTTTCTAATTCTTCAATTATAGCATCTAAAAAAGCAACTTTATCAATGGTTAATGAAACAGCAATTTCAGAAGTAGTAATCATATCAATAGGCGTTTCATATTTTTCAAAAATCTCAAAAACTTTTTTTAAAAACCCATAAGCCAACAACATTCTAGCCGATTTAATTTTTATAGCAGTAATGCCATCTTTTGCAGCTATTGCTTTTATGCCATTATCGGTAACTTTATTATTAATTAAAGTTCCTAGTCGCTCTGGACGCATAGTATGTTTTAATCTTACAGGAATATTTTCCTGCCTTGCCGGCATTACCGTTTGTGGATGTAAAATTCGAGCACCAAAATAAGCTAATTCCGCAGCCTCTTCATACGATAAATTAGAAATTGCTTTGGTGTTTTCAACAAATCTTGGATCATTATTATGCATACCATCTATATCTGTCCAAATTTCTACTTCATCAGCCTTAATAGCTGCTCCAATAATAGTTGCGGTATAATCACTTCCTCCACGTTGCAAATTTGTAATATTTCCATAGGCATCTAAACAAATAAAACCTTGTGTAATATAAATATCTGCAGGTAAAGTTTCTTTAACAATTCGTTGTAAATTTTGTTGAATATAAAAATTATCGGGTTCGTTTAATTTATCAATTCGCATAAAATCTAATGCTGGTAATAAATGTGCATTTATTCCTTGCTGCACCAAATAATTTGTAAAAATATAGGTAGATAATAATTCACCTTGTGCTACTATTTTATTATATAATAATTCCGAATAAACTTCTGAAGTAGCTTTATTTAAATCGGAAAAAATAGTAGCCACATAATTGCTAACCTTCTGGTTTAATTCCGATTTTTCAAACAATTCATCAATAACCGATTTGTAATTATTATGCAGTTTATTAATATAACGTTGCGCTTCTGTTTGAAAATTATTTTCACATTTTTCGGCAATGTTAACTAGCGCATTTGTGGTACCTGACATAGCAGAAAGTACTACAATTTTTTTTTCACCATCCACAATTATATTAGTTACTTTTCTAATATTTTCAATAGAACCAACTGAGGTTCCTCCAAACTTTAATACTTTCATTTTTCTAATTTGAAGGCAAAACTAAAAGGTTTTTAAACTATTTGTGAATATTTAAAAATAATATACTAATTTTACACAAATCGTTAACTATTTAACAAATGAAAACTATCGCCACTTGTGTAGAGGAAATTTTGATTTCCCAACCATTTTTAGAAGACGCTTTATCTCGTAATATTTTAAATTTCAGTGCTTTAGCAGAAGAGTTGAAAGAGCCTATTTCTAAAATACTACGTAAACCAATAAAATCTGGAGCCATTATGATGGCGCTTCGTCGTTATAGTCCGCCAAAAGAAATGGCTAATAAAATTAAATTAAATAAAGTACTTAAAAACTTGGGAGATATAACGGTTAGATCTGATCTTTCAGATTATACTTTTAAAAATTCGAATAGCTTAATTAAATGTCATTTAAAAATGTTGGAATTTATAAAAGATAAACCTACTGTTTTTTATACGTTTACTCGTGGTATTCACGAAAGTAATGTTTTAATTACCAGCTCTTTAAAAAATCAAATGACAGAGAGTTATAAAAATGAAATTAAAACAACTGTTCAAGATAACCTTTCTGCTATTACCATAGGATTACCAGATGAAAATACCAAAATTGCTGGGTTATATTATCAATTTTTTAAACGTTTAGCTTGGGAAGGTATTGCACTTTACGAAGTAGTTTCCACTACTAATGAGTTTACCATTTTGGTAGAAGATGATGTTGTTGATAAAGCATTTTCTGCAATTAAAGGATTAAAAAATTAGCTCTTAATGTTCTTAACTTATAAAAATATAAATGTCCATTTTGAAGTAAAAGGAAATGGAAGTGCGGTTGTTTTAATCCATGGTTTTTTAGAAAACTTAACTATGTGGAATGCTATTTCTGAAAACTTAGCAAAACGCTTTAAGGTTATAAGTATTGATTTATTAGGACATGGTAAAACCGAAAATCATGGTTATATTCATACTATGAAGGATCAAGCTGAAACTGTAAAAGAAGTTTTAAACTCCTTAAAATTAAGAAAATACGTGTTAATTGGGCATAGTATGGGTGGTTATGTAGCTTTATCTTTTGCTTCATTATATCCTAAAAACGTAAAAGGAATTTGCCTTTTAAATTCAACTGCTTTACCCGATACAGGTGCAAAAAAAATAAATAGAGACAGAGCAATTAAAGCGGTAAAACAAAATGCCAAAACCTTTATTAAAATTGCAATACCTATGTTATTTACCGAAGAAAACAGAACTGTTTTTAAAAAAGAAATTGCTGAAATAACTGCCGAAGCTCTACAAATGTCTCCTCAAGGAATAATTGCTGCTTTAGAAGGAATGAAAATTAGGAAAGACCACACTAATTTATACAAAACAGGAAGTTTTCCAATTCAAATGATCGCATCTAAACAAGACCCGGCATTAGATTATACTTCGTTGATTAATCAAACAAAAAACACAAAAGTTGATGTGGTAGAATTACCAGACGGACATATGAGTTATATTGAAAATAAAACCCAAGTAATTTCTACCTTATATAAATTTGTTAATGCTTGTTTTTAACTAATCGTTTTTTAAAGCATTCCAGCCTTGAGCCGTTAATTTAATTTTTTGATTAGCTCTAGTTATTAAACTTGCTCCTTCATTAGGTTCAGTAATATGCCCAATTACGGTAAAATTTGGGTTTCCTTTAATTTTTTTGAAATCCTCTTGAGCAATAGTGAATAATAATTCATAATCTTCTCCTCCGCTTAAAGCAATGGTTGTACTATTTAATTCAAATTCTTCACATGCCGAAATAACTTGCGGATCTAATGGTAATTTTTCTTCATATAAATTACATCCAACTTTAGATTGCTCACAAATATGTAAAATTTCAGAAGACAATCCATCCGAAATATCAATCATTGCAGTTGGTTTAACTTCTAAAGTTTTTAATAATTCAATAATATCTTTCCTAGCTTCAGGCTTTAATTGTCGTTCAACCAAATAACTATAATTAGTTAAATCTGGTTGGGAATTTGGATTAACCTCAAAAACTTGTTTTTCTCTCTCTAAAACTTGTAAACCTAGATATGCAGCGCCTAAATCGCCAGAAACCACCAATAAATCATTTGGTTTGGCATTACTTCTATAAACAATATCCTCTTTATCTACTTCACCAATAGAATTAATACTCAAAAGCAATCCTTTAGTAGAAGAAGTAGTATCTCCACCAACTAAATCCACTTTATAATTTTTACAAGCTAAATAAATACCATCATATAATTCTTCTAAAGCTTCCAGAGGAAACCGATTAGAAACAGCAATTGAAACTGTAATTTGAGTTGCAGTTCCGTTCATAGCATAAATGTCAGATAAATTAACCATAACCGCTTTATAGCCTAAATGTTTTAAAGGCATATAACTTAAATCAAAATGAACGCCTTCAACCAGCAAATCATTACTAATTAAAACTTGTTTATTGGTTGAAATTACCGCAGCATCATCTCCAACTCCTTTTATAGTTGAGGTTTGGTTACATTTAAAATTTTGAGTTAAATGCTTAATCAATCCAAATTCTCCTAATTCAGATAGACTTGTGCTACTTTTATCTTTATTTTCTAACATTTTGCAAAGATAAATTTTTATAGGTAACATCTATTACTCTATTGCTGGAAACAATTTAAAATGATTGTTATATATGGTTTTTTGTACTTATATTTGCACTAATTTAGAATTAATCTATATAAGCTTATGATAAATGTTTCAGACATAGCAAAAAACAAAGTAGTAGCATTAATGAAAGAAGAAGGTTTAAACCCTGAAAATCATTTTGTTAGAGTTGGTGTAAAAAGTGGTGGTTGTTCTGGTCTTTCTTACGAATTAAAATTTGACAAAGAAAAACAAGAATCCGATAAACTTTTTGAAAGTAATGGCGTTAAAATTATAGTAGAACCTAAAAGTTTTTTATATATAGCCGGTACCACCTTAGAATATTCCGGTGGATTAAACGGAACTGGATTTGTTTTTAACAATCCTAATGCAGAAAGAACTTGTGGATGTGGGGAAAGTTTTTCACTTTAAAATATAAACTATTAAACAATTGAAAGATTGAAAGATTGAAAGATTAGAAAAATAATGAAAAAGTTTGAAGATTTAGAAGTTTATTAAGAATTTGTCAAGAATTAAAATATATTGAAAATAATACTGTTGAAAACTTAATTAAAGAGATTGAAGATATTTCTAAGCAATTATCCAAATTTATTAATTATTTAAAAAATAGTGAAATAGATTAAATCTTTTAATTATTAAATCTTTTAATCTTTAAATAATAAAGAATGAATAAATTTACAGAAGACGATTTAAAAAAAGACCTTGAAAATAAAGAGTATGAATATGGGTTTTATACAGATATTGAATCTGATAAATTTCCTGTTGGTTTAAATGAAGGAGTTGTAATTGCAATTTCTAAAAAGAAAAATGAACCACAATGGATGACCGATTGGCGTTTAGATGCATTCAAAATTTGGAAAGAAATGGAGGAACCTGATTGGGCAAATGTAACTTACGACAAACCTGATTTTCAAAATATTAGCTATTATGCTGCTCCAAAACAGAAACCAAAATTAGATAGTTTAGATCAGGTAGATCCTGAGTTACTTAAAACTTTCGATAAATTAGGAATTTCTGTTGACGAACAAAAAAGATTAAGTAATGTTGCTGTAGATGTAGTTATGGATTCTGTTTCCGTAGCAACAACCTTTAAAAAAACTTTAAATGAAAAAGGAATTATTTTTTGTCCTATTTCAGAAGCTATTGAAAAACATCCTGAGTTAGTTAAAAAATACATAGGAAGCATTGTTCCAAAAACAGATAACTTTTATGCAGCTTTAAATTCAGCCGTTTTTTCAGATGGTTCTTTTTGCTACATCCCAAAAGGCGTTACTTGTCCAATGGAATTATCTACCTATTTTAGAATTAATGAAAGTGGAACTGGGCAATTTGAAAGAACTCTTTTAATTGCCGATGAAGGTGCTTATGTAAGTTACTTAGAAGGTTGTACTGCTCCGCAGCGTGATGAAAATCAACTACATGCAGCTGTTGTTGAATTGATAGCATTAGACAATGCTGAAATAAAATATTCTACCGTACAAAACTGGTTTCCTGGAGATGCAAATGGTAAAGGTGGTATTTTTAATTTTGTAACTAAAAGAGCTCTTTGCGAAACCAATGCAAAAGTGTCGTGGACACAGGTGGAAACTGGAAGTGCTGTAACTTGGAAATATCCTAGTTGCGTATTAAAAGGAGATAATTCTGTAGGAGAATTTTATTCCATTGCTGTTACCAATAATTATCAACAAGCAGATACTGGAACTAAAATGGTGCATTTAGGAAATAATACCAAAAGTACCATTATATCAAAAGGGGTTTCCGCAGGAAAATCAAATAATTCATATAGAGGTCTGGTAAAAGTTGGTCCAAGAGCAAATAATGCTCGTAATTTTTCACAATGCGATTCTCTTTTAATGGGAAATGAATGTGGAGCACATACTTTTCCTTACATAGAAGCAAAAAATAAAACTGCTCAAATTGAGCACGAAGCTACTACTAGTAAAATTGGAGAGGATCAATTATTTTACTGCAACCAACGGGGTATTGATACAGAAAAAGCTATTGCTTTAATAGTAAATGGTTTTAGTAAAGATGTACTAAATAAACTTCCAATGGAATTTGCAGTAGAAGCAAAAAAATTATTAGAAATTAGTTTAGAAGGTAGTGTTGGATAATATGGGAAATAAAAAAGTGATTATTTTGGGTTCGTCTCGAAGTAAAGGAAATACTGCAAAAGTAGCAACTGCTATTTCAGAAAAATATAATATAGATGTTGTAGATTTAAATAATTATAACATTTCTTATTACGATTACGAAAGTAAAAATTTAGAAGATGATTTTTTACCACTTATAAAAACTATCCTAGAAAAATATGATACTTTAATTTTTACCACTCCAGTATATTGGTACAATATGAGTGGCATTATGAAAGTGTTTTTTGATAGATTTTCAGATTTAATTAGAATTGAAAAAGAAACTGGTAGAAAATTAAGAGGTAAAAACATGATGGTTATATCTAATTCTCATGACGATAATATTGATGCCAGTTATTACATTCCATTTCAAAAATCAGCAGCATATCTTGGCATGGAATATCAAGGAAATATGCATTTTAATGCAAATAAAATTAATGATTTAAAAAATATAGAATTAATACAACTATAAAATGTTAAAAGTAAATAATTTACACGCAAGCATAAACGATAAAGAAATTTTAAAAGGAATAAATCTAGAAATAAAACCTGGTGAAGTTCATGCTATTATGGGTCCTAACGGATCTGGTAAAAGCACATTATCTGCAGTTATTGCAGGTAAAGAAGAATATGTGGTTACGGAAGGAAATGTGGTTTTAGACGGTAAAGATTTAAGTGGTTTAGCTCCTGAAGAAAGAGCTCACAAAGGTATCTTTTTATCGTTTCAATATCCAGTAGAAATACCAGGAGTTACGGTTACCAATTTTATTAAAACTGCTATAAATGAAACCAGAAAAGCAAATGGTTTAGAGGAATTAGCAGCTAAAGATATGTTAAAATTAATTCGTGAAAAATCGGATTTATTAGAAATTGATCGTAAATTTTTATCCCGTTCTTTAAACGAAGGTTTTTCAGGCGGTGAAAAAAAGAGAAATGAAATTTTTCAAATGGCAATGTTAGAACCTAAACTTGCTATTTTAGACGAAACCGATTCTGGTTTAGATATAGATGCTTTAAAAGTAGT
>DGOU01000065.1:8421-15079 GCA_002390165.1 Lutibacter sp. UBA4458
TATCAACGGTTGTTAGATTATATTGTCCCTGACTTTGTTCATGTTTTATACAATGGAAAAATTGTAAAATCAGGCGGTAAAGAATTAGCTTTTGAATTAGAAGAAAAAGGTTACGACTGGTTAAAATAACAAATTATGGATTTAAAAGAAAAATTAGTTTCTTCCTTTTTAGCTTTTGAAAATGAAGGAAAATTAGACCTAAATTCTAATACCCATGCCGCTCGCCTTGAAGCAATCAAATCTTTTGAAGGAAACGGTTTTCCTTCAAAAGCAATTGAAGATTGGAAATACACTAGCTTAAAACCTTTATTAAAGCATGATTACTGTTTGTTTCCAACTACTAAAAGCCCTGTGGGATTTAAAAATATTAGAAAATACTTATTAAATGATATTGAAACTTATACGCTTGTATTTGTAGATGGTAAATTTAGTTCCTTTTTATCTACCACAACCCATGATGATTGCGATGTATGTGTGTTATCCTCTGCATTAAATCGTCCTAAATATAAAATGGTAGTAGATAATTATTTTAATAAAATCGCCAACAAAAATGAAAGTATTTCTCAATTAAATACTGCATTCACCATTGAGGGAGCTTTTATAAATGTACCTAAAAATACTATTGTACCTAAACCAGTTCAAATTATATATTTTTCAACTGGAAGCGAAAAAGAAGTTTTACTTCAGCCAAGAAATCTAGTGGTTGTTGGTGAAAATTCACATGTTCAAATTATTGAGCGACATCAAAATTTATCCGAAGAGGTTACTTTAACAAATTCTGTAACTGAAATATTTGCAAATAAAAGAGCGGTTGTAGATTATTACAAAATTCAAAACGACACCAAAAATTCTTCATTAATTGATGGCACCTATGTTTCTCAGAAAATGCAAAGTGTTGCTTCTGTAAATACATTTTCCTTTGGGGGAAAATTAACAAGAAATAATTTAGAATTTTATCAAGAAGGAGAAGGAATTAGTTCTCATTTAAATGGCATTACTATTTTAAATGACAAGCAGCATGTAGATAATACAACCTTAGTAAATCATAAATTTCCAAATTGCGAAAGTTTTGAACTTTATAAAGGTATTTATTCCGATAAATCTACCGGAGTTTTTAATGGTAAGGTTATAGTAAAACACAATGCGCAAAAAACTAATGCTTTTCAGCAAAACAATAATATTTTAATGGATGATGGAGCAACCATAAATTCTAAACCTCAATTAGAAATATTTGCAGATGATGTAAAATGCTCTCATGGTTGTACAATTGGTCAATTAGATGAAACTGCTTTATTTTATATGCAATCTCGCGGAATTCCTAAAAAAGAAGCAAGAGCTTTATTGCTATATGCTTTTGGAAATGATGTAGTTGAAAAAATTAAAATTCCTCAGTTAAAAACTAAAATTGCTAATTTTATAGCAGATAAATTAAAAGTAGATTTAGGATTTACTTTATAACAAAAAAAAGCCACTTAAAAAGTGGCTTTTTTTTGTTTTATGCTTTTACTTAATGCTTAATTACTTCTGGATTTACAATCACAAATTCTGTTCTTCTATTCAATTGATGCTCTGCTTCGCTACATTTTACACCGTTTGAACAACGGTTAACTAATTGAGTTTCTCCGTAACCATTTCCAAAAATACGTCTTTTATCAATGCCTTTTTCAATTATCCAATTCATAGTTGAAATAGCTCTTTTATTAGACAATATCCAATTGTATTGGTCTGGAGCTCTACTATCGGTATGTGAACCAATTTGAATTACCAAACTAGGATATTTATTCATAATTTCAAAAACTCTTTTTAATTGAATTTCAGCATCTTCTCTTATGTTAGATTTATCTAAATCAAAATATATAGGTTTAATATTAATCATTAATTTACCTCTAAGGGTTACAAAATCCTCTTGTGCCAAATATAATTCTAAAGGTAATTTTAAAGCGTCCTCATCTGAAGTAGTTAGAACTTTGGAATCTTCCTTATATCTTTCTTTATCTCCTAAAACTTTATAATCAGTATTACAATCTACCATAAAATTAAATACCGCATTACTACCTACAATTACACTTTCTACTTTGTCATTTCCTTTGTATAAACTTACCAGAGTTCCTGGTAATAAAGCGCCATTATTTTTATCGCGTACAACACCATAAATTTCCTGTAAACAAGAAAAGCTTAAAGGGTGTATTTCTTTAAAAGCATAAATATCATCATCCCCTTTACCGCCTTTTCTATTGGAAGCAAAGTAACCTACATTTTCATTTTTTCGTTTTACAAAACTAAAATCATCTTTATTACTATTAATTGGAAAACCTAAATTTAATGGTTTATGATATGTACCGCTATTTTCAAGTTTTGTAGCATAAACATCTAAGCCTCCTTTAGTATCTTTAAATCCATTTGACGAATAATATAAAACATTATTTTCATCTATAAATGGAAACATTTCTTTTTTTGAAGTATTTACTTCTGGTCCTAAATTTTTTGGCTCACCATAAGTACCATCTCTATTAATGTTAACTACATAAATATCTGTTGTTCCAAAGCCACCAGGCATATCAGAAATAAAGTATAATTTATCTTCTAAATCATTTAATGCAGGATGACCTGTTTGGTAATTATCACTATTAAATGGCATTGGTTGAATGTTTTTCCACTCCCCATCAACACCAACATTAGCTCTATACAACTGATTTAAAATAGCGCCTGTTGTATCTTTTTTAACTTTTTTATTATAATAATTATCGCGAGTAAAATATACCGTTTTTAAATCTTTTGTAAAGGAAACATCTGCATCATGAAATTTAGAGTTTAATTTTTTAGAAAAATGTTTTACATCTTTGATATCTCCATTTTCGCTAATTGTTCCTTTATATAATTCCAAAAAAGGTTGATGATTTACAAGCCATACTCTTTTTCTTATAGATTTATTTTTTCGAGAAGAAGCAAAAACCGCTTCACTTTCTCCATAATAACTAACTCCAAAATCAGAATATTTTGTATTGGAAGAAACATTTTTTATACTATAATTTGATTCTTGCGCTTTTAAAAATGACACACAAAACAATAGTACTATAAAGGTAATTTTTTTCATCTTTCTTATATTTTTAATTAAAAGAATCTTGGACTCTTAATATTTCTTCTATTAAAATCAAATAATAATAATATCTCATGCGAACCTGAATTAAACTGTCCGTAACTTGAAATGGTATGATCATAAGCATAGCCTATTCTAAAATCGTCATTTACTTGAAAACCTACTAAACCGCTAAAGGAATCATCAAATCGGTAGGATAAACCAAATTCAAATCTATTATCTACTAACAAATTTGCAGATAGGTCAACAGATAAAGGCGCACCTGTTGTTGCTTTTACCATTGCAGATGGTTTTAATTTTAAATTTCCATTAAGGTCAAACACATAACCCGAAGTTAAAAAATAGTGCATTTTCTCTGAAGCTGTAGAGTATTGCCCCTCGTTATTATCTAAATGTCTAGTTTCTAAAAAATTTGGAGCAGATAACCCTAAATAAAATTTATTGGTGTAATAATAAATTCCCGCTCCAAAATTAGGAGAAGTTTGGTGTATTGGAATATTTAAAGGATCGATATCTATGGCTGATAAATATCTAACATCTAAAAAAGTTATCCCTCCTTTTAAACCAAATGCTAAACGTCCTTCTTCAGAAGTATTTATTGTATATGAAATATCCGCATAAACATTGTCCTCTTTTACTGGTCCAATTTCATCATGGATAACGGATAAACCTAAGCCTACTTGATTTGCAATTGGGGAATGCATTGCTAACGTCAGTGTTTGTGGAGCGCCATCTACACCAACCCATTGTGTTCTTCCAAGCAGCCCTATACTCATAACCCCTTTTGACCCTGCATAAGCTGGGTTTAACACATTCATGTTATACATATACTGGGTGTACTGAGCATCCTGTTGTCCAAAAACTAAACTAGTAGATAGCAATAAAAAAAGCCCTAATAGTAATTTTATTTTTTTCATAAACTTTGTTTAAAATATTTAATTGGAGGGAGCTTATTTTTTTACTCCCTCCTGATTTTATGATTCTTGTTTTATTTTCTTAAATAAACCCAACCTGTTTGTGGTTCTCTTTCATCATTGTTAAAGTAAATGGTATAGAAATAAGTACCTACTGGTAATTCTAAATTATTAAAATTCCATCTACCATCTGAATAACCATTCCACCACGTTGGCTCTGTGTTAGGGTCTCCATTGTGTTCATATTTATAAACTATATTTCCATACCTATTTCTAATTTCCATGCTAAAATTAGGATATAATACTTGTAAATTATTAATTTTAAAAGTATCGTTATTACCATCTCCATCTGGAGTGAATAATTCTGGAATATCTAATAAAATTACTGGAGCTGTCGCTACTTGAGCTTGATCATCTTCATAAAGATTATTATTTCCTGGTGTTGAATCTAAATCTAGCTCATTGGCCGAAACTACTTCAGCAATATTTGTCCAATCTCCTGTTGGTAATGCAATTGCATTTACAATTAATGTTTCCGATGTGTCGTATATTATGGAACCAATATCCCATAGACCTGAAACATCATTATAAGTACCAGTAGTAGCAGATGCACTAACAAAAGTGTATCCTGATGGTAATAAATCTTCTACTGAAACTCCTGTTGCGTCACTTGGACCACTATTGGTAACAACTATGGTAAATTCAACTTCTGTATTAGCTGTAGGCTCTAAATTATCTACATCTTTGGTTAATGCCAAATCAATTATAGCTATTGGTGTTGTGGTAATACAATCACTATTATTAGAAACATCAATATCCGTTTGATGTATGTTTGAAATAGTAGTACAGTTTGTATAATCTCCAGATGCATTTACAATAGCATCTACTAATAATACTTCCGCATCTTCATTTAAAATAGAATCTATATTCCATAAACCTGTAACATCATCATAAGTTCCTGTTGTTGAACTATAATTAACAAAGGTATAACCTGTAGGTAATAAATCCGTGACTAAAACTTCAGAAGCATCTATAGGTCCATTATTTGTAACTCTAATTTCAAAGGTTACCTGAGTACCAACCATAGGACTTACATTATTTGCTACTACTGTTTTAGTAATGCTTAAATCTACTTCACTATCTGGCATTACAGATGCACAAGCGTAATCATCTTCTGTTGAATCTCCATTTCCAGGCGTTGAATCTATATCCGCTTCATTAGCTGCTGTAATTTCTGCACAGTTCATAAAGTCTCCATTTTCTAACACCTTAGCATCTACTAATAAAATAGCTGGATTATCTTGTTCAACAACACCTATATTCCACAATCCTGATAAAGGATCATAAGTACCTATACTAGAACTGTAATTTACATAATCATACCCTGATGGTAATAAATCCGTAACCTCTACTCCTGTTGCCATAGCATCGCCATCATTATAAACTCTAATTTCAAAAGTTACTTGGTTTCCTACTTCTGTTGATGTAATATTGTTTACAACAGTTTTTGTTAACCTTAAATCAACTATTGAAACAGGTATTGTTGTAGCATCATCTTGATCATTTTCTGATGGATCATTATTTCCGTGTATAGAATTTGGATCTTCTTGATCTGCAGAAACTATTTCAGCACTATTTGTATAATTACCAAAATTATTTACTGTTGCGGTAATTAACATTGTTGTACTTTCTAAATAATCTAATGAACCAACAATCCATAAACCCGTTATTGGATCATAACTTCCTTGCCCAACATTTGCAGGTGTAACACTACTAATAGTATAACCAGTAGGTAATTTATCTACTAAGTTAATTCCAGAAGCATCACTTGGTCCATTATTAGTAACCGTAATTGTAAACACAACATCTTCACCTACAATTGGAGTAGGATTATCTACTGTTTTTGTTACAACTAAATCTGCCTGTAAACCTTCTCCATCTATATCTGTTGAACTATTATTAGTTGGATCAGGATCTTCAATATCAGAAGTTGCACTTGCAATGTTAACAATTGTTCCTGTAAAATCACTTGGTACATCAATGTTCACTGTATAAATCATAGTTTCACCATTGGCTAATGTTAAAATTGTATCATTTAAATCACCCGAGCCGCTTGTACCATTTCCCGTCCAAGAAACATTACTTCCAGGTAATCCTGCAGGAACATTATCTATTACAACTACATTAGTAGCTAATGAAGGTCCATTGTTAGTAACTGTAATTGTATAAACAGATGTTGTACCTGCTACATAACCATCATTGTTATCCGTTTTTACTACCATAATATCCGCTTGAGGAATCATTTGAATTGTAACCAATGCACTATTTGATTCATTTCCATCATTATCTTCAATAGTATAACTAATTGGAGTTGGATCCGAAATAAATCCATCTATTGGTATAAATGTAATCTCTCCTGTTATTGAATTTACATTCCAAGTTCCCTCTCCAAGAACATCAAAACTTGTAATATCACCATTAGCATCGGTAACTATACTTGTTGCACCTGATGGCGCTAGTAAACTTACTGTTGTAGGATCCAAAGTTCCATCTGAATCCGAATCTGCTCCATTACCGTTATCCACTAAAGGATTAATTGTTACAGGTATTCCTGGTTCATTACCTGAGCTTAAATCGGCTACTGCTA
>DGOU01000081.1 GCA_002390165.1 Lutibacter sp. UBA4458
AAGAACTTTAACCTCAACTTCGCAACTTAAATACTCAAAAAATGTGGCTACTCCTTATTATTTTAAAGAAGGAAAAAATATAGCATTACAATGGGTAAACTGGGATAATATTGCTCCTGCTGGAGGTATTATTTCTTCTGCAAATGATTTTGCAAAATGGATTCAATTAAATATTAATAAAGGTACTGTAAATAGTAAGAAATACTTTTCAAAAGCAAGTTTTAATCAATTAACTACACCACACACAAATTTTAAAGTTCGAAATAATGGTGAAAAGGTTCATTTTAAATCCTACGGTTTAGGATGGAGCTTACAAGATTATCAAGGCTACAAAGTAGTTTCACACAGCGGTGGTTATGATGGTATGATTTCAAAATCATTTTACATTCCTGAAAAGAAAATAGGTGCTGTAATTTTAACCAACTCTATAAATTGGTTACCTAGCGCTTTAACAAACAAAATTTTAGATGTTTTATTAACAGGTAAAACCAACGGAAAAGATTGGTCTGCAAATTATTTAAATTATAAAACTAAAAAAGATAGCCTTGCTAAGATTAAATCTAATAAAAATGAAAATTTACGAAATAAACTTAATCCACAAACTTTACCTTTAAAAGAGTACACAGGCATTTTTAAAGATAAAATGTATGGTACGGTCACGGTTGCTTTAAAAAATAATCAACTGTATTTTACTATGGATAAAACTCCTATTTTTTATGGAATTTTAAAACATTGGAATAGTTCTATTTTCACCTTTAATTTCCCAAAACATTTATCCTCTTTACCAGAAGGAAAATTATGGTTTGATGTTAACAAAAACGGAACAGTTTCAAAATTACATATAGATGTTCCTAATCCTGATTTTGATTTTACTGAATTTGAATTTATAAAACAGTAAAAACAAATTGTAATTTACTATTTTTGCACTTCAATTTATTTCCGTATAAAATAATGCAAAAAAAATTAGAACAAGCAGTT
Source organism: Lutibacter sp. UBA4458 (assembly GCA_002390165.1). Classification (GTDB taxonomy): domain Bacteria; phylum Bacteroidota; class Bacteroidia; order Flavobacteriales; family Flavobacteriaceae; genus Lutibacter. Next base: position 979 of record DGOU01000081.1, read on the forward strand.
AAAAAAGGTTTACAAGAAATTTATGGAGTTACTATTAATTCTGTTGAATTTCAGACAACTAAAAAAGATTTTGAAGGAGATTATACTATTGTTGTATTTGCATTTTTACGCTTTATAAAAGGAAATCCTGTAGAAATTGGAAACAAATTAGGAGAATTTTTAGTTAATAATGTAGCCGAAGTAACTAAATTTAATGTGGTAAAAGGTTTTCTAAACCTTGTAATTAACGATTCTTATTTTTTAAATAGTTTCCAAAATATTTATAAAATCGAAAATTTTGGTTTTGTTTCTCCAAACCCAAAAGATAAAGCAGTAATGGTGGAATACTCTTCGCCAAACACTAATAAACCGCTTCATTTAGGGCATATTAGAAATAATTTATTAGGCTATTCGGTTGCTGAAATTATAAAAGCATCGGGTAAAAATGTGTACAAAACACAAATTATAAATGACCGGGGAATTCATATTTGTAAAAGTATGTTAGCTTGGCAACGCTTTGGAAATGGTGAAACTCCCAAAAACACTAACTTAAAAGGAGATAAATTAGTTGGTAATTATTACGTTGCTTTTGATAAAGCCTATAAAGAAGAAATGAAAGCACTTGTTGCTCAAGGTAAAAGCGAAGAAGATGCTAAAAAAGAAGCACCTATTTTAGTTGAAGCTCAAGAAATGCTACGTAAATGGGAAGCTGGAGATACAGAAGTTGTTGCGCTTTGGAAAAAAATGAATCAATGGGTTTTTGATGGATTTGATATAACTTATAAAGAATTAGGGGTTAATTTTGATAAAAACTATTATGAAAGTAATACGTATTTATTAGGTAAAGATGTAGTTGCAAAAGGTTTAAATGATGGCATTTTTTATAAAAAAGATGATGGCTCGGTTTGGATTGATTTAACCGATGAAGGTTTAGATGAAAAAATTGTTTTACGAGCAGATGGAACTGCGGTTTATATGACGCAAGATATAGGAACTGCTATTGAACGTTTTAAAGATTTTGACCTAGAAAAACTAGTATATACCGTTGGTAATGAACAAGATTACCATTTTAAAGTTCTTTTCTTAATTTTATCTAAATTAGGTTACAGTTGGGCAAAAAATTGTTATCATTTATCTTATGGTATGGTTGATTTACCTAGTGGAAAAATGAAATCAAGAGAAGGAACTGTAGTAGATGCAGATGATTTAATGGTTGAAATGACCAACACAGCCAGAGATATTTCGCAAGAATTGGGAAAATTAGAAGGATATTCTAAACCAGAAAAAGAAACCTTATATAAAACTATTGGTTTAGGCGCTTTAAAATACTATATTTTAAAAGTAGATCCTAAAAAAAGAATTTTATTTAACCCTGAAGAATCTGTTGATTTTGCAGGAAATACAGGTCCTTTTATTCAATATACGTATGCTAGAATTCAATCTATATTAAGAAAAGCATCTTTTGATTATCATGTCACTCAGAGCGAAGCAGAAGTGAATTTACACGAAAAAGAGCGTTCTTTAATAAAACAATTACTGCTATTTCCTGAAATAATTCAAAATGCAGCAATTAATCATAGTCCAGCATTAATTGCCAACTTCACCTACGATTTAGTAAAAGAATACAATTCTTTTTACCAAACAGTACCTATTTTAGCCTGCGAAAATGAACAAGAAAAAATTATAAGAACGCAACTATCCTTTAAAGTAGGTGAAATTATAAAATCTGCATTTAATTTATTGGGGATTAATGTTCCTGATAGAATGTAGTTAAACGTTGAAAAACATCAATGATAATTTAGCTATATATGCAAAATTTGGCATTCTCAAATAACAAAAGCCTAATGTGAAAAACTTTAGCAATTTTATTTTCGAAACCCTTTTAGTTATTTAATTTCGACTTTTAAAAATTAAAAATAATAAATACTTAAATTTGCAGTGAAAACAGCTTTTAACATAAAAAATTAAAAATATAAACTTATGAAATACGACGTACTAATTATTGGAAGTGGTCCTGGAGGATATGTAACTGCTATTAGAGCATCACAACTTGGATTTAAAGTTGGAATTGTAGAAAGAGAAAATTTAGGCGGAATTTGTCTAAATTGGGGATGTATTCCTACCAAAGCTTTACTAAAAAGCGCCCAAGTGTACGATTATTTAAAACATGTAGACGCTTATGGATTAAAAGCCGAAGCTATTGATAAAGATTTTGATGCAATAATTAAAAGAAGTCGTGGTGTAGCTGAAGGAATGAGTAAAGGAGTTCAATTTTTAATGAAAAAAAATAAAATTGAGGTTATTGAAGGCTTTGGAAAAATTAAAACAGGTAAAAAAGTAGACGTTACTAATGATAAAGGCGAAGTAACGGAATATAGCGCAGATAATATTATAATTGCTACTGGAGCCCGTTCACGTGAATTGCCAAATCTACCACAAGATGGTAAAAAAGTAATTGGTTATAGACAAGCAATGACTTTACCTAAACAACCTAAAAAAATGATTGTAGTTGGTTCGGGAGCTATTGGTTCTGAGTTTGCTCATTTTTATAATGCTATGGGTACTGAAGTTACTATAGTTGAATTTTTACCACATTTAGTTCCTTTAGAAGATGAAGAAATTTCTAAACAATTTGAACGTTCCTTTAAAAAATCAGGGATTAAAGTAATGTTGAACTCTTCTGTAGAATCTGTAGATACTTCTGGCAAAGGAGTTAAAGCAGTAGTAAAAACTAAAAAAGGCGAAGAAATTTTAGAAGCAGATATTTTACTTTCTGCTGTTGGAATTAAATCTAATCTTGAAAATATTGGTTTAGAAGATGTTGGTATTGTAACCGATAGAGATAAAATTTTAGTTAACGATTTTTATCAAACAAACATACCTGGCTATTATGCTATTGGAGATGTTGTTCCTGGTCCTGCTTTAGCACATGTTGCTTCTGCAGAAGGAATTACCTGTGTAGAAAAAATTGCAGGTTTAGCTACAGAACCTGTAGATTATAGCAACATTCCTGGTTGTACATATGCTACACCAGAAATTGCGAGTGTTGGTTTAACCGAAACTAAAGCCAAAGAGCAAGGCTATGAGTTAAAAATTGGTAAATTTCCTTTTTCAGCATCTGGTAAAGCAAAAGCTGCTGGCACTCCAGAAGGATTTGTAAAAGTTATTTTTGATGCTAAATATGGCGAATGGTTAGGTTGCCATATGATTGGTGCAGGTGTTACAGATATGATTGCTGAAGCTGTAGTGGCAAGAAAATTAGAAACTACCGGGCACGAAATTTTAAAAGCAATTCATCCACATCCAACTATGAGTGAAGCAGTTATGGAAGCTGTTGCCGCTGCTTATGATGAGGTAATTCATTTATAAAATATAATCGCCAGATGATTTAACCTCATCTGGCAACTTTTAATTCATCTAAAACTATGTTATCCTTCTTCAAAAAGAAACCTAAAAGCCAAATTTCTGAAAAATTAAGTGATTATCCTGAACTTCAATATGACGGAGGTACAAAGTTTGCAGAAAATGAAAATAATGATGTTTATGTGGATATTGAAGAATTAGGAGGTTTTCCATATATTAAAACAGCTATTCTTGGAACTTTTGGAACAAGAATTAAAAAAGAAGGAAGTACATTAACTTTCCATTTTAAAAACGAAAAACTTACTTTAAATTCTGAACATGATCAAATTGAATCGGATGAAATAAAAAACACCCCATTTAGTTTTACTCAAATTGATTTTGAAGCGACTGAAGAAGAAATTAAAAAAATTCAAGAGCAGAAAACGACTAATATTACTTTTAAATTTTTAAAAGAAGAAATTTCTTTTAGTCCTGTTGTAATTAATATTCCAGAAGCGTAAATTTCAAATCTAAAGGATTCAAATTCTTTAACAATTGTGGAATTAAATCTTTACCTATAATTTCATATACTTCAGAAAAATTACGAGTACGTTCCTCTAAACTTTGATTCGGAAATAATTCACTTTGTAGTTTCTCAATTCTAACTACAATATTAGCTAACTTTCGTTTTTGTGCTTTTAACAAGCGTTTTTCCAATTTAGTAAGTCCATTTAATTGCTTTTTCTCCTGAGCATTTACAGCACCTAAAAAAGATGAATCTGTTTGATTTGCAATTTTCTTTAAATCTATAAATTGTTGTATAAGAAATTCTTTTTGCTTAGTGAAATCAATATTAATTTCAGAAAATTCTTTAATTTTTGAATGAATTAAAAGTTCTCTTTTTTGAAATATTTCTTCTAAATAAATATGTAATTTATCCAATTTCATCCTTTGTTTTTTGGAAATTAACAAAGCCGAATTTCGCAATAATAAAATAGGAAAAGGCATAGAAGCAGCTTTAAAATAACTTTTTAATTGAAACCAATAAGCTAATTCTCCTCCTCCGCCAATATAGCATAAATTAGGTAAAATGGTTTCTTGATATAAACCACGCAATAATACATTTGGACTAAATCGTTCTGGAAAATTTTGTAATTCCTCTAAAATTTCAGCCTTGGTAAAAACTAAATTGGTGTTATTAATTTTAAAGTGGTTGTTTTCAAAAACAATCCGTTCACGCAATGCATCTTTTAAATAAAATAGGTTTATTTCTCTAGGATTTACTTGAATTTTATAATTAAGGCTATTCAGTTCCTTATTAGTTTTAGAAACTTCATTATATGAAGTTTGATATAATAATTCCTCTTTAAATATTGAAATAAATTGTTTTTTTAATGAAGTACAATCTCCATCAATAATAACTAAACCATATTTTCCAAAAAGTTCATTTACTAAATATCTTGTAGCATCGGTTAAATTATCATGCTTTAAATAAGATTTTTTAAACAACTCTTTTAAATAGGAAGCATTTTCTGATTTTCCTAATAAATTAGAAAATGCTTGGTAAACATCTTCTAAACCTTCTGTTGACAACCTTCCTACAGCACCACTGCTTTCTTTATTCCATTTAATTTTATGTTCCTTAAAATTAAAATAATTAATTTCTTCAAAATCGTGATCTTCAGTCGCCATCCAATATACAGGCACAAAATTATAATTAGGGTAAGTTTCTTTTAATTGTTTTGATAAATTAATGGTAGAAACAATTTTATACAAAAAATATAAAGGACCTGTAAATATATTTAATTGATG
>DGOU01000053.1 GCA_002390165.1 Lutibacter sp. UBA4458
TAACCGTGCTGATACAACCAAGCAACAGTTATTAGCAAACGGTTTCATCCGATCAGGCAGCTTAGAAACTAACGAAGATATTAGTTTTGCCATATATGAAAAAATGAAAACATATATTCGTCAACCTATGAAATGGGACTTAATCGAAGAATCCGTGAGAAAAGAATTTAACAAATGGGTTATGAGTAGAAATGTTAGAGAGTTCTTTATGGGACTCAATAAAGATCACGAACGGTTTATCTATTGGGAAAAATTCATTCCAACATTACAAGATGTAGTAATTATTGAGAAAAGTACCATGTTAATGTACTTTGAAGATGTTGTAATAATGGAGATTCTAGGTACTGGCGCGGTTTATGTTTATAAAAAAGAGTTATATCTGAAGAAATTTGACCATATAGTTCAAAGATATTTAGAAGAGGATGAAAGACTAAAACTAGGTAATTATTATAATTATAACAAATATCGTTTGACTCGATCTATGTTGATGGAGAAAGAATCGGTTGTCCGAGGCGGGTGGTTAACGCATATTGGAGGATGGCAATATAAGTTTGATTACTTCTTGAAAAATAGATTAAAGTGGGAGGTAGAGGAAAGTGAGATTCTTAGGAAAAACCAAAACATCTTTACAGTGTGAGTTCCATGTAGAAAATGATGAATTACATTTCCGGTTTTACGGGACAAGCAAGAAAACCAAAGACCTACTTACGATTCCTTTAACAGATGCCCAGTTTAGAGAAAGTTTTACTTGGAGTGACTTCGATAAATACTTAGCATTTGAAGAATTAATGGAAACAGATTATTTTTCGGAAAATAAATCATTACCAATAAGTAACTTCTACGCCCTAATTAAAAATAATGATTTTAAACCCATTCTGGAGAGAATGGGTTTACCTGTAGTTCAATTGCCTGTAAACATAGATATTCAAATGACGGGTATTTCGGGACATGAGCCAGAATTCGAGGTTAATATTAAGACGAATGAAGGAACTGATATAAGGCATCTTGCATTAGTAGAAATACCTTTTATTAAGATATCGGATAAAACCTATTATTTAGATGAATCCATATGGGAAGTTTATAAAACTGCGAAAATAGATTCCTTTGATAATAAGTATGAACAAATAGCGAAAATCCAAAAAATAGCAGACCTTAATAATTATAAAGTGGATGACTTTTTAACACGAGAAAAGTATGAATACATTGAAGAATACGATATACAACCCACAATGCTAGATGATAATACCATGTTGTTGAAAGTGGTGGGGGAGTCAGAGGATTTAACATCTCATTTGAATAGTAACAATTCACAAACGACTATAAAAAATAATAATGAACGTACTCGAATTGTTTCCAGTCAAAAAGTAAAAGAAGATATAAATATTATCCAACAAAAAAAGATTCTAAAAGGCGAGGAAATTCCCCAGTTCTTCCAAAATCCATTATCTTTATTTCCTGAACATAATTTTCAATTTGACTTAGAATCTTTCTCGAAAAGAGTAATCGGTTTTATTGAAATTAAAAAACCTCGTATGCAGTACAATGAAGGGAAATATTCCTGGTTCGATGATGAGTCAGGAGAGATATTAGATATAGATATGGATGATTTAAGAAAAGATGTGGCTGCAAAACCAACTAGTAACTTTATTAAACACAAAGAAATGTGGATTTTTGTAGATAACACATTAAGAAAAGAATTAAATTTGATTGACGATGAAGAAAAATCACAAAAATCAAATCTCAGATTAGACATTTTAGATAATGAAGAAAATCTTGGTTACTCAGTATCAAATGAAATAAACAAACAATTTAAAGACTTTCCGATACCAAATACTCTTAAAGCAACTTTATATGATTATCAAATAGAAGGTTTTCGTTGGATTGCTTCTCTAGCATACTCCAATTCAGGTGGGTTACTGGCCGATGACATGGGTTTAGGAAAAACCATGCAAGTAATTACGTTCTTACTACATCAACAATCACTTGAAAAAGTTGCACCTACATTGATTGTTTTACCTATAGCATTAATAGAAAACTGGGAAAACGAAATTAATAAGTTTGCACCAAGCCTTTCTAATAAAATTTATATACATCAAGGTCCGAATAGGATAAGAAATCACTCCGTTTTAGAAAAACAAGAACTAATATTTGTAAGTTATGATACGTTGAAAATTGATCAACTATTATTTGGTAGAATTAATTTTCATAATATTATTGCGGATGAAGCTCAAAATATTAAAAATCACTCAAGTGAGCGATCACGTGCATTACGGGCAATGAAAAGTGAATTCCGTTTAGCTATGACGGGAACTCCAGTAGAAAATAGTTTAGAAGAATTATGGACAATCATGGACTTTGTTCAACCTGGAGCAATGTTTTCATTGAATGAATTCAAAAAGAGTTTCATCAAAAATAGTAATGTTGATTTACTGATGAAGACACTCAAACCATATTACTTAAGAAGAACCAAAAAAGAAGTGCTTAGTGATAAATTGCCAGCAAAACACATTCTAGCTCCAACATATTTGGAAGCTTCAAGA
>DGOU01000011.1:0-2607 GCA_002390165.1 Lutibacter sp. UBA4458
TCAAAAACGAATTATAAGTTATTACCATTAGCAATTGCACCGGCTTTTAACCTTACAACACGAAAAATTGAGATCCCGCTTTCTGTCAAAGGTAAACAAAAAGCATCAGAAAAAGTTTTAAATGCAAAATTAGTCATTACAATACCAGACCATACCTCAGAGTCCAATGATGTTGTCATCAAAACCATTCTAAGTGAAAAAGATACTGTAGACCGTGTTCTAATTCCACCTAACGATAATGCGTCATTTTGCCCAACAGATCCAAGAGATATGTTTTCTGGTGTTTGTAATTATAAGGGTACAAATCTTGAAAGTTATTTAGCTGGTCTTCCTGATCCATCAAAAGTAAGCATTAAAGTAACTGATTTGTGTTATGCCGTCGAAGATAAAAATCAGTGTAATTTAAATAGCTTAGATGGTAGTGGTGGTGCTGTATACATTAAACCATCTAATCAGTCTCTAAATGTTGATAATTTGAATAATTTACAAGACATTTCAATGTATGTGGATGGAGACTTAATAATAAAAAACAGTAATTCAGCTGATAATAATACAATTGTTAGTCGTTCATACTCTTTCCACGTTAGTATGAATTTAACAAATAGTAATTTAGTAGTATTAGGAAATAAAGATAAAACGGGATTTATTGATTGGAAATCAACAGGAAAAAGCGTAGTAATTTCAACTAATTCCAAAATGTGCATTAACTTGAATGGAATCGATTTAAACACTTCTTCGGATCTGACGGACGCATCAATTCTAAGTGGTAATGGAAAGTTAATTCTTTACCCGAGTCGCACGAATATGGTTAAGTTACCAGCTGCAGTAACAGATAAAATAATATATATGAATGATTTTGTCGCATTTTTAAATGAATGCAACGTTAACACATCTGGTTTACCAGAAGGTCATTCGATGAAACAATTTATTGATAGTACAACTGAAATTGAAGAAATCGTTGACTATGGGAATTAATTTATAAAAAAGAGTCGAGATTTTCGACTCTTTTTATTATATTTTTCTAAAAATATACAATTAATGCATGACATTCTCCTTATTTAGTATGATAATCATAACTAGAGCAAGTTTTTTATGAATAAAAAGACTTATAAGGGGAATAGGTATTTATGAAAATACATAAAAATCAACGAGGATATGCACTATTAATCGTGCTATTTACAATTATAATATTCTTAAGCCTATCTGCAGTTTTTATTAGTACCTCCCTTAACCATGCAACACAAGAAAAAACGATAGATCAGACCAATCAAGCTTATGTAGCCGCAGAGATGGGCGTGAAAAAAGTAAGCACCGACATGAAAAATGAAATTAACACAAGGTTAAATGAGATAAACAATAAAATAAAAGAACAAAAAATCTTGATAAATAATTGTCAAGTGAATAAAACATGCAATTATGAAAATCTTCAAAAAGAGATTGCTAAACTAAATGTTGAAGAAACAGCTTCGTTTAAAAAATTTGTAACTACTGAGATGAAAGTGGAATTTCTTGGTAAATATACTGATAATACGATTATGCAAGATCAAAATGTGAAATTTAAATTGTCAAATTATAAATACGAAGAAACTAATCAAAAAACAAAAATATTCATTGATATTACAGGATATTCAAATAATGAAAAAGGTCAAATTCTCAGTGCCGTAATCGAATTAGGACAATTAAATGATATATATTCCACCACAAATTCAATTCCAGTTTCACTTGAAGAACAGAATCCGAATGTTCCTATCAATATTTTTCCTGGAAGCACCATCGAAGATTGTTCTGTATTACTTAATAAGAACCTGGTAAATGAAAATAAACCATATAATTGTAATTTAAATGAGCAAGTTGCGTCATTACTTACAAAAATTAATAGTAAAAAATTAAGTGTAAAAGATTTTAATGTTCATGTTATTAACTTTGAAAACTACGTATGTAATGGCTGCAGTTCAAGCAATTTAAAGGATTTATATGGATTAAATTTATTTGTAGATGGAGATGTGGATTTAAAAAATATAAATAACCTTAAAAATGCACAATTATATATTGATGGTAAATTTAACGCTAAAAACGCGAATAATTTAGGTAGTTCAATCTCTCACTCATATTTTATAGCTAGAACTTTTGATATTCAAAATAATAATGGGGTTACAAATACGACCATAGCATTATTGGGTTTTGAGACCGGGACATCAGCTACTTTTAATTATCACAACAAATTTATATTGAATGATGACTCGAAATTTTGTATTAACTTAGATCGTTTTACAGATTCATCTAAAGTGAATGTGTCTAATATAAAAGGCGGAGGAGAAGTAATTTACTTTGCAGGGAACGAGTACGATTTTCCTGAAGAACCGGGTGGTAAAAACAAAAAAGAAATTCCCACATTTACTTATATAAATAACTTCAAAACATTTTTAAATACCTGTGGAATAGATAGTTATAAAATGGGTGAAAAAATTATTTATGTACCATCAATGACTGAAAATATTCCGAATTCAGATGTAATAAACGTAAAATATAATTAATATGAGGTGAAGCATGATTAAATATCTTATACTTCTATTGCTCGCACTTATTGTGTTTCCAATAGTCATATTA
>DGOU01000011.1:2634-3558 GCA_002390165.1 Lutibacter sp. UBA4458
TGCTCTTTTAGGTTTGCTTGTGCATTCTACATTTAGTTTTTATTATGCACTATTGATAATTATCGGTTTAACTTTCGTAGTTGCAGTTGTTTTTACTAAACAGTTCGAAACTCAAAAGTTGGCTGAAGAAGAGGCTCATATTTATGTTCCTAAAAATATTAAAGAGGCTGTTGAAAAACCTACTCAATCCTATGGTCAACCAAAACCAACTATTAAAACTCAAGTTGAACTTGAGCTTGCTCCCACAACAGTAACCGAAGTGAACAATGATGACTGGTTGAAACCGACTAAAAAGGAGGACCAATAAATGAATAATAAATTATTCGGGACTACCTTTGCGGCTTTGCTGGGCTCATCTGTTTTGTTTTTCGGTGTCACACAAGCAGGTACATATGTAATTGATGATGTTATTTTTGCCTCAAAAGAGTTTGGTGATCAAACGTATATTGGTCCTTTTGATGTTTCGAATTTACCAGAGGATGAAGCTGCTGTGACTGTTCAAACTGGCGTCAAAGGTTGGTATGATCAAGCACAAGTGAAAATCAAGCTCCAGGATGCGATTGTACCTTTTCCATTAGAAGTAGTTCAATTTAATACGGATCGTACATTAACGTCTGCTGAAGACGGTGCGAAAAATGATTTACGCTTTGATGTAACGGAGGAATCAGTGGGAACGTTTTTAAATCAGCAATTTTCTCCATATGTTTTTACTGATGAGGAAATTGTCGGTGCCACTGAAGCTATACGAGTTCAATTATCTTCGGGGCGAAAAGATCAAACAATTGATATTTCCAGTGCTTTATTAGCGAGTACAGCTATAGAAGCTGCAATTACAGATGTCACTTTTGATTCGATTGAGCCATCTGTGGGAATTCAGAATTTAATAGTGGCACTAGATGACTATGCCATTAATCCATTAACTAC
>DGOU01000059.1:0-3858 GCA_002390165.1 Lutibacter sp. UBA4458
CCTCTTGACTGCCAGTCAAGCGCTCTAGCCAGCTGAGCTACATCCCCAAATTATTTTATATATTTCCTTTTAAAACTAATAATGGAATTCTACTTTCAAAATCAACTTTTTTAATATGGTTTTGTTCCCAAAGTTTATTAAAAAATCCTCGTTTTCGTCTAATTACACAAATCATATCTGGGCTAACTTCAATTAAATGTTCCAAAACACCTTGATAAACCGTTGCGTTTTCACTATTTGTTATTGTGTTTGAAATAGTTTCAAAGTCAGCATGCAAAGTATTATCTTCCATTGTGTTATGTGGTGTGATTACATGTAATAAATTCACATTAGCATTAAATCTTTTTGCTATATCCTCTAAAGGATCTAAAACTTTTAAATGTCTAATAACTCCAGATCGAACACCTAATAAAACATTTTTTATCGCTTTAAATTCATAACCTTTCGGAATAATTAACATTGGTAATTCGGTTTGCTTTACTAAACCTCCTGTTATTTTCCCAACGTAAATTGAAGAGTCTGACGCTCTATTTTTTGCAGATGAAATTATTAAATCTACCTTTAATCTAGCAGCAATTCTACTTATACTATCTACTACCTGACCTTTTATAGTTTTGGTTATAATTTCAATATCTTTTTTATTAACATTTGCTAAAACATGAGCTAATTCCTCTTCACTATCTTTTTCTAAAAGTTCATCCATATTTTTTAAAGCACCGGCTACTTTTGTAGTCCCAAACACTTGAATAACATAAATTTTCGCGCCAACAAATGTTGCAAAATCTATGGCATATTGTAAAGTGCAAATTGCTTTTTCAGAATCTCCTAAAGGAACTAAAATAGATTTCATAAAATTAAATTTAAAATAAATAGTTAATTTGATTTTTCAAAAACAAATATAAAAAAAGCTTTATAGCAATTACTATAAAGCTTTAAAATATTATTATTTCTTAATTAATATCTGTAATATTCTGGTTTAAAAGGCCCTTCAACTTTAACACCAATATATTTTGCTTGATCTTCACGTAAAGTTTCTAACTCAACCCCAATTTTAGCTAAATGTAATTTGGCTACTTTTTCATCTAAATGTTTTGGAAGCATATAAACTTTGTTTTCGTAGTTTTCTCTATGTTTCCATAATTCAATTTGAGCTAATGTTTGGTTTGTAAATGAATTACTCATAACAAAACTTGGATGCCCAGTAGCGCAACCTAAATTAACTAAACGACCTTCAGCCAAAAGTAAAATTTCATTATTACCAATAGTATATTTATCTACTTGTGGTTTAATTTCAACTTTTGTACTTCCATAATTTTTATTTAACCAAGCCATATCTATTTCGTTATCAAAATGACCAATATTACAAACAATGGTTTTATCTTTCATTTTTTTGAAATGCTTAGCTTGAACGATATCTTTATTTCCTGTTGTAGTAATAATAATATCTGCGTTTCCAACAACAGTATCTAATTTTTTAACTTCAAACCCTTCCATTGCAGCTTGTAAAGCACAAATTGGATCTATTTCCGTAATAGTTACAATTGCTCCTGTTCCTTTAAATGACGCTGCGGTTCCTTTTCCTACATCTCCATAACCACAAACAACCACTCTTTTACCTGCTAACATAATATCGGTTGCTCTTCTAATAGCATCTACAGCACTTTCTCTACATCCGTATTTATTATCAAATTTAGATTTAGTAACGGAATCGTTAACATTAATAGCTGGTATTGGTAGTGTACCTGCATTCATTCTATCATATAAACGATGAACTCCTGTAGTAGTTTCTTCTGATAAGCCATTAATTCCTTTTGTTAATTCAGGGTATTTATCTAAAACCATATTGGTTAAATCTCCACCATCATCTAAAATTAAGTTCAATGGTTTTTTGTCTTCTCCAAAGAAAAGAGTTTGTTCAATACACCAATCAAATTCTTTTTCGTTCATCCCTTTCCAAGCATAAACAGAAACGCCTGCAGCAGCTATTGCAGCAGCAGCCTGATCTTGTGTTGAAAAAATATTACAAGAACTCCAAGTTACCTCAGCACCCAATTCAATTAAAGTTTCAATTAAAACAGCTGTTTGTATGGTCATATGTAAACAACCTGCAATTCTAGCTCCTTTTAAAGGTTGTTTTCCTTTATATTCTTTTCGTAAACTCATTAAACCTGGCATTTCAGCTTCGGCTAATTCAATTTCTTTACGTCCCCAATCTGCAAGATTGATATCTTTTACTTTATATTTTACGTAAGTTGATGTTTCTGTACTCATATTTATTAAATTTGCTTTTGATTTTAAAAACGAAAATTATTTTTGCTTTTGCAAAAGTACAAAATACCTTTGAGAAACTAAATGCCTTTATATAAAACAATTACACCTAACAATAATACTTCTATTTTTATTTGGAAAATAGAAGAAACTTATGCGGATTTATTTAAAAAGACTGCTCTTACTAATTATAGTTTAGAAAGGTTGCAATCTATGAAATCTGATATGCATTTACGTGGATTTTTAAGTGTTCGGCATTTACTAAAAAAAGCAGGTTATACTGATGCTGATTTATATTATAACGGTAATGGTAAGCCTCATTTAAAAGATGGAAAACATATTTCAATATCACATTCTTATCATTTTTCAGCAATAATTATAGGTAATAGAGAAGTTGGAATTGATATTGAAAAAAACAGAGAAAAAATTAAAATCATTCAACATAAATTTGTCAATTTTGAACGTGGATTTATTAATAAAGATGATAATTATATTGAACAATTAACGGTAATTTGGGGAGCAAAAGAGTCGCTTTACAAAATTTACCCTTACGGTGGTTTAACTTTTAAAAATGATATTGATATTAATTCGTTTAAAATTTCAGAGAAAAAAACTACTGGATACATTAAAGTGAAAAACTGGAATAAAACCTATAATATTCATTTTGAGCAATTAGAAAATTTTACTTTGGTTTATGCTCTTGAAAATTTAAAAAATGGATAAACCAATTCTAAAAAACATACAAAAAGAGGCTAAAAAAGGAAATAAATTATTGGCTATTTTATTAGACCCAGATAAAACTTTAGTAGCTGAAATTCCTACTATTATTAATAGAATAGAAAGTTTAAAAACTAATTTTATTTTTGTGGGTGGAAGTCAAGTTAAAAATGGTGTTACAGAGAACCTTGTAAAAAAAATAAAAACTATCACTAATATTCCAGTAATTTTATTCCCTGGAGATTACACCCAAATAACCAATTATGCGGATGGTATTCTGTTTTTAACCTTACTTTCTGGAAGAAATCCAGAGTATTTAATTGAGCAGCAAATAAAAGCAGTTCCTCTTTTAAAAAACACTTCTTTAGAAATTATTCCTACCGGATATATTTTAATTGATGGCGGTACAAATTCATCTGTTTTAAAAGTGAGTAATACTACTCCTATTGATCAAAAAAATATAGAACTTGCTGTAAATACCGCCGTTGCTGGTGAATATAAAGGGAAAAAACTAATTTATTTAGAAGCTGGTAGTGGCGCAAAAAACCCTGTAAATCTAAATATAATTTCCAAAGTGAAACAACATATTTCTATTCCATTAATTGTTGGTGGAGGCATAAAAACTAAACAACAAATTCAAGCTACTTTTGCTAATGGTGCAGATATTGTAGTTATTGGCAACGCATTTGAAAACAAAATCCTATGAATCAACTAATAGATTTTTTTACAGAGCCTTACCAATCTGCTACTACAATTAATATAATTTTAGAATTTATAGCTGCTTTTTTTGGCGTAATTAGTGTTTTATACGCTAAAAAAGAAAATATTTTAGTGTTTCCAACTGGAATAATAAGTACTGCAATTTATGTTTAT
>DGOU01000059.1:3891-7857 GCA_002390165.1 Lutibacter sp. UBA4458
ACCATAATGAGTGTTTACGGATGGTATATGTGGAGCAGAATTATGGATAATGATAAGCCTATTCCAATTACTAGAACAAATAAAAAAGACAAACTTAAAGCCACCAGTATATTTGTATTTACTTCCATTTTTGTAATTTTTGTATATAGACATTTTAATGTAATGCCCAATAACTTAAATTTTAATGAAAGTGTGCATTATGCAATAACCAATATGTTTTCTGGTAATTTATCCAATTTTAGAAAAATTACCCCATTTTTAGATACCTTTACTACAGGAATATTTTTTGCCGGTATGTGGTTAATGGCTAATAAAAAATTAGAAAACTGGACCCTTTGGATTGCTGGCAATATAGTTTCCATTCCTTTATATTTTGTTAAAGGGTACGGGTTTACAGGTATTCAATATACCATATTTTTAATTTTAGCAATACAAGGATATTTTTCATGGAGAAAACTCTTAAACAAGACAAAGTAAATATTATAAAAATTGTTCTATTTGGTCCAGAAAGCACCGGTAAAACAACACTTTCCATCCATTTAGCCAGACATTACAACACCGTTTGGGTTCCTGAATATGCTAGAGATTATTTGCAAAATAAATGGAATAATGAACGTAAAACTTGTGAAAATTCTGATTTACTGCCAATTGCTTTTGGTCAAATGAAATTAGAAAACGAATTGGCTAAAAAAGCAGATAAGGTTTTAATTTGTGATACCGATTTATTAGAAACAAAAGTATATTCAGAAGAGTTTTATGGTGGCTTTGTAAATGAAGATTTAGAAAAAGCAGCTAGAGCTAACAGTTACGATTTATATTTACTAACCTATATTGATACTCCTTGGGAAGCAGATGATTTAAGAGATAGACCAGAACAACGTTTAGAAATGTTTAAAGCTTTTGAAAATGCATTAATAAAATACAATCGATCATATATTTTATTAAAAGGGGATAAAAAAAACCGATATAAAACTGCCGTTGCTAAAATTGATGAAATACTAAAATCTAAAGAAAACTTACAACGTTTTTCTGATAATTTATCTGATTTAGATTTACATTTTTTACATCAACAAAATAATGACAACCTGCCACAAATATAATGAACAGGGAAAACCTTATAAAAGAATGCACCTTCAAAGCAGTTAGAAGCAGTGGCGCTGGAGGGCAACATGTTAACAAAGTTTCTTCTAAAATTGAGTTGATTTTTAATGTGCAAAATTCAAAAGAATTTTCGGAAGAAGAAAAAGAATTACTATATAGAAATTTAAAGACAAAACTTACTAAAAACCATTTATTCATTTTAAAATGTGAGGTAAGCCGCAGCCAACATAAAAACAAAGAAATTATTATAAAACGTTTTTTTGAAATTATAATAAATGCTTTAAAAATTCCTAAAAAAAGGAAACCATCTAAACCTACTAAAAGTAGTATTCAAAAAAGATTAGATAAAAAGAAAAAGCAAGCTTTTAAAAAAGCATTCCGTAAAAAACCTGAGATTTAACGGTTTACATAAACTAATTCTTTAAATTTTTCGGCACTTTTTATAGCTTTTTTTAAGGAATCTTCATATTTACTTCCTTCAATCACTTTTAATAAAGCTTCAACAGGAAATATTTTGGATTTATCAAGCCAATACGAAATAGCACCTAACGCTGCGCCTTTTTTACCTCCTTCTTTTAAAAACTCTTTAATATCATATTCAAAAAAAGATTCTGTTTTAATTTTGGCATCTAAATACACTTTAGAAGAATCTGCAATTCTATTTTTTACTTTAATCCATCCATCTTCGGTAACCGCTAAAACAACACTTGGTTTTTCTAATCCTGAAAAATAAATAGGTTTTTTAGATAATATTACTTCTGCAACCGAAAAACCAGTACCAACGGTTATTGGGTATTCTCCTTTCATGGTTGCGTATAAACCAGATAAAATTCCTGCCTGAGCTAACATTTTTGCTGCAGATTGAACTCCGCCACCAGCAGAACCAGCAATTACAACACCAACACTTTCAGTAATAGTTGATTTATATTGAGGCTTTAAAATTTTTGTGTTTTCTAATAAGCTTTTTGTATTTCGTTTTAAACTAACGCCAACCGGTCTATCATTTGTAAATTTTTCTTCCTCTTCTATATAACTTTTTAGTTCCGATATTTTTTTCATACCGTGTGATGTACATAAACTAGACAATTCTACTAAAGAAAATCCTGGAGTTTCAATTGCTTCTTTTAACGTGTTTTCAAAATTTGAAATATTATTGACACGTACACTAAAAGCTGCCCCCGCATTATGTGCTAAATTTACAATATCATAGGGCTCAGCATTATCATCACTATGTTTAAATTGTTTAAAATTACTTGTTGATAATCCACTCATTTGCCCACCAGTCATCCCATAAAGCAAATTATTTAATACAATTAAGGTCATATCCACATTTCTTCTCGAAACTTCTAAAATATGTTGTAAACCAATAGTTGCACCTCCATCACCTTGTACAACTATTACTTTTTTATTAGAATTATCTAACCCCAAAGTTACACCTAAACCTAAAGCCGGAGAACGACCATGTAAACCATGAATAGTATGCGTTGCAAATAAAGGATCTACCAAACCAGAACATCCTATATCACTAACCATAACTACATCCTTTGAACCATATCCTAAATTTTCCAATGCTTTTGAAGTACTTCTTACGCCAACGCCATGTCCACAACCTGGGCAAAAAGGCATTTTAACATTGGTTAATATTTTTTCTGATGTTTCCATAATTTTTTTAATTATATAACTTTTCTACAATTTCTGATGGTGTTAGCATACCTCCAAATTTTG
Organism: Lutibacter sp. UBA4458; assembly: GCA_002390165.1. Taxonomy (GTDB): domain Bacteria; phylum Bacteroidota; class Bacteroidia; order Flavobacteriales; family Flavobacteriaceae; genus Lutibacter. Next base: position 6,718 of record DGOU01000059.1, read on the forward strand.
TAGCTGTTTTAACTTTTGAATTATTGCGTTTACCAAAAATCATTTCTTTATATAAACCTGTCATATTTTCTTCAGCAAATAGTACTTTTTTGTAAGCATCTATGATATCATAAATTTTTGATGAAACTGGTAATAAAGTTTTCACAATTAATAAGGAAACTTTATTTCCTTTATCTCTAATAGATTTTACTGCATCTCGTGAAGCGTCAGCGGTTACACCCCAACTAACAATTAAATCGGTTGCATTTTCATCTGCATCTAATTCGTAAAAAGAAAATTCATCTACTCGTTTTTCTAATTTTTCACGTAAACGCCAAGTATTAGCCAAACTTTCTGGAGTTCCTTTTCTTATTAAACCATCATTATCATGAGTAGAAGCATTAAACCTTGCTTGGTATTTTTCATTTCCTAAAGGATAAAAAGTAGGAACCATATCTTTACCTGCTTTATATGGCTGAAATGGTTTTTCAAAATCTTTTGGAGTTCTATCAACTTTTTTTATTGGTTCTAATAAACTCATATCAAACCCTTTTTGAGTCATTACCAATTCTTTAGAGGTTAATATAATAACTGGTGTTCTAAATTCAACCGCAGTTTTCATAGCTTTATTTGCCAACGTCCAAGCATCGTTAAAATTAGAAGGACTAAAAATAGGTAATGGAAGTCCGCCAGAAATTACACCATCTAAAAATTTTAAATCCCCTTGAGCTCCTGTAGTTGCAGAACCTGTACTTGGACCTAACCGCTGAACAATAACCAACACCATTGGCAATTCCATCATATAAGCCATATTAAGTGTTTCGGTCATTAAGGCTAATCCTGGAAATGACGTTGCAGTAACCGGAATTTTTCCTGCTGCCGAATAACCACACATCCATTGTAAAACAGATATTTCATCTGGGCCAGCTAAAAATTCTGGAAATCGTTCTTTAGAATAAGCATAAAATAAATTGGAAGGTGTTATTGGGTATCCTATAAATACATCTGCACCTGATTGCACCAATGCTTCTGTCATAATTTTAGAAGCATCTGTCAAAACCATTTTTGAGGTAATAGTTTTCAAAAGGATTTTCTTTAAAATTAAAGGACAAAGGTAAAATATTACCTAAGTATTAAACCTAATATATATCATTATTTTAT
>DGOU01000059.1:7927-10428 GCA_002390165.1 Lutibacter sp. UBA4458
AAAACGGCTGAGATCAAACCCATTGAACCTGAACAGATAATGCTGTTAAGGGATTAATAAAAATTAATTAAATACCGATTAATTACCTCTTTTTAAATCGTTTTATTTTATACTAAATGAAACCATTTTTAAAACAGAACTTTAAAAAAGTGAAGCTATTAGTAACTTTTTTAATAATTGCATGCTCCATTAATGCAAATGCTCAAAACTTATTTACACTAGCAGGAAAAGTTATGGATGGAAATAATCCATTACCTGGTGCAAGTATTTTAATTAAAGGCACTACAAACGGAACAACTTCAGATTTAAAAGGAAATTTTACTTTTCAATTAAAAAAAGGAAGTTATACTTTAGTTGTTAGCGCAATTAGTAAACCTAAAAATATTGGCGTTTACTTAACAGAAAATAAATCCATTACCATTAATATGGCAGATAGTTTTGTAAATTTAGATGAAGTATTAGTAGATGCAGTTCGAGTAAAAGAATCCTCTCCGGTAACGCATAGTAATATTAACAAAAAAGAATTAGAGAAACGAAATTTAGGTCAAGATATTCCTGTGCTTTTAAATTACTTGCCTTCTGTAGTAACCACTTCTGACGCTGGCGCTGGCGTTGGCTATACTGGTATTAGAGTTAGAGGAAGTGATGCCACAAGAGTAAATGTAACTATTAACGGCATCCCTTATAACGATGCGGAAAGTCAAGGAACTTACTGGGTAGATTTGCCTGATTTTGCTTCTTCTACACAAAGTATGCAATTACAGCGTGGTGTTGGAACTTCCACCAATGGTTCTGGTGCTTTTGGTGCAAGTTTAAATATTTTAACAGATGCTATTTCAGAAAATCCTTATGGTGAAATTAGTAGCTCTATAGGATCTTACAACACTACTAAAAATACTGTTAAATTTAGTACGGGTAAAATTAATAACCATATTGAGTTTGCTGGTCGTTTTTCTAAAATAGATTCTGATGGTTATATTGACAGAGCTTTCTCTAATTTAAAATCTTACTTTTTACAAGCTTCTTATGTAGATGATAATACCTTAATAAAGGCTTTAACTTTCGGCGGAAAAGAAAAAACTTACCAAGCGTGGTACGGGGTTACAAAAGATGAAATGAAAACTTTAGGTAGAACCTACAATCCATATAGCTATGATAATGAAACCGATAATTATCAACAAGATCATTATCAATTACTTTGGAATCAGAAATTATCACCAAATTGGAGAACCAATGTTGCTTTAAATTATAGCAAAGGAAATGGTTATTATGAACAATATAAAACAGATGAAGATTTTTCGGATTATAATTTAGCTTCAATTACCATAGGTGGAGAAACCATAGATAAAACCGATTTAATTAGAAGAAGGTGGTTAGATAATGATTTTTATGTTGCTAATGCTAATGCTACCTATAAAAACAACGGATTAGAACTTGTTTTTGGAACTTCCGTAAGTCATTATAGTGGCAATCATTTTGGAGAAATTATCTGGGCTCAATACGCTAGCAATTCACAAATTAGAGAACCCTATTACAATAGCAATACCAAAAAAAATGATGCTAATGTTTTTGGAAAAATCACCTATAAATTATCGAATAACTGGGTTTTATTTACCGATTTACAAGGAAGATTTGTAGGATTTAAAACTGCTGGTGTTACTTCGGATAGAAACCCTATTAACATAGATGAAAATTACTCGTTTTTCAATCCAAAAGCAGGACTTACATTTAAAGCTAATGAAAATAACAGCATCTATTTTTCCGCTGCAAAAGCAACTAAAGAACCAAATAGAAGTGATTTTAAAAATGGGGTAAATACTGCCGAAAAATTAAATGACTATGAGTTAGGTTGGCGCTACAAAGCTGAAAACGTATCCTTAAACACCAACATTTATTATATGCGTTATAAAAATCAACTAGTGTTAACTGGTGCCATTGATGATACTGGAGATTTTATTAGAGGAACAAGTGGTAAAAGTTACCGATTAGGTATAGAATTTGACGGAAAAATTAACTTAAACAAACACTTTAGCTGGCAACCAAATTTTGCCTTAAGCAATAATAAAAATATAGATTTTGTTACTTCTTGGAATGGAAATTTAACAAATTTAGGGAATACAAACATTTCATTTTCTCCAAATATTGTTGCAGGTAATGCTTTAATATATCATCCAAATACCAATATGCAATTTTCATTGCTTTCAAAATATGTGGGTGAACAATATATGGGTAATATAGACAATGTAAACTCAAAATTAAAAAGTTATTTTGTAAATGATTTAAATTTCACTTATGAAATTAAACCAAATAAAATNNNNTATTATTACACTTATGATGATACTTGGTCTGTATCTGGAGAAACCACTACTTTAGATGGCGCTGGTTATTATCCTCAAGCAACTAGAAACTTTTTGGTAGGAGCAACGCTAAAATTTTAAATTAAAAAAACTGTTAAAAAATTATACGTCACCCTGAACTTGATTCATGGTCTCATTTTGATT
>DGOU01000059.1:10482-28386 GCA_002390165.1 Lutibacter sp. UBA4458
TGTTCAGGCTTTTTTATTTTGAAATTTATACTTCTATTCCTTTCATCATTTTGTTCCAATACAAATAAGGAAGCATATATTTTTTTAGAATCCATAAACGCCAATGTTCTTTAGATGAATCACCAATCATCAATGGAAACTGTTTTAATTTAGGATCTGGTTTAAATTCTTTTGAATAATCAAACTCTGCTAATACCATTTTTCCATAGCCTGTAACTAATGGGCAAGAAGAATAACCATTATAAGTTCTATCTGCCAATTTACTTTCACTTATTAAATGTAAAATATTACCTACAACTACAGGAGTTTGCTTTCTAATTGCGGCGCCAGTTTTTGCTGTTGGAAGTTCGCAAACATCTCCTATTCCAAAAATATTACTATACTTTTTATGTTGCATAGTTGCAGGATCAACTGATAGCCAGCCAGCTTCCGTGGCTAAAGGAGAATTTCTAATAAAATCAGGTGATTGTTGTGGTGGTGCTAAATGCATCATATCAAAATGAATTCCTATTAAACCATCTTTTTCAACTGCTTTAACATCTTTATAGTTATGTTGAATTTCTTTATCTACAACATCACCTTCATTTGCTTTAATTACCACACAATCATTTCCATCGTCAGATTCTTTTAAAATTTGGTACCAAGCAATTTGTTTTTTTGCATCAACTTTTACCAATTTATGATAAAAACGAACATTAATATCTTTTTTATCAATTACTTCCATCAAGGTTTTTGCTACTTTTTTAACGGCAAAAATAACGTTTCCTGGCATTGCAAAAACTATGTTTGTTTTGTCTCTAACACCTGTTTTTGTAAAATGTTCATCTGCCAAATACATAATTTTTTGAGGAGCTCCACCACATTTTATTGGTGTTGCTGGTTGTGTAAATAAAGCTGTACCTCCTTTAAAGTTTTTAAGTACTTCCCAAGTGTGATTTGGATTGGTATAATTACTACAAACTACTCCTTTATCCATAGCTTCTGATAAACCCTCCACCAAATCTGGAGCAATTTTCAACCCTGGTGCAACCACTAAATAATCATACGTAAATTCATTTCCTTTTTTAGAAATAACCTTATTGTTTTCAGGATCAAATTTTTCTGCAAACTCTTTAATATGTTCTACTCCAATAGGAATTAATGAGTCCATAGATCTAGCTGTAGCATCAAAATTATACGTGTTTGCGCCTACTAAAGTCCAGGCTGGTTGATAATAGTGTTTTTTTGCAGGATCTAACAACCCAATTTTAAGAGATGAATCTTTTCGTTTTAACATAGACGCAACCATAATTCCGGCTGTACCTCCTCCTATGACTAAAACTTGAAAATGTTTTGACATTATTTTTTAATTTTTTAGTTAGTATTTAGTAAGTTATAAAGTCAAAAATTACAATAAAAAAAAACATCTTAAAGTGATTTAAATCACTTTAAGATGTCCTAAATTATTTTAGATTTTACTACTCTTCAGAAGTCATTCTTCCTGTAGCGCAACTTACAAAAGATTTTGCTTTATGAATAATGGTATTATCATCTCCAACTTGTGGATATCCCATAGTTGATAACTTTTGCTTAACTAAAGCCAATACCAATTCATCGGCAGTATCAATAGTAACTTTTGAAGTTTCTACATCAACCTCTACTTTATTAACGCCTTCTATTGCGATAATTCCCTTTTTTACAGTATTAGCGCAACCACCACATTTCAAGTTTAATATTTCAATTGTTGTCATTTTAGATTTATTTTAGTTGAAGTAAAATTACAAAAATATATGATACTAAGAATGCCCTCCTACAACAATTCTCATAACTTTTAAATTTAATTTAAAAAAGTTAAAAACTTGAATAATAAAACATCTTCTCATAAATCTAACCATTTTTGTTGGCTCTGTTCCATATGAAATATTGCTATAAGGAACTGTATTTTGTGTTATTTTAGTCATGTTATTTTTTTTAATAGGTTTATTTTATTCTGGAATTAACCACCAAAATGGTTTTGCTTTTGCTTTATATAAAAACATATAATGCATAAATAATTTCATCCAATGACCTGCTGTACCAACAACACCAACGGTATCATTTATATTTCTTCCCCATTTTGGGTATTTTTCCCAATCTGGAACTATTGGGTTAACCGTCATAACTGCTGCTTGACCTTTAAATAATCCATAACCTGCAGAAACAATACAAGCTGCTCCCATATGCGCCATAGATGCTTTGTGCTTATGCTCCATTGTACCTGTTTTAACGGCATGAATAATATTTTGAGCTACAATTTTACCAATTACACCCGATGGCATTCCTGTTCTTGGAGGTGTAGGAAATATTTTTGTGCCATTTGGGCTTTGCATAGGTTTTGACATTCCATGAGGCGGTGCAAAAGCAATACCTGCTGCATAAATATTATCATATTTTATACTTTGATAAATTGATGGCCAATCTTTAGCACTCCATTCTTCATAAGGTTTTGGCGTATAATCTGCATCTACTTTCATCATTCCATTAGCTACAAAAACAGCTGAAGTAATGTCTTCATTTTGTTTATTAAAAGCTTTCATGCCTGCTCCGGCAAAACCAGGAATTAGCATTGCAAAATCAAAATCTCTAGTATGATATTCACCTCTTAAGTTTTCATAATGAATTTTTCCGTCCTCTACTTTTTGAACTCCAGCTCTTTTTATCCATCTAATTCCATATTCCTTTAAAATAGATTCTGTAAATATTTTGGTTGGAGTTATATATCCGTTTCTTTTAATATATGCACCTCCCATACCAAAATCACCTAATTCATACTCGTTACTAATCCACCATAAATCAGCTAAATGCATTAAATTTCGCTTTTTAATTTCAAAAGCTATATTTAATATATATTCAAATGCTGCACCTTGGCAAGTTGCCAAAGCATGACCTGTACCAACAACAAAAGTTTGTCGCTCACCATTTTCCATTTTCGCTAGAGATTCTTGAAGTTTACCCCAAGCATGTGCTGCGTGATCATAAGTACAAACAGACTGTGTAAATTTATGAGGACCTAAACCCTCGGTTGCATCAAAATTTAATTTTGGCCCTGTGGCATTTATTAAATAATCATAAGTAACTATTTCTTCTTTACCTTTTTCTTCTTCAGTAACATATTCAATTTTAACAAATCCTTTAGCATTTTCATTATTTCCTTCTGGATGAATAGAAACAGCTTTTGCTTGTTTATAATCTACTCCTAATTTTTTATAAACAGGAGCTAATTTAAATTTAACTTGGTCAATAGTCATTAGACCAACTCCAACCCAAATATTTGAAGGTAGCCATTGAAAATTACTATTGGGGGAAACCATAACAACTTCATGATTTTTTTTAAGTGCTTTACTTAAATAAGAAACTGCGGTATGTCCAGAAATTCCAGCTCCTAAAACTACTACTTTTGCCATTATTTATTTTTCAATTTGATTATTGTTTCTAACCCAATTTATGATTCCATTCTTTAATTCATAAATTTCTTTAAATCCTAATTTTGACATTTGTTTTACTGCCATTCCAGATCTATGTCCAGATTTACAGTACACATAAATTGGTTTACTTTTATCAAAAGAATTTACTTCTTCTAAGAAATTTTTATCGAAAAAATTGATATTTTTTGCGCCTTTAATATATCCTTGTTTGAATTCAAAAGGTGTTCTAACATCTAAAAGTTGTTGATTTTTAGATTTTTCTTTAAATTCTACTGGGGTTAATATGGCTACTTTTCCTTCAACAACTTGATTTTCATTTTTGTTAATTGAGGAGGAGATTTTTGCACCAGCAGTTTTTGGAGCATGTGATTTACTGTTTTTACAGCTCACACTAATAATGCTTACCACCAATGCAAGAAGCACTGCTTTAATAAATTTGTTCATTTTTATTTTGTTTTTGATTTTTTTACAAAATTAATTTTTAGTTTATTTATTGCAGTAACCTAAGTTACTTTAAACAAAAACAGGAAGTTAAAAAACTTCCTGTTAATATAATAAATATTTATTTTTTACAATAATGTAGTTGGACAAACATAATCCGTAAGCTCAACATCAGTATCCTTAATATCGTTAAATCCACCTCTTATATCTGTAACTTTACTAACGCCATTTGCTTGAAATATAGATGCCGCAACTAATGAACGATAACCGCTTGCACAATGCAAAAAGTATTCTTTATCTGATTTTATTTCTGAAAAATTACTATGAATAAAATCTAATGGGAAATTTTCAACACTAACTACATGTTCTGACAAAAACTCTGATTCTTTTCTTACATCTAAAGGAGCTTCTAGGCTTCCTTCTTTTAATCTATTGGCAAATTGAATGGCAGACATAGAGCCAATTTTTGATATTTCATGGCCTGCTGCTTTCCAAGAATGCATTCCCCCTCTTAAAAATCCTAAAATATTATCGTAACCTACACGAGAAAAGCGAGTAACTACTTCTTGTTCTCTATCTCCTTCTGCTATAAAAATAATTTTTTGATTAATATCTTTAATTAAGGTTCCAACCCAAGGAGCAAAACTTCCATCTACACCAATAAACCAAGCTCCTGGAACGGTTCCTTCCTCTGCATATTCTTCTTTAGAACGAGTATCTATAACTAAAATATCCTTTTGATCGCTCATTTCTTTAAAGGAATCTGCATCAATTGGGGTTACTCCTTTTTTTAAAATTTCATCAATACTAGTATTAATTCCTTTGTTCATTCTAACATTATTTCCAAAATACTGTGGTGGCGGTTTTAACCCTGTGGTAACTTCAACAATAAATTCTTCTTTGGTCATATCTGCCCTTAGAGCATAATTAGTTTTCTTTTGATTTCCTAAAGTATCAAAAGTTTCTGAACTCATGTTTTTGCCACAAGCTGAACCTGCACCATGATTTGGGTACACAATAATATCATCTGGTAAGGTCATTATTTTATTTCGTAAAGAATCAAATAAATGTCCTGCTAAATCTGCTTGAGTCAAATCTGATTTTACGGCTAAATCTGGTCTTCCAACATCTCCAATAAACAAACAATCTCCAGTAAATACATAAGGTGTTTTACCTTCTTTATCCACAAGAAGATATGATGAAGATTCCATGGTATGACCTGGAGTATGTAATAACTTAAGTGTTAAATCTCCAATTTTAAATTCTTCGCCATCTTTTCCTTGATGAATATCATACGAAGGATTTGCATTTGGTCCAAAAACTATAGTTGCTCCTGTTTTTTTAGCTAGATCGACCTGGCCTGACACAAAATCAGCATGAAAATGAGTTAAAAAAACGTATTTAATTTTAACTCCATCCACTTTCGCCATTTTTAAATATGGTTCAGTTTCTCTTAATGGATCTATAATTGCAGCTTCGCCATTGGAATGAATATAATAAGCCATTTCTGCTAAGCAGCCAGTAAATAGTTGTTCTACTTTCATTTTCTAATTTTTTAAATAGTTAATTAATGGGTTCCAAAATAATAAATTACCAATTACTTATTGTGATGTAAATCACTTAGTTAAACATTTCGTTGATAGGTATATTTCTTTTTATGGTTAGTATTGTTTTTTTCTTTATATGAATCAATCGCTTCTTGAATACTCATAAAGCAATGCTCTTGACCAATGTCTTTTATAATGTTAGATTTATAAATGGTGTCTCTAACTGGACCTTTTAAACCCGTGAAATAGAGAGTGATTTTCTTTTCTTTAAAAAATTTTAAAATTTCTTCTAAAGCATAAACGCCACTACTATCTAAATTATTTAAGCTTTCCCCGTCAATAACTATAATTTTTAATTTATTGCCTTTTTTTTGAGCTTCAGCATAAATAGTATCTTTAAAATAGGTAGTGTTTGCAAAATGAAGTTGCGCATCAAACCTAATTATTAAAACATCCTTCAGAATAATCAAATTGTCGAATCTCTTTATATTTCTATATAAATAAGTTTCTGGTACATTTCCTAAAATTGCTACGTGTGGTTTAGTAGATTTATAAATTAACATAATTAAAGAAAAAAGAACACCTGTTATAATTCCTTCTTTTATTCCAATGGTTGCCGTAATTAATAGCGTAACATTTAAAATTATTAAATCGCGTTTTGTATATTTCCATAACTGATATGGAACTTTAAAATCTAATAAACTAAAAACGGCTACCATAATTATTGCTCCCAAAACTGCTTTGGGTAAATAATAAAATAATGGCGTTAAAAACACTAACGTTAACCCTACAACCACTGCTGAAATTATAGCAGCAAAAGGAGTATTTGCTCCACTTTGATTGTTTACTGCTGTACGACCAAACCCTCCTGTTGATGGATAACTTTGAAATAATGAGCCAAAAATATTTCCAAGTCCTAATGCAATTAATTCTTTATTGGCTTTTACTTTATAATTCATGTGTTTTACTTCTATTGCTTTTGCAACCGATACTGCTTCCATAAATGCAATTAAAGCAAGAGTTAGAGCCAATGGTCCTAACTCTTTTGCCATTTCTAAATTAAACTTCGGAATAGCAAAATGAGGCAATCCTTTAGGAATAGTTCCAACTATTTTAACACCGTATTGATGTAAATTAAAAAACTTTACCGCCAAAATTCCTAAAACAACTACTGCTAATGCAGCTGGTATTTTTTTAAAATAACGCTTTATTAAAACTAAAATTAAAATAGAAGAAATACCAATAACAAAAGTTGGATAATTAATGTTTTTTAATTGTTTTATAGCATCTAAAATTAAATATTGTAATTGATGGTTCCGGTTTATATTAACTCCAAATAAATGTTTTAACTGATTAAAACCAATAATTAATGCTGCCGCAGAAGTGAATCCACTTATTACTGGTTTTGATAAAAAGTTAACCAAAAACCCCAATCTAAAAATACCTAAAGCTAGTTGAATTAAGCCAATTAATAATGCTAATAATATGGCTAATGCAATAAAATGTTCAGAACCAACCATTGCAATCGCTCCAATACCTGATGCTACAATTAAAGAATCCATTGCGGATGGGCCAACTGCTAATTGCCTTGATGTGCCAAAAAAAGCATACATTACTTGCGGTATCATTGCAGTATACAAACCATAAATTGGAGGTAAACCAGCAATCATTGCATAAGCGATACCTTGAGGAATTAGCATAACGCCAACTGTTAACCCTGCAGAAATATCGCCTTTAAACCACGACTTTTTATAGCTAGTTAACCAATCTAAAAATGGAAATACATTTACTAATTTCATTTAATTAAAAATAATGATATGGTTTTTAAAATAACATTCAGTTTTTTGTGCACTCAAAAAAGGTTTTCACCTCACAAGTTTCACATATTTTTTTATCCAATTCTTGATAAATTTTTTCAATTGCAGTCTTTTTATCTTTATAAAAATAATTACTTCCTATTTTATCTAAAAAACCTCCTTTAATAAGTATATTTTGTCCAACTAATTTCAACCCGCTAAAATAAATAATACGATTTGTTGCTTTCCATTTTTCAATTTCATGCATTAACCACTCAGCACCAGCTAAATCAATAAAATTTATTCCTTCAGCAATAACAAGAAGGTGCTTGCCGTCATTATTTTCATATAATTCTGAAAAATAGTTAGCAATAGATTCAACAGAACCAAAATATAGAGACCCATCAACACGAATAATATGTAATTGTGGACATTCTTTTACATTTTTATCTCTAATAATATTTATAAATCTATTAGTTTTATCAAGACCCAAAATAGCAATATTAGGTTTCGAAGTTTTTTCTAAATAGAAAAATAAAGAAAAAAAGACACCAATTACCAATGCTTGTTGAAGATCTAAAAATAAAGTTCCTAAAAACGTCGCACTAAAAACAATTAATTCGCGTTTACTACTTTTAAAAATAGATTTTATATGTTTAAAGTCTATTAAATTATATCCTACAAGAAGTATAATTCCACCCATTGCTGGTTTAGGTAAAAAGGCAGCATATTTTGCAAAAAACAATACAACAAACATTAACCCAAAAGCAGAAATAAAAGCAGAAAGAGGTGTTTTTGCACCAGACTGAAAATTAATACTAGATCTTGTAAATGAACTTGAACTTGTATAACAAGAAAAGAAACTTGAAACAACATTAGATATTCCTTGGGAAACAAATTCTTGATTAATATTTAATTTTTGATGTGTATGAAGAGCTATTGACCTTGAAATAGCCGCAGCTTCCACAAGCCCCAAAGTAGCTAAAATAATAGCTCCGGAATTTAACATTCGCATATTATTATAATCAAAATCTGGCATTTTAAATGGAGGTAAATTAGAAGGAATACTTCCAACAGTTTCAATACCATGTAAACTTCCGCCTAACCAAATTGCCAAAACACTCCCAAAAATCATAGCAATTAACATATACAATCTAGATATTTTTTTAATTTTTTTAATTACTAAGGCTATAATTAAAGTACCCATGGCTACAGCAAATGCATACCAATTTGTTTCAGACAAATGAAAAGTAATAAATTCTATAATATGAGAAAAAGAACTTCCTTGAGGAACCTTTATTCCAAAAATATGTTTTAATTGTTTAAATGCTATTAATACTCCTGCTCCGGCAGAAAACCCAATAATTACTGAATTAGAAACAAAATTTACCAATTTTCCCATTCGTGCAATTCCCATAAAAAGTTTTATTAAACCTGCCATAAAGGATAACAAAATAGCTAAAGAAACAAAAGCTTCTATATCATTAGAGGGATTAATATGTTTACTAATTATAGAATATAATACAATGGAACTTGTTGTTGTTGGCCCAGACACCAAATGATAGGAAGAACCAAATATTGCTGCAATAACCGGAGTTAACATAGCCGTGTAAAAGCCATAAACAGGTGGCATTCCCGCAATCATTGCAAATGCCACAGCTTGAGGGATAACAATAATAGTACCTGTTAATCCAGCAATTAAGTCATCTTTCCAGGTTTGCCTTACCATTGGCAACCAAGTTAAAAAAGGAAAAATTTGTTTTAACGTCATTTCAGATTTTAGTAGTAAATTTTAAACAAAAGTACTTCGAACATTTTTTTAATTTGTGATGTACATCACTAAAATTAAAATAATTCGTTTTGTGAACTTGTTTTTGTTTTACCTAAATGTTTATAGGCTAATTCCGTTACTTCTCTTCCTCTAGGAGTACGCATAATAAAGCCTTCCTGTATTAAAAAAGGTTCATAAACTTCTTCTATAGTTTCTGTATTTTCTCCAACTGCAGTTGCAATTGTTGTAATGCCAACGGGACCACCTTTAAATTTATCAATAATTGTGCTTAAAATCTTATTATCCATTTCGTCTAAACCATGCGCATCAACATTTAAGGCATTTAAAGCGTATTTAGCTATTTTAATATTGATACTGCCATCTCCTTTAATTTGTGCAAAATCACGTACTCTTCTTAAAAGTGCGTTTGCAATTCTTGGCGTTCCTCTGCTTCTTCCGGCAATTTCAATTGCAGCTTCCATGCTAATTGGAACTTTTAATATTTGAGCACTTCTTTGAACAATGGTAGTAAGCAGTTCTGTATTGTAATAATGTAACCTACTGCTAATTCCAAATCGTGCTCTCATTGGCGCAGTTAATAAGCCCGAACGGGTAGTTGCTCCAATTAGCGTAAATGGTTCTAAATCTATTTGAACTGTTCTTGCATTTGGACCAGATTCAATCATAATATCAATTCTATAATCCTCCATTGCTGAATACAAATATTCTTCCACAATTGGACTTAATCTATGAATTTCATCAATAAACAACACATCGCGCTCACTTAGGCTAGTCAATAAACCTGCTAAATCTCCTGGTTTATCAATTACTGGACCAGATGTAATTTTTATACCAACATTTAGTTCATTAGAAAGAATATGTGCTAAGGTTGTTTTACCTAAACCTGGAGGACCATGGAATAAAGTGTGGTCTAAAGCCTCATCTCTTAAATTAGCAGCTTGAACGAAAATTTTTAAATTTTCGATAATTTGTTCCTGACCCGTAAAATCCTTAAAACTTAATGGTCTTAATTTTTTTTCAACATCTAACTCTTCAGAAGAAAAGTTATTTTTATCAGGATCTAAATTTTCATTCATAAAAACAAAGATAGCGAAGTAATATAATTAACAATTGAAAATTGAAAATTAAAAAATGAAATAATAGTATATAACTTTATTTAGTGAAAAATAAATTCAATGAACCTTTTACAAAATTGAAAATCTCAGCAAATTCTTATAAAAAATGAATTTGCTGAGATTTTCAATAAACTATTCCATTTATAATTAAGATTCTTCTTCTCCTGGAAAAAGAGGTGTGCTTTGTGAAACAAAATCTTCTGGTAAACCAGGTTTGCTATAATCATAAGACCATCTATGAACTTCTGGAATCTCTCCTGGCCAGTTTCCATGAATATGTTCCACAGGAGTAGTCCATTCTAACGTGTTGGAATGCCAAGGATTTTGACTAGCTTTTTTACCTTTGTAAATACTAATAAAGAAATTTGCTAAAAATATTAATTGAGCTAAACCTCCTAAAATTGCAAAAAGAGTTATTACCTTGTTAACATCTGATAAATCATCAAACAATGGAAATGCAGTATTAGAATAATATCGTCTAGGCAATCCTGCTAAACCAATAAAATGCATTGGAAAAAACACTCCATAAGCAGCAATTGCAGTAATCCAAAAATGCCAGTATCCCAAAGTTTTATTCATCATTCTTCCATACATTTTAGGGAACCAATGATAAATACCAGCAAACATTCCATAAATTGCGGATACTCCCATAACTAAATGAAAGTGGGCAATTACAAAATAAGTGTCATGAACATTAATATCTAAAGCGCTATCTCCTAAAACAATACCTGTTAAACCTCCAGAAATAAACGTGGAAACCAAACCAATTGAAAACAACATGGCCGGATTCATTTGTAAATTTCCTTTCCATAATGTGGTTATATAATTAAATGCTTTTACTGCTGATGGTATAGCAATTAAAAGTGTTGTAAAAGTGAATACCGAACCTAAAAATGGGTTCATTCCAGATACAAACATGTGATGTCCCCAAACTATTGTAGATAAAAAGGCTATTGCCATAATGGAGCCAATCATAGCTCTATAACCAAAAATTGGTTTTCTAGAGTTTGTTGAAATAATTTCGGAAGTTATTCCTAAAGCCGGTAATAATACAATATAAACTTCTGGGTGTCCTAAAAACCAAAATAAGTGTTCAAATAAAACAGGTGAACCTCCTTGATAGTGTAAAACTTCTCCTTGAATAAATATATCGGATAAATAAAATGAAGTTCCAAAACTTCTATCAAAAATCAACAATAAAGCTGCTGATAATAATACAGGAAAAGATACCACACCAATAATAGCAGTTACAAAAAACGCCCAAATAGTTAGTGGCAATCTCGTCATTTTCATCCCTTTAGTTCTCAAATTCAGTACTGTTACAATATAATTTAAAGCTCCTAACAAAGAAGAAGCAATAAAAATTGCCATAGAAATTAACCATAATGTCATTCCCATTCCTGAACCTGGAATTGCTTGTGGTAATGCACTTAATGGCGGGTAAATTGTCCAACCTGCAGATGCAGGACCTGCTTCAAGAAATAAAGAGCTTACCATAATTACACTAGATAAAAAGAACAGCCAATAGGAAACCATATTTAAAAATCCAGAAGCCATATCACGTGCACCAATTTGTAAGGGAATAAGTAAGTTACTAAAAGTTCCACTTAAGCCAGCTGTTAACACAAAAAACACCATAATTGTACCATGAATGGTTACAAGTGCTAAATATATATCAGGAGACATTACACCTCCATCTTGGTGATGACCTAAAAACGCTTCAAAAATTCCAAAAGATTCTTCTGGCCAAGCAATTTGCAAACGAAATAACATGGACATCATTACCCCAATAATACCCATAAAAATTCCTGTAATTAAATACTGTTTAGAAATCATTTTATGATCTGTACTAAAAACGTATTTAGTTATAAATGTTTGTTTATGATGATTTGACATGTTTTATTTTTTTAGTAGTATAGTAATTTAGTTGATAACTTGGCGCATTGTTTTCTGTTGTTCTAACCATGTATTAAATTCTGAAGGTTCTTCAACAACAATTTTCATTTGCATGTTATAATGGGAAGCCCCACAAATTTTATTACAAAGTAATAAATAATCAAACTGATAAGGATCTTCTCCTTTTTCTTTTCTTATTTTATTAATACCATCCACCTTTGCAACTGTTTTTTCATTTAACCTCATTTCTTGAGTAGTAATTTTTGGTGTGAATGAAAATGAAGTTACCATTCCGGGAACACAATTCATTTGAGCTCTAAAATGTGGCATAAATGCAGAGTGTAACACATCTTGTGATCTAAATTTAAATATTACTTTTCTTCCTTTAGGTAAATGCAATTCTCTAGTTGGAATATCATCTTGAGCATTTTTATCTGTCATATCCACGCCCATAGTATTAATACCTTTTATATTTCTAACATTTGCACGACCTAGTTCCTTATCGGCACCAGCATAACGTGCTTCCCATTGAAATTGCTTTGCATAAACTTCAACAATTAAAGGGTCTTTTGCATCTGACGAATCCATTACTTCTTGCCAAACGGAAAGTCCGTATAAAACTAATCCTGATAAAACTACTGCAGGAATAATTGTCCAAATAGCTTCTAATTTAGAACTATCTGCATAAAACAATGCTTTGCGTCCTTTAATTCCTCGGTATTTAAATGCAAAATAGAATAATAAAAATTGAGTAATTGCTTGAACTACCAGAATTAATATCATGGTAATTATATATAATTTATCATAATCTTCTCCTTCAACGGAAGCAGATTCCGGCAATAATACTACAGATAATTTAGCAAATGAATATATCATTAAACCATAGAAAAATACACCAAACAAAGCAAATAAAATACCTTGAGTGTTATTATCTTTTTCGGTAGCTATTGCTCCTTTTAAATTAAATATGCTTGTAATTTGCCAAATAGCAATACATATAACTATTGCTAGTAAAACATAAAGTAATGCAGTCATTTTTTTTAGTTAGTTTTTATAGTAGTGCCAAATATAAAAAAAATCCTGAATAATTAGTATTCAGGATTGATTTTATGTATGAGAATTTATTTTTTAATAATGATAATGCTCACTTTCCGTTAAAAAAGGATTTTGTTTTACTTCTAAGGATTCTTTTGAAAGTGCTGTGAATACAATATAAATAAATAAGCCTAAAAAGAATAAAATGGATGCTATTTCAGGAATACCTATTGCCCAATGATTACCAACAGTTGCAGGTGAAATAATTACAAAAACATCAACATAATGTCCTATTAATATAATAATACCTGTAGAAATTATAAACCAAGGAACTCTTTTGTAATCGCTATTCATTAACACTAACAACGGAAATACAAAGTTAGACAAAAGCATTCCAATAAATAATAACTGATAAGGCCCTAATAATCTTGGTGTAAAGTATGCGGTTTCTTCTGGCATATTTGCATACCAAATAAGCATAAACTGAGAAAACCATAAATAAGTCCAAAATATACTAAATCCGAACATAAATTTTGCTAAATCATGTAAATGGCTATCATTTACTTTAGGTAAATATCCTTTTGCTCTTAAATAAATAGTAACCATAGCAATTACAGTAATACCAGATACAAACATAGTTGCAAACACATACCAACCAAATAACGTACTTTGCCAATGTGGAGTTAATGACATTAACCAATCCCAAGACATCATAGATTCTGTAACAACAAAAAACAATAAAAAGAAAATAGATGCTTTTAAATTCTTTTTATAAGCAGTTAAATCTGAAGCAACATCTTGAGCTAAGGAATTTTTTCTTGAAAAATATCGATAAAAGTTCCAACCTAACAAATAAATAAAAGTTCTAATCATCCAAAAAGGAATGTTTAACCACCAACTTTTTGAAACTAAAATTTCATCGTAATGTTCACTTGAAGCATTGTAAAAATCAGGATTCATCCAAACAAAATAATGATGACCATTAGCAGCCATTAAAATTAAGAATGCTAAAATAAATAATGATCCAGGAAGCAAATAGGCTGTTATGCCTTCCATTACTCTAAACAGTACAATAGACCAACCTGCTTGAGATGCATATTGAATGGCATAAAAAGCTAATGTTCCTAATGCAATCATAAAGAAGAAAAACATTGCTATAAATATCGCCGTGTATGGACGATTTTGCAAGGAGTGTAATGCATGTGTAAAATGAGCATCTTCACTATTCTCATTTGCAGATGCTTTTTTATGAGTATCACCTTTTACTTGTTCTGAAGATGTATTTTCAGTAGCCGAATGAGTTTCATGAGAATTTTCATGTTGCATCATTTCTTTTACTTCATCCACATTATTTGGGGTAGTTAAAAAACCATAACCAATACCTAATGCACCCAAAATCATAAATAGGATTGCGCTAATTTTTAATTTTTTTGAAAAAGTATACATATTTTATTTTTCTTTCTTTTGGTAAATGTCGTTACTTAAGTAAATCTTCTCTTAATTTTTGAACGTATTGCACTATTTGCCAACGTTCATTATTTGTTAATTGCGATGCATGAGATCCCATCATATTTCTACCATACATAATTACATGATAAATACTTCCTTCTGTAATTTCTCTATCTTTATAATTAGGTATTCCTAAAAACTTTTCGCGTTTTACTAAAATACCTTGCCCATCTCCTTTAGCTCCATGACAAACCACACAATAAATAGAATACATGGCTTTTCCATTTTTAAGATTTTTGTCATTTACTTCTAACGGCGACTTTAAAGTTTCCTTTGCTAAGTCGTATCCTTCATTAGTATTTGGAATTTCATAAGGAACTTCTCCTCTAAAAATAGATCCTTCTACAGGTTTTTGAGCTTCTATTCCGTTTTTAAAAAAAGGATTGGTTGCATACGTTTCGTAACCAACAGCATTATACATATCAGTATCTGCCATATATTGTAATTTTCGCTCACGTTTATTACTGCAAGAAGTTATGCTAATTACTATTAACAATACTGCTATTAAATTAAGTACTTTTTTCATTACTTGTTAAGCTTTTAATTTTATTTCTTTAGCTCCACTATTTTTTAGGAACTCTTCTAGTTTTTCAACATTTTCTTCTGTAGAAACCTCTACCAAAAAATGATCATCAGTGGTTCTAACATCAGGGTTTTCAGCTTTTTTAAATGGCCATAATTTACTTCTCATATAAAAAGTAATAACCATTAAATGTGCTGCAAAAAATACTGTTAATTCAAACATAATAGGTACAAAAGCCGGCATGTTTTCGTGAAAGCTAAAACTTGGTTTTCCACCAATATTTTGAGGCCAATCTACAACCATCATATAGTTCATCATCCAAACGGCAAAAGAAAAACCAATAACTCCATATATAAAGGAAGTAATTGCAATTCGAGTATTTTTTAACCCTGCTGCTTTTTCTAATCCGTGCACAGGAAAAGGTGTAAAAACCTCTTCTATGTTATATTTTGCATCTTTTAATCCTTTAACAGCTTTTAAAAGCATGTCATCATCATCAAAAATGGCTTGTATGGTTTTATTACTCATAATTTTCTCCTCTTAATTTTTTATAATTATCTCCTGAAGATTTTAAAATACTTTTTAATTCTGCTTGTGCTATTACCGGGAAAGTTCTAGCGTATAATAAAAATAGTACAAAGAAAAATCCGATAGTTCCTATAAAAATTGCGACATCTACAAAAGTTGGAGAGAACATCGTCCAAGATGATGGTAAATGACCTCTACTTAAATCTATAACAATAATATCAAATCTTTCAAACCACATACCAATATTAATAATAATAGATATAATAAAAGACCAAACATAATTAGTTCTTAATTTTTTAAACCATAAGGTTTGTGGAAAAATAAAGTTACAAGTTATAAGTGCCCAAAACGCCCACCAATAAGGACCTGTTGCAGCTCCTACGGATAGATACGTGTAATCTTCATAACTACTTCCTGAATACCAACCTACAAAAAACTCTGTAATATAAGCAACAGAAACTATTCCTCCTGTTAACAAAATTACTTTATTCATGTTTTCAATATGGACTCTTGTAATATAAGATTCTAAGTTAGATACTTTCCTCATTATTAACAATAGCGTTTGAACCATTGCAAATCCAGAGAAAATTGCTCCAGCAACAAAATAAGGAGGAAATATGGTACTATGCCAACCTGGAATTACCGAAGTTGCAAAATCCATAGATACAATAGTATGTACAGAAAGCACTAAAGGAGTTGCTAAACCAGCTAAAACCAAAGATACTTCTTCAAATCGTTGCCAATCTTTTAATCTTCCAGACCAACCAAAACTTAATAAACCGTATATCTTTTTTTGAAATGGTCTAACAGCTCTATCTCTAAGCATCGCAAAATCAGGAAGCAAACCGGTGTACCAAAATACTAAGGATACCGATAAATACGTTGAAATTGCAAATACATCCCATAATAATGGAGAGTTAAAGTTTACCCATAAAGAACCTAATGCATTTGGAATGGGCAATACATAAAATGCATTCCAAACTCTACCCATATGTATTATTGGAAATATTCCTGCTTGAAAAACTGCAAAAATGGTCATTGCTTCTGCAGAACGGTTAATACCCATTCTCCATTTTTGACGAAATAATAACAGTACTGCTGAAATTAGCGTTCCGGCATGTCCAATTCCTACCCACCAAACAAAATTAGTAATATCCCAGGCCCAGTTAACGCGGTTATTTAAACCCCAAACTCCAATACCTGTTCCAATGGTATATGTAATTGCTCCAATTCCATATAAAAATGCAATCAGTGCAATTGTAAATGCAATCCACCATTTTTTATTGGCTTTCCCTTCTACAGGAGCCGCAACATCAACAGAGATGTCGTGGTATTTTTTATCCCCATAAATTAATGGTTCTCTAATCGGTGCTTCGTAATGAGACATAATTTAATATCTTCTTAATTTTTATTTATGATTCTTCTGAATTTCTTACTTTTAAGTGATACATCACATTTGGTTTAGTACCTACTTCAGCTAATAAATGGAATGTTCTGTCATCTTCTATTAATTGAGAAACTTCACTTTCCTTATCATTAACATCTCCAAATACCATAGATCCAGTAGGACAAGCACTAGAACAAGCAGTTTGGAATTCTTCATCTTTTACAGGACGTCCTTCTTTTTTAGCAGTTAGAATACTTAATTGTGTTTTTTGAATACACATTGAGCATTTTTCCATAACTCCTCTTGAACGAATTACAACATCTGGGTTTAAAACCATTCTTCCTAAATCGTTATTCATGTTAAAGTCAAATTCGCTGTTTTCAGCATATTTAAACCAATTAAATCTTCTCACTTTATAAGGACAGTTGTTTGCACAATATCTTGTTCCAATACAACGGTTATATGCCATATGATTTTGACCTTGCTTACTATGAGAAGTTGCCGCAACTGGACAAACTGTTTCACAAGGTGCATGATTACAATGTTGGCACATTACTGGTTGAAAAGCAACCTGAGGATTTTCTTGAGGAACGGTCATTTCATTAAACATTTCTCCTGTTCCAAAAATACCTTCTTCTTTTGCCACTTCATTGGTCATATCTGAAGTATAGTATCTATCAATACGCAACCAATGCATATCTCTACTTACTCTTATTTCGTGTTTACCTACAACAGGCACATTATTTTCTGCGTGGCACGCAACTATACAAGCTGCACAACCCGTACAAGTTGCTAAATCAATAGATAAGTTAAAATGATGTCCAATAGTATCATCAAATTTTTCCCATAAATCTACTCTGTTTGCAGGTACTTCTTGGTGATCTAAAGAAAA
>DGOU01000114.1:0-333 GCA_002390165.1 Lutibacter sp. UBA4458
AAAAAGAACAGTTGAATTGGAATAACGCTTTTTTATTAGATTAGTGAAACTTTAAATAAGAGATTTTCCACCTAAATTAAATCTTAATTTAATAAAACTAACTCATTGTGCACTATATAATTTTCGTCAATTCAAGTGAATTTCTAACCCTATCAGGGTTGAAATTTGTATCAAGAATGGAAATTTTATAATAATGAATAGTTCTCTATACAATTTTTTATCAAAAATTACTCGACCTGATGTTGAGTTGAAATTTATAATTTATAAGATACAATGGATAAAATTACATTTATCATATAATATTTATAATTAAGTACTTACCTTGTGATTAAT
>DGOU01000114.1:412-8305 GCA_002390165.1 Lutibacter sp. UBA4458
CTGTCTATTACTAGCTGTACAAATCATGATAGTGAGAATATTCAAATTAATCCTATTTTAATTGGAAAAGGCAATTTGAATGGTTCAGAAGGCATTAATCAACAAAATATGGTTATTCAAAAAAATAATGATTGGGATAATTTATTAGCACAATTAGATAGCTACACAGTATCTACTTTCACTGAAACTAAAATTGATTTTGATAATTATCAAATAATTGCTGTTTTTGATGAAGTTTATGGAAATGGAGGTCACTCAATTGATATCATAAAAATAACAGAAAATGAGGCTGATATTGTTGTAAAAATTAAGAATTTACAAACTGGAGGAATAAATTCCGTAATTACCCAACCATTTCATATAGTTAAAATACCTATAATAGATAAGCCAATCCTATTTAAATAAAAAATGAAATAAATTAAAATAATGGTGGATTCTATTTATTAATTCTGGAATTAAACACAATGCTTTTTAACATTTATAGAATTAAGTTAAAATCTAAAAAAGTAAACAAACTGGGGTTGGAGCAGTTTTTGAATACATAAAAGTTATTAACCCGGTTTTTAAGGAAACCCTAAAAACACTTATGTTTTTACTTTTTTTATTGGCTACCAATAAAAATTTTCCATCAGGAGAAAGCGTAAAATTTCGAGGCCAATTACCATGAACCGATATGGATTGTATTTTTTTAATAACACCAGTTTTTTTATTTCGTTTAAATACTACAATGCTATTTTCTCCTCTATTGGAACCGTATAAAAATTGTTTGTTTTTAGATAATTGAATTTCAGCACAAGCATTTTCACCTTTAAAAGTATTATTTAAAGTGCTAATATTTTGAATGTTGGTATAGCTTTTATTTTCTTTTTTTAAGGTAGAAATAGTGGAATTTAATTCGTTAATTACGTAAATAAATTTACCTGATTTTGTTATTTCAAAATGTCGTGGTCCTGCTTTAGGGCTCATATGGTAATTTTCCTTTAAAACATATTTATTGCCATCGTTTATAAAATTGGAAATAAAATCTCTTCCTAAATTTGCTACAAATAATTCCTTTCTGAAAAATTTGGCAAAATGCACATGAGATATTTTATTAGGAGCATTTTGGTTTATAACCTGAAATGCAGGTTGAATACTTCCATCTTTGTCAATTTTATGAATAGAAATAGTCCCGCCAGTATAATTTGAAATCACTGCATTTTTAGAATTTAATGTAATATGGCAAGGATGTGCACCGCTTGATGTTGTTTTATTTAAAAATTTAAGCGTTCCATCTTTAGCTATTTTATAAGCACTAACAAAACCACTTTTAGTGTTATTATAGTTATCTACTTCACCAACTGCATATAAATATTTTTTATTGGTTGAATAAGCAATAAAAGATGGATTTATAATTTTAGCCGCTAATTTTTTATTAGTTAATTCGCCTGTTTTAGTATTAAAATTATAATAATAAATTCCATTACTTGTAGCATCTGTGTAGGTACCAACATACATTGGAATTTTTTGAGCATTTGCTATGCTGATGAATCCAAATAAAATAGTGAAAAATAGTGTTTTCATAATATTAATATTTATAAATTTTTAAAATAGAATGTGTAATTTTTTAATACCAACGTTTTTTATTTTTTTTAGAAGCAGCAGATTTTCGTCCTTTTTTCTTATTGCTTCCTTTTTTTATATAAACTTCTGGTTTTGCATTTGGATCTAGCGGATAAGGATGTTCTTTTTCCACAGGAATAGCTTCTCCGGTTAGTTTTTCAATAGTAGAAATATACGTTTTTTCATCTGCCGCACAAAAGGAATAAGAATTACCTGCGTTACCTGCTCTGCCAGTTCTTCCTATTCTATGCACATAAGTTTCCGGAACATTTGGTATGTCAAAATTAATAACGTTATCTAAATTATTTATATCAATTCCGCGTGAAGCAACATCGGTTGCAATTAAAATAGTTATTTGTTTATTTTTAAATTTATTAAGAGCTTCTTCTCTTGCTTTTTGTGTTTTATCGCCATGAAGACTAATTGCTTTATACCCATTTTTTTTCAACATTTTTTCTAATTTCTCGACACCAAATTTTGTGCGTCTAAAAATTAAAATATCTCCTTTTATGGTATTTCTTAACAAGTGTAAACAGAGTTCCATTTTTTTTGTTTTGGAAACATAAAACAGCTTTTGATTTACACTTACCGCAGTAGAAATTTTTGGAGTAACATCAATAGTTACGGGGTTTTTAAGAATAGAGGATGCTAATTCAACTATTTTAGCTGGCATGGTTGCAGAAAACATTAAAGTTTGTTTTTCTTTTGGACATAAACGCTCAATTTTTTTAACATCGTTTATAAATCCCATATCTAACATTAAATCTGCTTCGTCTAAAACCAAGGTTTCAACATAGTCTAAATTAACACAATCTTGTTTGTGTAAATCAAGTAATCTGCCCGGAGTTGCAATTAAAATATCCACTCCTTTTTTTAGTATATCTTTTTGTGGCTCAATGGAAGCACCACCATAAATAACGGTTGTTCTTAGGTTGGTATATTTACTGTAGATTTTAAAATTTTCACCAATTTGTATAGCTAATTCACGAGTTGGACTTACCACTAAAGCTCTTATTTTTTTTGCTTTTTTACCAGAATCCTGTCTATCAAATAATAATTGTAAAATTGGTAAAGCAAAAGCTGCAGTTTTGCCTGTTCCTGTTTGGGCAGATGCAATTACGTCTTTTTTTGCCAAAACCAACGGAATAGTTTGCTCTTGAATTGGAGTAGCAAGTTCATACTTAATTTCTGAAATTGCTTTTAAAATAGGTTTGTTTAGATGTAAGTCTTTAAATTGCATAAGTATTGTTTAAAACAAATTTTTTGCAAAGATACACTTATTTAGACGCATTTTTTTGAAGGAAAAATAGAATTAAGTTCATTTATTTCTGAATAGATTTTAGATAGAAATTTTCTACTTTGGTTCTTGCCCAAGGCGTTCTTCTTAAAAATTTTAAGCTCGATTTTATGGAAGGATTGTTTTTAAAACAATTAATATTCATAGCAAAACCGAGTTCTTCCCAACCGTAAGTTTCTTCTAAATACTGAACAATTTCTGCTAATTTAACACCATGTAATGGATTGTTTGGCTGTTCATTAATCTTTTTTGGTTCCATAAATAGTTTTGTGATTATAAAAATAGGTTCTTTAATTTTTCTTTAATGCCAAAGCAATAGTTTTAATCATTTCAGCAAACTCTTTTTCTTCATATAAACGAGAAAGAAAAATTATTTTTCCGGTTTT
This sequence comes from Lutibacter sp. UBA4458, assembly GCA_002390165.1. Taxonomy (GTDB): domain Bacteria; phylum Bacteroidota; class Bacteroidia; order Flavobacteriales; family Flavobacteriaceae; genus Lutibacter. The sequence continues at coordinate 3,698 of DGOU01000114.1, forward strand.
ATCTAAAACTATATTTCTGGTAACTCCAGCATTTGGCAATGTAAATTTCTCAAAAAGGCTGCCATCCGTATCAATAGCAAAAGGATAGGTGACTTTCATTTTCTCTTTAAATCGTTTTACTTTATTTACATCTTCCTTTAAATCCATTCCAATTAAAATAAAATCGTCATTTTTAAAACGTTGCCAAACTTCTTTTTCTAGGTGAGGCATTTCTTTTCTGCAAACACTGCACCAAGATGCGGTAAATTGCAAAACAACCACTTTTCCTTTTAAATTTTCATTTGTAATTTTTTTCCCATTTAATAAAGAAAAAGATAATTTAGGAGGTTGTTCTCCAACTTTAACTTTGTATCCTCTAGTGGAATTATTTTGTGAAAAACTGAATTGAAATATCAATAAAACAAGAAGTAATAATAATTTTTTCATTTAAATAATATTAGTGATTTTTGTAATTATATGGTTTAATAATTGTTCCTTTAAGTTTGTGAAAAAAGGAGCTTTAATTGAATTAATAAGCTCTTAGTTTAGCTTTTCTAATGGAATCTTTCTGAAAAGAAGTCCAATTATAATTACCTTCATAAATACCTTTTGTATTCCAATCACCATACATAGTATTTGGTAAAACAATAAATTTATTTCCAAATTTTAAGTGTAAACTATCCACAAGTTTATTTCTTACAATGGTGGACTGATTATCAAATAAACTAGAAAAATCTGAAAGATTATCGCCAAGAAACATAATAACATTTTTAGTTTTGTAAACTATTTGCCTTCTAGATTCTTTTCCGCTAATAGAATCCTTTAAAAGAATATGATTCTTGTCCACAATAGGAAATCCAATTTTTTTAAGATTACTTATGGTTTCTTCTGTGTTATTTGAAGATCTATTTGAAATGTAATAAATTTCAACACCTTTTGATGTTGCATATTTTAAAAATTTTAAGGAACCAGGAATTGGTGTTGCTTGTTCTAATTTTACCCAAGTATCCCAATTTTTTTTAGTGTAATTGGTGTTAGATTTAATCATTTTAGCATTAAAAGGACTATTATCAAAAATAGTTTCATCAATATCTGTAATTATAGCTAAAGGTTTATTAGAAGCTCTTTTTTTGGTAAGATAGGTATCTAATCGAAGTTTTGCTAAATTAAATGCTTGGTAAGACAATGCTCTGTATTCAGCCGATAATTGTTGCCAAAGTACAGCTTGCGTATCATAATCTCGTATATTTTTTTGAAATTGATTTTGGGAATAATTTTTATCTTTATTTACAACGTTTTGTGTTTTACAGCCAATTATTAATAGACCTACTAATACTATAAATTTTTTATTTATGGATATTTTAGGACTGTTAAAATTAAATTTATTTGAAGAGAATAAGTATTTCATTTTTAAGTTTTTTTCTTTAAATAATATGGGTAATTATTGTAAAAATACTAATTAATTTAAAATTGTAATCTAAACCCATATACATGAAGATTTCCTTGAATAAAGTCTAAATCTTCAGACCTTTTAAATCCTATTTTTCCATACATTTTCCAGGCAATTTGCATCGCTTTGGTAGAATGTATTATTAATTGACTCTGATTAGTGTCTTTTGCTAATTGAATGCAAGTATTTGTCAATAATTTGCCAATTCCTTTTCCTCTTATGGTTGTATCTACAGCCAATAAACGAAATCCTGCTGCATTTTTTTCTAAAGTGGCAGTTCCTCCAGAGCCATAATTTTTCATATCATCAAAATATAAAACTCCGCCTACAATCTTGTTATTATCTGAAACTGCAACTAGTAATTTTGCCTTAGAATTTTCAGTTAAATCACCAATATTTTTTAGCATTTTATAATAATTTGGTTGCTCGCTTGGCGTTGGAAACCCTTTAAGTTGTGAGTACACATTTACCATTAATTCTCCAATTTGTTTAAATTCAGAAGGTTGNNCGACGCCTTTTGGAAGAAGTTCTCTTGTTTTTTGACTGGTTAGGTTTTTTACGTTCTTTAGAAGTATGTTCCGTTGGGTGTTTTACTTTTTTACGAATGTTTTTATTCTTTTTTTGAGGCAATGGAACTTCTATATTTTCATCTAAAGGAAATGGATGTTCCTTTATTATTGGAATTTGCTGATTAATTAGTTTTTGAATATCTTTTAAATATGCTTTTTCTTCAACATTACAAAACGATACTGCAATGCCACTTGCATTTGCTCTACCAGTTCTTCCTATTCTATGCACATAGGTTTCAGGAATATTGGGTAAATCATAATTTATAACTAAAGATAATTCTTCAACATCAATACCTCGCGCAGCAATATCTGTTGCAATTAATATATTTAATTTGCCGTCTTTAAAATCACCTAATGCTCGTTGTCTAGCGCCTTGAGATTTATTTCCATGAATAGCCGCCGATTTTATATGAGCTTTACCTAAAACACGTACAATTTTATCTGCACCATGCTTAGTTCTTGAAAAAACTAAAACAGAAGCATTTTGGTTTTTATTTAAAAGGTGAATTAATAATTTAGACTTGTTTTGCTTGTTTACAAAATAAATGGCTTGTTTCACTTTTTCAGCCGTTGCTTGTTTAGGTGTGATAGTTACTTTTTGATAGTCGCCAAGAATTTTACTAGATAATTCTATAATAGATTTAGGCATGGTTGCTGAAAAAAATAGCGATTGCCTTTTTGCTGGTAATTTAGCAATTACTTTTTTAATATCATGAATAAATCCCATATCTAACATTTGATCTGCTTCATCTAAAACAAAGTATTTTACAAATTTCAATGAAATATATCCTTGTGAAATTAAATCTAATAAACGACCTGGAGTAGCAACTAAAATATCTGTTCCTCTTCGTAATTCATTAGTTTGAGATCTTTGCTTTACGCCACCAAAAATAACTACATTAGTAATGCCAGTATATTTTGCATAAGACGTAATGTTCTGAGCAATTTGTATTGCTAATTCACGCGTTGGGGTAATAATAAGCGCTTTAATTTGTGGTTTTCCTTTGTGCTTATTTTGGTACAAATGTTGTAATATAGGAATAGTAAAAGCTGCTGTTTTACCTGTTCCTGTTTGTGCACAACCTAATAAATCTTTTCGGTCTAATAAAATAGGTATTGCTTTTTCTTGAATAGGTGTTGGATGTGTATATCCTTCATCTTTAATTGCGTTTAAAATTTGATCAATAATACCTAAGTCTGTAAATTTCATATAAAATAAATAAGGCGGCAAAGGTAGGTGAATTGTTTTAATATTTAATAGGATAAATAAACACTACAAATTGACCGTTAAAATGATATTTAAAATTGTAATGCTTACTTTTGCGATTTAAAGATAACAGATGAGTTATAAGTTAATTTGTACAGATATTGATGGTACACTTTTAAATAAAGATAGAGAATTATCTAAAGAAACTATTGCAGAAGTTCAAAGAATTTCTCCTATACCATTTGTGTTAATTTCTTCTCGTATGCCAAAGGCAATGAGACATTTACAGGTGAAATTTAAAAATGAAAGCACTCCTATTATAGCTTATAATGGTGGTTTAGTAATGGATAATTTTAAAATAGTTCATTCTACATGTATAGATAATGCTGTTTTAGAAGCCACAATAAAAAAGTGTAACCATACTGAAATCCATTTAAGTTTATTTTATGTGGATGAATGGTATGTTCCCAAGATGGATTATTGGGCGAAAAGAGAACAGCATAATACTAAAGTAACACCTTCTATAAAATTACCTTCTGAAGTTTTAGCAAAATGGAAACAGGAAGGAAAAGGTGCCCATAAAATTATGTGTATGGGCGATGAAAATGAAATAGATATTTTGTACAAAACCTTAGAAGAAAGATTTTCAGAAGAAATTATATTGTATCGTTCAAAACCAACCTATATTGAAATTTCACATAGATCTATTTCTAAAAAAACGGCTTTAGCACTTTTATTAAAACATAAATATCCGGATTTATCTTTTAAAAATGTAGTTGCTTTTGGGGACAATTATAATGATATTGAAATGTTAAAAGCGGTTGGTTTAGGTGTTGCGGTTGCTAATGCCAATGATGAAGTTTTAGCTATTTCTGATAGGATTACAGATACCAACAAAAATAATGGCGTTGCAAAAACAATAAAAGCACTGTTTTAAAAATATTTAATTTTTAAAATAGGTTTCTTTTTCTTTAAAAAGTGACTAATTATAAATAAAATTCCTACAAGAATAAAAGGAAAAGTAATAGTTAGTAAAACCAATAAACTTGTGCTAACAGAATTGTTCATAGCAAAGTTGTGTTTATAAATGAAGGGAGAAAATCCAACTCCAATTAATACAAAAATAATTCCTCCGATTAATTCTTTTTTCCAAGCAAACAATAGAAAAACAAGCAAAATAAAAGAGGGAATTAAATGTATAATAAAACCGCTAATTTGTTGCCAAAAAGTAAGTTTGTTATCAAAAGCATCTAAAGCAAATAAACTAACAAAAAGTATCGCTAGAATTCCAAGCACTCTAGGTGTCCAATAAATTATTTTAACGAAAGTTTTCATCTTTTTTAAAATGAAATAGTTGACCTTCTTTAAAGATACAATAGAAAAATTACTATTACAAATGGAGT
>DGOU01000114.1:8310-11832 GCA_002390165.1 Lutibacter sp. UBA4458
TTTTTTACATCACCATAAAGCACTATAATATCGCCTAAATTTAAAACCGTTTTAGAAGTTGCCACACCTTGTGCTTTTCTAGTTTTTCTTTTAATACCTACTAAATTTTTTTGTTCTGTTATTTTAATAGTAGTTAAAACTACTACGTTATAATTTTTTCCAAAATTTAATTCTTGAAGTGATTTACCTTCATATTTTTTTGGAACATTTGCTTCAATAATACTGTAATTTCCTTCTACTTCAAAGGAATCAATAACTCCTTTTAGGTTTAATTTTTTCGCCCATCTTTCGGCAGTTTCATCTTCTGGATGTACAAATTCTTCAATTCCCATTGCTTCTAAAACTCCTTCGTGTAAAGGGGAAACAGCCCTTCCTATAAGACGTTTTACCTTTAATTGTTTCATAAGCGCCGTAGCCATAATATTAACTCCTTCATTTTCTCCAATACAAATAATAACCACATCTGTATCCTTTAATGGCAAGTACGATACTGCTTGTGGATCAGTACAATCTAAGCAAACGGTATGCGTAATATTTTCTTTTAAGGCTTCTACCTTCGTCATTTTATTATCTACACCAATAACTTCATTTCCGGCTCTGGTAAGTCTTTGTGCTAGAGATGTGCCAAAATTTCCAAGTCCAATTATTATATATTTCATTTTTTTGAAATTAATTTATTAAAATTTCTTCAGTTGGATGTCTGTATTTTGTGTGCGCCATTTTCTTTAAAAAAGAAATAAGCAACGTTAACATACCAACTCTACCAATAAACATAGTTATAACTAATATAATTTTACTAGTATTTGATAGCGAGCTAGTAATACCTAAACTTAAACCTACGGTACTAAATGCTGAAAAACTTTCAAAAATTATAGACATCATATCTTTATCTCCATCAAAAATAGTTATAAAAAAAACAGAAAATCCAATTACAATTAAAGATAATGAAATTACAGAAAAAGCTCTTTTAATAGATATTTCGGCTATTTCTCTATGAAAAATTTCTGTTTTATTTTTTCGTTTTGCAATGCTAAAAATATTTAGAGTTGCAATAGCAAAAGTACTGGTTTTTATACCACCACCTGTAGAGGCAGGAGATGCGCCTACCCACATTAAAAATATAATTAGCAAAATAGTTGGCGCTTGTAACGACGTCATATTTAGAGTGTTAAACCCAGCAGTTCTTGGAGTTACTGCTCCAAAAAAAGCACCTACAATTTTACCAAAAGCACTCTGATTGGCTAAGGAATGATTATATTCTAAAACATAGAAAAACAAAGTTCCAAAAACTATTAAAAGTGTTGTGGTTATTATTACCAATTTGGTATTAATGTTTATTACCCAAGGTAAATGAACAACACTTTGTTTATTTGTAAAAAATTTAATTCTATTTTTAATTATATGACGAAGGTATTTAAAGAAATTAAAAATTATTGGGAAACCAATTCCTCCTAAAATAATTAAAAATGCTATAACAATATGTAAAGGATAATTAAATCGATAACCAACTTCGTATAAATTATTGGTTAAAGTGGAAAAACCAGCGTTACAAAATCCTGAAACGGTATGAAAGATGGAAAAAAAGATACGATCGTTAATATTAGGAATTAATGTAGTATTTAAGCTTCTAAAAATTAAAATAGCACCAATTGCCTCAATAGAAAAGGTAACCACAATAATTTTTTTAATCACACTAAAAACTTCTGCAATCTTTTCAGAATTGGTCATATCGCTAAGCATAAGTTGATTTTTATAAGAAGAAACTCCTTTAAAAAAATAACTAAAAAAGCTAGCAAAAGTCATAATTCCTAAACCACCTAACTGCATTAAAAATATTAAAACTATTTGTCCGAAATGAGTAAAATAAGTACCAGTATCTACAACTACTAACCCAGTAACACAAACAGCACTTGTTGAGGTAAATAAAGCATTTACAAAAGTAATTCCGTTATGCGTGGATTTAGGTAACATTAGCAAAACAGCACCAATTAAAATAATAGTAAAAAAACTAAGTACAAACAGCTGTGCAGGATTTAATTTTTCTTTGATTAAATTAAAATCAATTAAAGAAATTTCACGTATAAAAACAATAACCGTTCCAAGCTGTAGCCAGACTATATCCTTTAAAAATGGAATATTTAAAAGTTTTAAGTGATGAAATAAAAGTATTAAAAGAATTAGGGTAAAAAAGATATCAAAAACTAAGGCTTGTATTTTTAAATTATATTTTTTTTGAAAAAAACGAAACACATTTGCTACTATTCCAACACCAATAGTTGTTGTGTATAACCAAAATAATTTTTGTTCAAAATTTACCGATTGATATACGCCGTAATCTATAATAACACCAATAATTGCAATAAGACTTAATAAAAAAGGAACTTTAGAAATCCATTTTAGTATTAATTTAAATTTTGAGCTAATCATTTGTTTTTTGTTGAATAAATAATCAAAATATTATTGTCGTAATAAACTGAAATGTCCCTTGTAATTTGTTATCAATCCATCTGTATTAGTTAATTTTACGGTAAACCAATAATCGGACGAAGGTAATATTTTACCGTTGAAAATTCCATTCCAACTGTTATTATTAGTTGCGTCTAGTTTTCCCATTAATTTTCCAAATCTATTAAAAATAAAAATTTCTGAAACAGGATAAAAGTCGGTTGAAAATCCTTTCAATTGCCAAGTATCATTAAATCCATCATTATTTGGAGTAAAATATTTTGGAAAACCTAAAATAGGAATTACTATTTGATCTACTCCACACACGGTATTATCTAATATAAAAATGGTATGAAAACCAGGTATTAAATTTTCAAAAGTAGGAGATTCTTGATAAGGACCATCAATGTTGTCTATAGCAAAAGTATAATCGTCATTTCCAAAATCACTTGCATTTTTTATGGTTATAGAATTGTTGTTAGCATTGTCTATTATTTGAAATTCACTTATAGAAAGATTTAAATTTATTGGAGTTTTTGTGTATTGTACAATTGCTTGTACAGGAGTTCTTTGATTAGAGACACAACCATTTGAAACGGCTTCTACATAATAAGTTTTACTCTCTGAAATAAAAGGAGTTTCAAAGGTGTTTCCTGTAGTAATATAATCACTACTAGTTAAGGATTCGTACCAATTTAGAGTTCCTTCTGAAGCTGTAGCTTTTAAAGTTGCAATACCTGCATCACAAATGGTAGTATTGGTTGTGGTAGTAATGGTAGGGATATTATTTATGGTAGCAACAACAGGTTTTCGTTCTCCTTCTAAACATCCATTTACCGATGCCATTACATAATATGTGGTTGAGGTGGTTAAATTTGGAATATTAAAACTGCTTCCTGTAAAAATAGGAGTAGTACTTGTTAAAGAATTAAACCAAACCACATCTCCTGCGGATGCGGTAGCGTTTAAAGTTACAGAACCTTCACCGCAATTTTCATCGTTTGTAGTGGTTGTTATATTTGGAATGGTAATTTTTGTGTTTCCTGATATTTTTAAAGTTGGATCTCCAGGCATTCC
>DGOU01000114.1:11918-14784 GCA_002390165.1 Lutibacter sp. UBA4458
GTATTCCAATTTGCATAAGGAATATCGGTACCAGAAGTTGTTCCGCCTGAGTTACTACCGTTTCCAATCCAAAAGGTTTTTCCTGTTTCAGGGCCTGTCATCCATTTCCAAACCCCTTCATTTTCAGCATCGCTAGCTCCAATCCATCCATTACCAGCAGCTTGCTCTCCTGCAAGTTGTGCTTCTTCGGGTGTTGTTAATGTAGCCAAATACCCTTGTAAGCCATAATGAGTACTGGCTTCTGCAGCAGTTTTAGCATTGGTCCAAGTAATTCCAACATCAGGAATATATTCATAATAATGCCCTGTAGATGGTAAATAATTAGATTCATCTAAAGTAAAGGAAAAATGTTTTTCACCGGTAATAGTTGGGTTAGTGCTATTAAAAATAACATCTTTAACTGCTGCAATTAAATCGTTATAGGAAGTTGCGGATGAAATTATAACTTCTAATTTAAGTTTACCTTCATTGGAACTCCAAGTAGATATAACATTGGAATGTGAAGCAAAATTAGTCAAGATTAAAGTGTCTTCATTTTTAGTATAATTTTCTGAAATTTGAATGAAAACAGCATCAATTTGTTCGTCGCCAGGTATTATATCAAAATCGGTAACAATATAAATATCACTTAAAGGACAGTAATATTGATCTCCAATTGCAGTTATTTCTGGAGGAATGGTTTGTGACCAGCTATAATTTTGAAAAAGAAAAATACTTAAGAAAAAAGGCAAAAAAATGTTTTTAAAAATTTTCATAATAGCTTTTAACTCTGTTTAAAATCATATTCAATTATTACGATGCACACTATTTCTTTATTAGCAATTTAAAGGATTAAATGCAAAGTTACAAAACTAGAATATTGATTTTATAACTATTTTTATAAAAATCATTTTTGATTCAATCAATTTTTGTAGCAAAAAGTATTGTTTAAGAAAAATCTACAGAAATAAAATCATCTTTGGAAAATTCGTTTTCATTAATTGAAACTTCTAAAAAATTTGTACATCCTTCTAGAGTGCTAAAAATTTTAGTTGATTTTTTAAAGGAGGAATCAAAAGAAATTAACATAGCCAAAGCGGTTGCTTTTGGTTTTGAAGTTAATAAAGCCCATTTAACCTCTTTGTCTTTAACTATTTCTTTTATAAATTTCAAATATGAATCAATTTCAAACAAAGAAATTTTAAAATGTGCATTGGTTAAATTGGTAAGTACTTTATCAAAGTCAGAAAATTGTTTATCAGAACTTATATGAGTTAATAATTTTTTTAATTGCGAAAAATTAAAAGTTCCAGTAATAACTTCAATTAATAATTTTTGCTTAGAATCTATTTTATATTCTAATTTCATAGTTAAAAAGGGATTAAAAGAAAATTATTAAAATCGAAATAATTCTTAGTTCTTTGACTAAAGACTTACGCAAAGGTACAAAATATATATGATTGATTTAAAATTAGATAGTTAATTTAAAGTAAAGTTAATTTGTTTTAAAAGCTATTTTTTAACCCTTATTTTATGAATAGATAAATTGTAAATAATGTTACCTTTATAAGGCATATTTCTTTTAAATTTACATCTTCAAATTATAAAAAAACAAAAATGACAAATAAAATAGAAGTTAGTTGGAAAGGTCAAATGCTTTTTGAATCTGTTACCGATGAAGGAAGCGTTTTAATTGATGCAGATGAAGCTGTTGGTGGACAAGGAAAAGGTTTGCGACCAAAAAAAATGATGCTAACCTCATTGGCTGGTTGTACTGCAATGGATGTTGCTTCTTTACTAAAAAAAATGAGAGCGGAAGTAGCTGGATTTAAAGTGTTAGTAGAAGCTAATTTAACCGATGAACATCCAAAATATTACGATAAAGTACACGTAACCTATCAATTTTTTGGAAGCGAGTTTAAAAAAGATAAAATTGAAAAATCGGTAAATCTATCCGTAGAAAGATATTGTGGTGTTATGGAAATGTTTCGCCAATTTTCAAAACTAACTACTGAAATTAAATATATAAATCAATAAAATAATTTACCTACTTTTGAGGAAAAAGCAACGCTATGCAATGGAAACTAAAACCTACACCAAATCCTCAAAAAGTTAAACAATTAAGTACCGCTTTAGAAGTGGATGAAACGTTGGCAAAATTATTAGTGCAACGTGGAATTGAAACTTTTGAGGAGGCAAAATATTTTTTTCGTCCAAAATTAGAAAATTTGCACAATCCATTTCTAATGAAAGATATGGATTTGGCTGTTAACCGAATTGAAAAGGCAATTAAAAATGAAGAAAATATTTTAATTTATGGAGATTATGATGTAGATGGAACAACATCTGTATCTTTAGTTTCCTCCTATTTAAAAACTTTTTACCCAAATATTGCTACTTATATTCCGGATAGATATAATGAAGGTTATGGCATTTCATTTAAAGGAATTGATTTTGCAGAAGACAATGATTTCTCGCTAATTATTGCGTTAGATTGTGGTATAAAAGCTTTGGATAAAGTAACATATGCTTCAAAAAAAAATATTGATTTTATTATTTGTGATCATCACCGGCCTGGTAATAAAATTCCAAATGCAATTGCAGTTTTAGATCCAAAAAGAGAAGATTGTGCTTATCCGTTTAAAGAATTGTGCGGTTGTGGTGTTGGGTTTAAATTAATTCAAGCGTTTGCAACTACTAGAAATCAAACTTTGGAGGATTTAGTGGAATATTTAGATTTAGTTGCTATTGCAATTGCCGCAGATATTGTTCCTATTACTGGTGAAAACAGAATTTTAGCGTATTACGGATTGCAAGTTATTAATCAGCAACCTAGAACAGGTATTAAAGCATTAATTCATCAGGTTAAAAAAAAGGAATTAACCAT
>DGOU01000114.1:14819-16962 GCA_002390165.1 Lutibacter sp. UBA4458
CTTACGGAATTAGATTTTGAAACGGCTGTTACATTTGCTGGTGCTATTGAAAAATATAATACAGACAGAAAAGAATTAGATAAATCTATTACTATAGAAGCGCTTCAACAAATTGAAGAAAATGAAGAAAAAGACAATTATACATCTGTAGTTTATGGAGATAATTGGCATAAAGGCGTTATAGGAATTGTTGCTTCAAGATTAATTGAAACCTATTATAGACCAACACTTGTTTTTACAAAAAGTGGCGATAAATTAGCCGCATCTGCTCGTTCGGTTAAAGGATTTGATGTGTATAATGCTTTAGAACAATGTTCTGAATTTATAGAGCAATTTGGCGGACATAAATATGCTGCCGGATTAACTTTAAAAGAAGAAAATTACACTAATTTTAAAACTAAATTTGAAGAAGTAGTTAAAAACACTATTTCTGAAGAATCTAGAATTCCTGAAATTAGTATTGATGCTGAAATTAGTTTAGCAGAAATTACTCCAAAATTTTATCGAATTTTAAAACAATTAGCTCCTTTTGGCCCAATGAATATGAAGCCAACTTTTATGGCTACAAATTTACGCGATAACGGTTTTGGTAAAACGGTTGGTGAAGATAAAACGCATTTAAAATTAAGTATTATTGATGGTGTAAACCAAAAAACATATCCGGCAATTGGCTTTAATATGGGAAATAAATTATCATTAATTGAACAAAACACATTTAAAGCTGCTTTTTGCATAGATGAAAACCATTGGAATGGCTATACCAGTTTACAATTAATGCTAAAAGATATTCAAAAAGACTAATTTTAAAAAGCTTAGTGGAATTACCTATATATTTGAAATAATAAAATACGATTTTTAAATAGATAAACTTCATAATTTGTCAGTTCTAGTGTAGTCGAGAATTATTTGTATTTAATATTGTTCTCGACTGCGCTCGACCTGACACTAATAAACAATTACTAAATTAGTAATAGAAANNTTTACTGACCTTTAATTTTTTTTATCTCTAATTAAATAAATGTAAGAAGGATAATGATCGCTGTATCCGCCAGTAAAATAACCATAGCCCCAACTCCTAAAAGGATAGCCTTTGTATTTACCAGTTTGTGTAGTTAAATATTGAGGTTTATAAATTCCGGCTTTATAAAATTCATAGTTTTTATAGTTTTTTTGTTTACTCAATAATGGAGAAGTAAACATAATTTGATCAAACAAATTCAAATTATCTCGGTAAACTAAGGTGTTAAAACCACGCCTAAATAAATCCTCCATCGGATTATAAATATCGCCTTTATGTACGTTTTTCTTTTTTGCTTTTGTTTTTAAAACAACTTTTAAACTTTTGTTAATAGGGTCATCATTTAAATCGCCCATAATTACAATTTTAGCATTTGGATCTGTTTTTCTAATTTTTGCAATAATTTGAGTGTCAACATAAGCAGCTTTTTCTCTTTTTATACTACTTCTTTTTTCACCACCTCTTCTTGATGGCCAATGGTTTACAATAAAATGCATTAATTCGCCATCTAAATAACCAGTTACCAATAATTCATCTCTAGTGTAAATTCGTTTTCCATCTGTATCCCAAAGTTTAACCTCAAAAGTTTCTTGGTCTGTAGGTGTAAAATGATTTTTTTTATATAAAAGAGCAACATCAATTCCTCTTAAATCAGGAGAATCATAATGAATAATTCCGTAGTTTTTATTTTTTAAATAGGAAGTTTTTAATAGATCTTCAATAACTTGTATATTTTCAACTTCTGCAACTCCAATAATTGTTGGGCTATCTGTATTTTCTTTGGTTCCAATTTCAGAAAGCACTTTAGCCATATTATTTACTTTTTTGGCGTAAATAGCAGCTCTGTTTTCTTTAATTTCCATGATAGGGCTAGCTTCATCATTTTTATTTGGGTCGTTTATGGTATCAAATAAATTCTCCAAGTTATAAAAAGCAATAGTTCTAATTTGATATTTTTTTTGGGCAAAACTAGAATGTGCAAAAAATAAAAACAAAGCAAAAAATAAAGTTATTCGTTTCATAAAAAATAAAATTTTAATAGATAATGATTAACAATTATTGTGCTAAAATAATTAAATAATAGGTTAAATTTTGTAAATGTTAATTTTTTTAAAAAGAAAAAAA
>DGOU01000237.1:0-20578 GCA_002390165.1 Lutibacter sp. UBA4458
TTCTTGTCCACGTAAGCCTTCTCTAGAAACCCAATTAGGATATGTTCTTCTTAAACCTGTTGCTTTTATAGGTTCATGAGTATCAATTGCAATTTTATATTTTGCAGCTTTAATAACGGCGTTATTATATTGGTTTACCATCCATTGTCCGTGATGATACTCTCCTTTTGGAATAATTGGTCCAACATAACCAGATTTTATTGCGTGTAAATCAAGTGATTTAATTAAAGCATAAGCAGTATCCATTTGTTTTTCGTAAGTTCTTGGTGCTGCCGAAGTTTCATGATGCATAATTAATTCAACTCCTTTTGCTTTTCCATAACGTACTACTTCTTTTAGATTATAATCTGGATAAGGCGTGATAAAATCAAAAACACCTTCTCGATCTTCAAAACCTATCCAATGTTTCCAACCTGTATTCCATCCTTCAACTAATAGACCGTGAATGTTGTTTTTTGCAGCAAAATCTATATAACGTTTAGCGTTTTTAGTAGTAGCACCGTGGTGTCCTTTTTTGTGTTTTTCGCCAACATAAGTATTCATATCCTGTGTTGATTCGAAATCCCAAGTTGAAATTCCTAAATGCATTTCCCACCAAATACCAACATATTTCATAGGTTTAAACCAAGAAACATCTCCTATTTTATTAGGTTCGTTAAGATTTAATATCATTTTAGAAGCTATTAAATCGCCAGCTTTATCGGCAATTTGAATGGTTCTCCAAGGAGTGTTAAAGGGTAAATGTCTCATTACTTTATATTTCGTGTTTTTTGATCCAACTAAGGTGCTTTTTAATTTCAAATTTAACGTATCTACGCTTAAAGTCATTCCGGCAAAATCCACTAAAGCAGCTTCGTGAAAACTTAAATAATAGTTTTTATCAGATTTCATAGTAACGGGTGTATTTACTGCATTATTAGGAATGTAGCTTGCACTTAAATTTGGATGATTACGTTTTAAAATTGCATTAATTTTTGAAACCTTTGTTGTATTATATAAGTGCTCGTAGCTATCCCAATCTCCTGGAATCCACCAAGTTTTAAGATTTTCTGTAAGGTTAAATTCGGTATTTTCTTCTTTAATTTTAGCAACTTCAAAATTATCTTGTTTTGGAAATTCATATCTAAACCCAACACCGTCATCAAAAACTTTAAAAACAACATTAATTAATCTATTTGGAGCTTTGGATTCTTGTAAATAAATTTTTAATTCATTAAAATGGTTTCGTACGGTAGATTGTTCGCCCCAAGGCATTTTCCAATTTGAATCATGAGATGATGAGGTTGTTTTTAAAATTTTTAAATCATTTTTAATAGCTGGAGCATCCACAAAATCAAAACCTAAAAACGAATTTTTAATTACACTAACTTTATTATAGTGCACGGTGTACCCAAGTTGCCCATTATTTGACAAAGATAAATGTACAGCGATAGATTTATTAGGTGAATTTACTTCTAATTTTTGATTATTTTTTTTGCAAGACAATAAGCTTAAAACAATTAAAAATGTTGCTAAATGTTTAAAAGATTTCATAATTGATATATTAATTTAGGTGTGATCAAATTATAGTGTGGTGTTTGTATAACGTTTTTTTAATCCTAAAAAAATTGAAAACATTATTTTAAAACCTTACAAATATAATCTCATAAATTTGTTTTCTCCTATTTAGTTAAAGTAAATTTTTATTTGATGGTGTTTTACAAAATAAAAGCAGATGTTTTGAGTAGTTAATTTTAAAAAATAAGCTAACGAAAATATTAAAAATCTTTAAACATAAAAAAGCGAAAATTAAACTTTAACTATTTAGTTTAAGTATATTTGAACCTTATTTATTAAACAAATCAAAGTTTTGAAAAGAAGAAACATTTATGTTTTAATTTTTGTAATATCAGTAATTGGGTTAGTGGTTATTCAATACCAATATTTAAGAATTGGATTAAATTTAGCAAATGTTCGTTTTAATCAAGATATGGGCAAATCGATTAAAGCAATTCAAGCTGATTTAAGCACCAATAATGAGTTGACTTTTTTAGTAGGTAAAGCACTGACCAATGATGATACTTATTTTAAAACTGGACTAGATAGTTTGAGAGGTTCTTCTAATTATTTTCTTCATGATTTTTTAGCATTTAAATTATTGGAAAATGGTATAAAAAAGGAGTTTTCCTATAAACTTTTTGCTAACAAATCTCCACTTCACATATATTCAACAAATTTTGATGAACAAAACAAAAATTTGGTAAAATATCGTATTCAATTAAAAGGATACTTATCAGATTTAGTTGAAAAAAATGTTGTTTTGGAAATACAATTTAGTAGAATTAACAACTATTTTTTATCTCAACTTAATGGTCTTACCATTCCAAGTCTTTTATTTTTAGCAGCTATTATTTTTGTTGTGATTTGGGTTTTACGATCTTTTTATTGGCAACAAAATATTATTACTAGAACAAATGATTTTATAAATAACCTTACCCATGAATTAAAAACTCCAGTTTTTTCCATTGGTTTGGCTACTAAAATTCTTCAGAAAACGGAAAGTGAAGAATCTAAAAAGTATGTAGATGTTATTAGAAGTCAAAATGAAAGGTTAAAAGAACTTATTGAAAAAGTACTTGAACTTAGTAAGATAGAAAATAAGAATATAGTTAATTTAAAAAAAGTAGATTTTCATCCATATCTTTATAAATTATGTGAAGAATTCAAGGCTATTTCAATAATGGAAGATGTTGAATTTAATTATAAAATAAAGGATGATACTTTTAATTTAAAATGTGAACCTACTCATTTAGAAAATACTTTAAATAATTTGTTAGATAATGCTAAAAAATATAGTCTTAAATCCCCTAAAAAAATTATGTTAACCTCTGAGGTAATTCATAATAAATTACAAATTATAATAAAAGATCAAGGTGTTGGTATAACAAAGAAGGATCAAAATAAAATTTTTAAAAAACACTATAGAGTTGTGCAAGGAGATTTACATAATGTTAAGGGTTATGGACTTGGTTTAAGCTATGTTAAAAAGATTATTAAATTGCATAAAGGGAAAATTAATTTAGAAAGCAAAATTGGAGAAGGAACAATAATAACCATTAAATTACCAATAGTTAGTTAATTATGACAACATATAAATTACTTTTAGTTGAAGACGATAAATCCTTAGGTTACGTGCTATCAGAATATCTTAAAATGAAGAGTTTTTCAGTAGTTTGGGTTGAAAACGGAAAAGAGGCTTTAACAACGCTTGCTAAAAACACCTTCGATTTATGTATTTTAGATGTAATGATGCCAGATATGGATGGTTTTACTTTAGCAGAAAATATTAATCAGAAAGAAATAAAGATTCCTTTTCTTTTTTTAACAGCAAGGTCCTTAAAAATAGATGTTTTAAAAGGGTTTGCGCTTGGTGCAGTGGATTATATTAGAAAACCTATAGATGAAGAAGAATTGGTAGTAAGGTTAAATAACTTAATTGGTATATTAAAAAATAAACCGGAAAATAAAGAAGATGTTTACGAAATTGGAAATTATAAATTTTCACCATCAAATTATGAGTTAAAAATAAACGATGATATAAGGCATTTAACAGGAAGAGAAAGTGAGTTGCTTTTATTTCTATTAAAAAACAAAAATAATATTAGTAAGCATAAAGAAATATTGGAAACTTTTTGGGGTGAAAATGATTACTTTAATCGAAAAAGTTTGAATGTTTTTATTACACGCTTAAGAAAATACTTATCCAAGGATAAATCAATTAAAATAGATAACATCCACAATCAAGGTTTTATATTAAATGTACCCGATAAGTAACATTATTCAGGTAAACTTTCCAAAATTAATCTTTAATAATGAAAACGTTTTCGGGATAAATACTCAATACTACCATGTTTATCTGCTTTTTTAGTAACTATTTAGGAGTTTCGCAAACGTTTTCGTAACAAATGTTCAACATAAATTAGCTTTAATATATAACAATTTTTAATGAAAAGTTAATTAAAAAACTTTCATAACACACACGTAAACAGCAATATATAGCTAAATATTAACTTTTTATTAACTTTTTTTGGTTAATTATTAAAGATTTCAATTTATAGTATATATATTTGATAGTTGGTTTAATTGATAGTAGAATCTTAGTGATAACTATCACTTGAGCAAATAAAATTTAATAAATTTAATTAATTCAAATAAATTATGAAATTCAACTTAATTAAACATTTTATGTTCTTAGGTATTATGCTTTTTTCAAGTGTAATATTTTCGCAAACAGTAACTGGAACAGTAACTGGGGACGAAGGGCCATTGCCTGGAGTTAATGTTATTGAAAAAGGAACTGCAAACGGTACATCAACTGATTTTGATGGAAATTATTCTTTAGAACTTAAGAGTTCAGATGCAATTTTAGAGTTTAGCTTTTTAGGATTTGTAACTCAAGAAGTTAAAGTTAATGGTCAAAGTACTATTAATCCGTTTTTAAAAACAGATACGGAATCACTAGAGGAAGTTGTTGTAGTAGGTTATGGTACAACAACAAAGAAAGAAATTACTTCTTCTGTAGTGCAATTAGACCAAAAGGAATTTAATAAAGGGGTTGTAAATAATGCAGTTCAGTTATTACAAGGTAAAGTTGCAGGTTTAACCGTTTCAAATAGAGGTGGTGATCCAAATTCAACTGGTGCAATTAGATTGCGTGGTATATCTACTATTGGTGCCAATACAGAGCCTTTAGTTGTTATTGATGGTCTTGCAGGTGGTTCATTATCAAATGTTGACCCTAACGATATTTTATCAATAAACGTGTTAAAAGATGGTTCAGCAGCAGCAATTTACGGTACCCGTGGTTCTAGTGGTGTAATTTTAGTAACCACTAAAAGAGGTGGATCTAGAAAATCACAATTTGAATATAGTGGTCAATTAGAAGTGTCTTCAATTGCTAAAACTGTGGATAATATGTCCGCATCAGAATTTCTTGCTGCTGGAGGTGTTGATTTAGGAAGTAGTAATAATTGGTTAAATGAAGTTACAAGAACAGGAATTACAAATGTTCATAATTTTGCAGTTTCAGGTGGATCAGATAAAACTAATTATAGAATTTCAGCAAACATGAGAAATGTACAAGGAATTTTAGATCATAGTGGTTTTAATCAATTTAATACACGTGCAAATTTAAACACTAAAATATTGAATGATAAAATTGATGTATCATTTAATACTGCATATACAAAAAAGAACAGTAAATTTGGTTTTAATGAAGCATTACGTTATGCGGTACTTTATAACCCAACTGCTCCTATTTCTGGTGATGATTCTCCTTTCCAATTTAACAGCGCCCAATTCGGTGGTTATTTTGAAGCTTTAGGATTGTTTGATTCTTTTAATCCTGTTTCTATTATTGAACAAAATAAAAATAAAGGAGTATCTCATGCATTTAGTTATGTTCTTAATTTAAAATCTGATTTAACAGATAATTTAACAGCTAATGTTTCTGTTTCAGAGCAGTTCTTAAATAAAAATAATGTAGAATATTACCCAACAACTTCACATTTTAGAGGAATGGCATCTGGTGCTTTAAGAAAAGGATTGGCTAGATTTTATGATTCAGCATCTCAAACAAAACAGTTTGATACTTATTTAACGTATAAAAAAGATTTTGAAAATTCAAATCTTAAAGTTACAGGAGGTTATTCTTTTCAACAACATAATTTTGATGATCATTTTCTTGAACTTGGAGGTTTTCCAGGCGATAATTTAGATTATTCTAATGCTATTGAAAATTCTTACGACCTATTACAAGCAGGTTTTATTAATGCAAATAGTGGCGCGACACCAGATGAAAGAATTATTGCATTTTTTGGAAGAGCTAACTATACATTTGATGATGCTATATATTTAATGGCCTCTGTAAGACACGAAGGTTCAACTAAGTTAGGTGTAGATAATCAATGGGGTACTTTCCCAGCGTTTGGTATTGGTGCTGACTTAAACAAATATTTAAAGTTAGATAATGTTAATTTATTAAAACTTAGAGTTGGTTATGGTGTTACTGGTGCAATACCAGGTGAAAATGGTTTATCTAAAGAAATACGAAACATAACTTATGATTCCTCTACAGGTGCTGCAAGTACAACACTTGCACGTGCAGCTAACCCAGATTTAAAGTGGGAAGAAAAAGCGGAAACAAATGTTGGTGTTGAGTTTGCTACAGATAGATTTAATGCTACTTTAGACCTTTATACAAGAGATGTAAAAGATTTTATTATTGAAAGAACAGTGGATGTAGCTGAGTTTGGTGTAGATAAAAGATATGAAAATGCTGGAAAATTAAATACAAAAGGGCTAGAATTAACTATGAATTATGATTTCGTTAAAAAGGATAATTTCACATATAATTCAGGTATTGTATTTTCAACCTACAAATCCGTTTTAGATAAATATGTTGTGGATGCTGAAATGAGAGCTAACTTAGGTGCTCCTGGTCAAAACAGTACAAATTTGATACGTGTTAAAGAAGGTGAAGAAATTGGTCAAATTTGGGGACCTGTATTTTCTGGAGAAGTGGTTAATGGACAACAAGTAATGGTAGATATTAATGGTGATGGAAATTTAATCACTAATCAAGATCAAGCCTTAGCTGATGATGCAGATTTTAAAGTATTAGGAAAAGGTATTCCTGATTTTGAAATTGGATGGACTAATAAATTAACCTATAAAAACTGGGATTTAAATGCATTTTTTAGAGGTGCTTTTGGTCATAGTTTAGTTAATACTTATAGAGCATTTTTTGAATCAAGAGTGGGTTCTCAAACAGGATATAATTACATTAATACTAGTTTAGCAAATCCTGATATTACTTCAGCTCAATTTAGTTCATTATATGTTGAAAAAGCAGATTTTTTCAAATTAGATAACTTAACTATTGGATATAATTTTGATCTTAAGGATAATGCTCAAAATTATATTAAAGGTTTAAAAGTAACTTTTTCTGGTCAAAACTTATTTACCATTACTAATTATACTGGTAATGACCCAGAACCTGCATTGCAAGATTACGGAACTGCAGATAATGGAAGTTTTACTGGTACAACTCCGGATGTACTTTCACCAGGTATTGATAGAAGAAATAATTATTTTAGCGCCACAAAATTTAGTATAGGTGTTCTAGTAAAATTATAAAAATTCTAAATATTATAGATAATGAAAATATTAAAAAACAAAACAATGAAAACAAGATTTATTAGTTATTTGGTGTTGTTAGGAGTTTTTGTAATAGCAAATTCTTGTACGAATTTGGACGAAATTCTTATAGGCGAGGTAACAGCAGATGTTAGCACAACAGGTGTGAGCACAGGTGGAGGTGGAGATGCTAGTGATGTATTAGCAGGACCATTCTCAAAATTAAGAGATGGTAGTGCAAACCATGGTGGATATTTTTCTGTACAAGGTGTTTCTGGAGATGCCATGGCAGTTACACAAAAAGGTGGTGACTGGTATGATGGTGGTGTTTGGTTGGATATGCACAGACATACTTATACAGGAGCCAATGGACCATTAAATGGAACATGGACTCAATTATATGGGGGCGTTAATGAGTGTAATACTCAACTAGCTGCTGCAGGAATTAGTGCAAATCAAACCGCACAATTAAAAGCATTAAGAGCATATTTTTATTTTCGCTTGTTAGATGTATATGGACGAGTAAAATTAGTTACTACTCCTGGTACAGATGCACCACAATCGGATAAAACTACGGTATTTAATTTTGTGGAAAGTGAATTACTTAGTTCTCTAGGAATTTCATCAGTAACTAGCGGTATGGATTTATCAGGTAGTAATTTAACCAGTGATGATAATAAATATAGAATTAATAAATATGCAGCTTTAGGAATATTAGCTAAATTATATTTAAATGCAGAAGTATATACTGGAACACCAAGATACCAAGAAGCATATGACGCTGCGGATTATATTATTATGAATAGTCCATATACGTTAAGTGATGCTGGTGTTACTGTGCCTAATTTAGGTAAAAGACCTGCAGTTAGCAGTGATCCTGACAACTTAGAAGGATATGCAGCTATATTCGCTCCAAATAATGAAAATAATCCTGAGATAATTTGGTCTATTGCTTATGATGAAGTTACTGGCCCAAATATGAATTTTAGTCAAATGACACTTCATTATTCAAGTCAATTTACTTGGAATTTACAATCACAACCTTGGAATGGTTATGTTGCTTTAGAAGAATTTTATAATTCATATGATAATAATGATAAAAGAAAAGCAAATAACTTTATAGTTGGAGAGCAATTAGATTATGGAGGAAATACAATTGTTGATTATTCAGACTCTCAAGATCCAATTTTAAATTACACTCCTGCTATTAATGAATTAGAACCTGACGCTCAAAGAGATGGTGGTGTAAGATTAGGTAAATTTAGCTTTAAACAATTTGGAAGAGATAATATGGATAACGATTATCCAATAGTACGTTTAGGAGACGTTTATCTTATACGTGGTGAAGCTGCTGCTAGGCAAACCAGTGATTGGTCTGCTGCACTAAGCGATGTTAATATAATTAGAGAAAGAGCAGGAATTGCTGATTTAACAACTGTAGATGCAGATTCTTTCTTAGCGGAAAGAGGTAGAGAAATGTTTATGGAATCAACAAGAAGACGTGACCTTATTCGTTTTGGTAAATGGGGTGAAGCTTGGTGGCAAAAACCAGGAGGACAACCTTCTTATTTAGAAACTATGCCAATTCCAATTGAACAAATTACTGCTAGTGATGGTACACTTACTCAAAATCCAGGGTACTAGTTAACAATAAAAATTATTGAATTAAAGAAAAAAGGAGTGTTGTACAACACTCCTTTTTTCTTTGCAAATATTTCAAAAAGGTATAATTTGTTTTATAGAAATAATTTTAAGGGTTAAACGCCCTTTTATTATATATAATAGTATAAATTAATTACCTTTACACCAATAAAATTCTTTAATAAATCAACTTTTTTTTGTAAAAAAAACGATGAGTAAAATTGTAAAAAGCATATTTTTATTAGCCTTTTTTCTTGCCTCCTGCTCTTCAAAAAAAGAAGATTTTTCACGCTTTGAATTAAAAGGTAATGATACAGGAATTCATTTTGAAAATAAGTTAACCTATACCGAAGCATTTAATCCTTATACCTATAGAAATTTTTTTAATGGCGGTGGAGTAGCATTAGGAGATGTTAATAATGATGGGTTTCTTGATATCTATTTTATAGGTAATATGGTAGATAATAAACTTTACTTAAATAAAGGCAATTTTAAATTTGAAGATATTACGGAAAAAGCAAATGTTGCCTGTAAAAATGTTTGGTCCACAGGAGCTACTTTTGTCGATATTAATGGTGATGGTTATCTGGATATTTATGTTTGTAAATCTGGTAAACCAGGTGGGCTACATAGAAGTAATGAACTTTTTATTAACAATGGAGACCTAACCTTTACGGAGAAAGCACATGAATACGGCCTTGACGTAAATGGATTATCTGTTCAAGCAGCTTTTTTTGATTATGATAGAGATGGAGATTTAGACTGTTATTTATTAACCAACTCTGTTCGGTCAATAGGCGCATTTGAACTCATTAAAGATCAGCGAAATAAGATAGACCCAAACGGAAATAAATTTTTTAAAAATGAAAATGGAAAATTTGTTGATTACACAAAAGAAGCAGGTATCTATTCTAGTAAAATTGGATTTGGTTTGGGTATTACTTTAAGTGATTTTAATAATGATAATTGGCCAGATATATATATATCTAATGATTTTTTTGAAAGAGATTATCTATATTTAAACGATAAAAAAGGAGGTTTTAAGGAGTCTTTAGAATCTTTTTTTCAATCTACGGCTATGGGTTCTATGGGAGCGGATTCTGGGGATCTTAACAATGACTTATTGCCTGATTTATTTGTAACAGAAATGCTTCCTAGAACTATTGAAAGAAATAGAACAAAAGCAATGTTTGAGTCTTGGGAAAAATACAAATTAGCTATCAATCAAGGTTATTTTTATCAATTCCCTAGAAATGTGCTTCAAAGAAATATGGGAGATAATAATTTTTTTGAAATAGGAAGATTAGCAAACGTTGCAGCTACAGAATGGAGTTGGGCATCATTAATTTTTGATATGGATAATGATGGTTTAAAAGATATATTTATAAGTAATGGCATATATAAGGACCTTTTAGATAGAGATTATATAACCTATATGGCAAATGAGGATAACGTTAAATCAATTTTAAGGAGTAAAAATAAGGTCATTAAAAAATTGATTGATATTATGCCATCAAAAGCAGTGTCAAATGTTGCTTTTAAAAACAGGGGTAATTTTGCTTTTAGTGACGAATCTATAAAATGGGGATTCAAAAAAGAATCGTTTAGTAATGGCAGTGCCTATGGTGATTTAAATAATGATGGTGCGGTAGATTTAGTTATAAATAATATAAATATGCCATCCTTTGTTTATGAAAATAAAACAGATACTTTATCCCAAAGAAGCATCACTTTTAATTTAGTTTCAAAAAGTAAAAACACAAAGTCATTAGGAGCTAAATTAATTATTAAATATGGCGATAATAAAAAAGCTATGGTAGAAAATTTTACTTCACGTGGGTTTCAAAGTTCTACTAGTGCTTCTGTTCACTTTGGTGTTGGTGAAAATTTAAATATCGATTCCGTTTTTGTTCAATGGCCAAACGGACTTAAAACGGTTAAAACTAATTTAAAAACAAATAAATCATATAAGCTAGAAGAGCCTAAAAAATCTAATTTAAAAGATAATACAGAGCAATTAATAAATCAAAAATCAGTCAAAAAAATACAACCTTTATTTAATTTTAAACACAAAGAAAATTATTTCAATGATTTTAATAAGGAGCGTTTATTACCTTTTATGTCTAATAATGATGGTCCTGCTTTAGCAATGGCCGATATAAATAAGGATGGAATTGATGACTTTTTTGTTGGAGGAGCTAAAGGTCAAACTTCTAAAATATTTTTATCAAATAAGAATGGAACTTATTTTAAATATGAACAACCTTTTATTTCAAATAAAAATTCAGAAGATACCGATGCCGTTTTTTTTGATGGAGATGGAGATGGAGATTTAGATTTGTTTGTTTGTAGTGGAGGTAAAGCCTTTTCAAAAAATTCAAATAACCTAGAAGACAGGTATTATATAAACAAAGGGAATAATGTGTTTGAAAAATCAACTAATTCCTTACCTCAAAATCAGTATTACAGTTCTTCAACGGTTACCATAAAAGATTTTGATAACGATGGCGATAATGATATATTTATAGGAGAACGATTAAAAGTAAATGGTTATGGTTTACCTGCAAATGGATATTTGCTAGAAAATAAATCTAATAATAAATTTGAAATTTCAAATCAACCAGCTTTTAATAATTTAGGATTAATAACAGATGCCGAATGGGTAGATATTAATAAAGATGGTTGGTTTGATTTGGTTGTTGTTGGAGAATGGATGCCAATTACAATTCTTATTAATAGCCATGGAACTTTTAAAAATAAAACAGAATTATACGGATTGAATGGAACCCAAGGTTTATGGACTTCTTTAAAAGTAAAGGATATAAATAATGATGGAAATTTAGATGTAATTGCTGGTAATATTGGTGAAAACAATTTTTTTAAAAAAGGTCTAAAAATGTACGTTAATGACTTTGATAAAAATGGATCCTATGAGCAAATAATATGTTACAGCAGAGATAATTTAGACTACCCAATAGCAGATAGAGATGATTTATTGTCACAGTTGCCGTTTTTAAAAAATAAGCTTTCATATTTTAAAGATTATGAAAATGCAACTATGAATACTATCTTTAATAAAAGAACAATAAAGGAATCTTTAATCTTTCAATCTAAAATTTTTAAAACTTCATTATTTCTTAATATAAATGGAAAATTCACTAATTTTGAACTTCCAAAAGAAATACAATATTCTTCGGTAAATGCTATAGAAATAACAGATGTTAACCATGATGGCGTTAATGATGTTCTTTTTGGTGGTAATCAATATTTAATTAAACCACAATTTGGAAGAGAAGATGCATCAAAGGGATGGCTAGTTTATGGCACAATTGACAACCATAAGTACCATTTTTCGTCGGTTAAAAACATGAATATTTCAGGGCAAATTAGAGGTTTTGAATTAACAAACATAAAAGGAAAAAATATATTAATAACGGCAATTAATAATGAAAACATACAATTTCATGAATTTCAAAAAAAATAAAAATAAGTACTTTATTTTAGTGCTTATTTTCACTTTAATGGCCTGCGAGTCTGATTACACAAAATTAGTAAAGAAAGAGCTTGCAACCGATGTTAAAAATAATTCTTTGATATTTGGATTAAAATTTAATGATACCAAACAACAGTTTTTTGAAACATGCATGGTGTTAAATCGAAAAAAAATGATAAGCCAAGGTCCAAGTAATCATTTTGCTGCATTTACTATGAAAGCAAAAGAAAAAAATGAATCTCCTATTAAAATGCTTTTTTATGGAATGTTTAACGATAAAAACATAATGACTGGATTAAAAATGAGATTTTATTATGATGCCTGGGCACCTTGGAATAAAAGATTATATGCAAAGGAATTAGTGCCAAGCATTAAGGATACGCTACAAAAGTGGTTTCCCGGAAATGATTTTATGAAAATTAATGTGAAAAAATTAAAGCGAAAAGTTTTTGTAAAAATTGACGGAAACAGACAAATTAAAATGTTTGTTTTAAATGATAAAGAAATATCTGTAAAAATTGAAGATTTAGATAAAAAAAGTGAATATAATGAACTTGCAAAATAATGCTTTAAAAGATACCTTGTTATTTGTAATAATGTTATCTTTTTTTTTGATCACTTCTTGTAAAGATGATGTAAAGAAAGATCAACAATTTGAGTTAATGTCATCAAGCCAAACCGGGTTAGATTTTAGTAATAATTTAACGTATGATAGTGACTTAAATGTTTATAAATATAGAAACTTTTATAATGGAGGTGGAGTTGCTATTGGAGACGTTAATAATGATGGATTAGTAGACGTATATTTTACAGCAAATCAGACAAAAAACAAATTATACATTAATAAAGGCAATTTTAAATTTGAAGATATAACCGAAAAATCTGGCACAGGAGGTAATCATACTTGGTCTACAGGTGTTACTATGGTAGATATTAATGGAGATGGGTTTTTAGATATTTATGTATGTAATTCAGGTAATAAAAAGGAAGACAATAAAAAAAATGAACTTTTTATAAATAATGGAGATTTAACATTTACCGAATCTGCCGAAAAATATAATTTAGCCGATAAAGGATACTCCATTATTGCTTCATTTTTTGATTATGATAAAGATGGAGACTTAGATTTATATTTGTTAAATAACTCATTTCAAGCTATTGGATCCTTTAATCAATCTAACAATGGTAGAGATGATAGAGATTTATTAGGAGGTGATAGGTTATTAGAAAACAGAAATGGTAAATTTTTTGATGTAAGTGAAAAGGCTGGAATTTACGGAAGTATAATTGGATTTGGATTAGGAGTTTCTATTGGAGATGTTAATAGAGATAATTGGGATGATATTTATGTTTCCAATGATTTTTTTGAAAGAGATTATTTATATATAAATCAAAAAGATGGCACCTTTAAAGAATGTCTTACAGATCAAATTATGTCCATTACAGCTGCAGCAATGGGAGGTGAAATGGTAGATATAAATAATGATGGTTGGAATGAAATATATGTAACGGATATGTTTCCGTCTGATTACAAAAGACTAAAAATGGTAACCACGTTTGAAGATTATGATAGTTATAGAAATAATTTAAAAAACGATTATTACCATCAATTTACAAGAAACACATTACAAAAAAATAATGGAAACAATACCTTTAGTGAAATTGGCCGATATTCTGGTATTGAGGCAACAGATTGGAGTTGGGGAGCATTATTTTTTGACATGAATAATAACGGGTTAAAAGATTTATGTATATCAAATGGTGTTTATAAAGATTTAACAAATCAAGATTATTTACGATATATTTCAAGTCCAGAAGTAATTAAGGCTATGGTCTCAGATAAGAATTTTGATTATCACAAGCTTATTAAAATAATACCTTCAAATAAAGTTGAAAATCAAGTTTACAAAAATTTAGGTAATTTCAATTTTAAAAGAGATTATAGCACAGGTTTAAATTTGTTAAGTTTCTCTAATGGAGCTGCTTATGGAGATTTAGATAATGATGGAGATTTAGATTTAATTGTTAACAATGTTAATACACCTTGTTTTTTATTTAAAAACAATCTAATAAATACAAATACAAATTCAAAAGCGAATTCTAATTATATTAAATTAATTGTTCAGGGAGAAGATTTAAATAATAATGCCATTGGCGCTAAAATAAAAGTTTCTTCAAAAAAAGGAGATAATTATTATTATGAAATTCAACCGACTAGAGGGTTTCAATCTTGTATGGATAATCGTCCAAATATTGGTGTTGGTTCTAATGATACTATTAATATAAAAGTTATATGGCCAAAAGGTAACGTTACTATTCTTAAAAATATTCCTACAAACCAAACAATTACTATTAATGAAAAAAATACAGCTAAACCTCAAAAGAATATTAAGAAAGAAGTTTTAAAAAAACTATTTGTAAAAAACACAAGTAAAATAGCTTTTAAACATCATGAGAACGTTTTTTCTGATTTTAATAAAAATAGGTTAATTAATCAAATGTATAGTTCTTTAGGCCCGAAAGCATCTATGGCCGATGTAGATAAGGATGGCTATAATGATTTATTTATTGGTGGATCTAAAGGGTTTTCATCGGTTCTTTTAAAAGGAAGTGCAGGTAAATTTATTAAACAAAAAACTCCGGCATTTGAAAAAAACAAGAATTCGGAAGACCTTGGTAGTCTATTCTTTGATGCGGATAATGATGGAGATCTTGATTTGTATGTTTGCAGCGGTGGAATGGAATTTAGTAGTTATTCAAAAGAATTATCTGATCGGCTTTATTTTAATAACGGAAAAGGAAAGTTTACAATTTCACCTCAAAAATTACCAACAAATAAAGGAAATTTTAGTACAGGAACAGTTATTGCTTCAGATATAGATAATGATGGTGATTTAGACCTTTTTATTGGAGAACGATTAAAACCAGATAAATATGGAATGCTTTGTTCAGGTTTTATTTTGTTAAATAACGGCAAAGGTATTTTTGAAGATGTAACGGAAACTTATGCTCCAGAATTAAAAAATATTGGAATGATAACAGATGCAATATTTAATGATTTTGATAAAGATGGCGATGATGATTTATTAGTTGTAGGAGAATTTATGGGGGTGAAGTTATTTAAGAATAATAATGGCTCTTTTCAGAAGTTAAAAGATAATCCATTAGAGAATTTAAAAGGATGGTGGAATACTATTGGTCAAGCCGATTTAGACAACGATGGAGACATGGATATAATTATTGGAAATAATGGTTTAAATAGTAGATTTAAAGCATCCGTAACTAATCCAATTTCTTTATATGTTAAAGACTTTGACCTTAATGGCTCTATAGATCCGGTTTATACCTTTCGCGGAAAAGATGGTAAAGATTATCCTTACGCCTTAAGGCACAATTTAATTGCACAAATTAAAAATTTAAAAAAGAGATTTCCAGATTATATGTCTTTTGAAAGTGCAGATATTAGCAAAATATTTAGTAAAAAAGAATTAGAAGGAGCAACTAAATTAGTTGCTAATAGGTTGCAAACTACCTTATTAATTAACCAAGGAAATTTTAAATTTGACATTGCAGAGTTGCCACAAGAAGTGCAATATTCACCAGTTTATGCTTTTGAATTTCAAGATTTTGATAAGGATGGAGATACAGATATTGTATTTGGTGGAAACTTATATAAAGTAAAACCTGAATTTGGAAGATATGACGCTTCTTACGGAGGATATTTAGAAAATGAAGGAAATATGAAATTCAAATTTTTAAATAACGACAAAAGTTTCTTGTTAAAAGGAGAAATAAGAGATATGATTGTTAATAAAAATGAATTAATTGTATTAAGAAACAATGATTCAATAGCAGTTTTTAATTTTTAATATTATGAAAAAAATCTATAGTTATTTATTAGTCTTTTCAATGTTAATTTTAGTATTAAGTTGTGAAAAGAAAATTAAAAAGGCAGACTTATTTTTTGAGGCAGTAAGTTCAAACGAATCGGGTATTAATTTCTCAAATAATTTAACCGACACCAATGATATGAACATTGTTGAGTATTTATATTATTATAATGGAGGCGGTGTTGCTATTGGCGATATTAATAATGATGGTTTAGATGATATATACTTTACTGCAAATCAATTGCCAGATAGGTTATACCTAAATTTAGGTAATATGAAATTTAAAGATATTACAAAAAGTTCAGGAATAATAATGGATAATAGTTGGTCAACTGGAGTAACTATGGCCGATGTTAATAATGATGGGTTTTTAGATATATACGTTTCTAAACTAGGGAATTTAAAAACATTTATGTGCCATAATCAACTTTATATAAATAATGGAGATAATACTTTTTCAGAATCTTCAAAAATATATGGTTTAGATTTTTCAGGATTTTCAACACAATCTACCTTTTTTGATTTTGACAATGATGGCGATTTAGATATGTATTTAATGAATCATTCTGTACATACCATTAAAAATTATGGAAATGCGGAAAAAAGAAATGAAGTTGATCCTATTTCTGGAGATATTTTATTCGAAAATAAAATGAATGAATCCGAGAAAAAATTTGTAAACATATCTCAAAAAGCAGGAATTTATAGTAGCTCTCTTGGTTTTGGATTAGCACTAATTGCATCGGATGTAAATCAAGATGGTTTAATGGATATTTATGTGGGTAATGATTTTCATGAAAAAGATTATTTATATATAAATCAAGGAGATAAAACATTTAAAGAATCTTCTGAAGAGTTTTTGAGTAGTACTTCTCAAGCATCTATGGGTGTTGATATTGCCGATATGAATAACGACCATCTTTTTGATATTTTTACTTTAGATATGATGCCGAATGATGCAAATATATTTTTAAAGTCTGGTGGAGAAGATATGAGTAGAGTTAAGCAAATAAAAAGTAATTTTGGGTTTGCTAATCAATATGCCAGAAATTATTTTCATTTAAACAGAGATAATAAATCATTCTCAGACATTGCTTTAATGACAAAAACGTTTGCAACAGACTGGAGTTGGTCACCTTTACTTCAAGATTTTGACAATGATGGTTTAAACGATATTTTTGTTACAACTGGTATTTACAAAAGGCCTAACGATTTAGATTATATTAATTTTTTAACCAATATAAATATTCCTAACAAAGCAAGTAAAAAAGAACGTGCTAAAATAGCGAAAAGTTTAATTGCCAAAATGCCTTCAAATAAAATTCCAAATGTAGTATTTAAAAATAATGGAAATTTAAATTTTAGTAGAACAACAACAACTTCTGGGCTTAAAAAATCATTTTCTAATGGCGCAGCTTATAGCGATTTAGATAATGATGGCGATGTAGATATAGTAGTTAATAATATTAATGAAAAAGCTACAATATTAGAAAATAAAAGCGAGGGTAATAAAACTAATAGTTATGTTTCTTTTAGTTTTCAAGGAAATAAACAAAATGAAATAATAGTTGGAACAAAAGCTGTTGTATATTGTGGAGACAAGTATTTTGTAAAAGAGGTAAGTACTACTAAAGGGTTTCAATCTTCTTCATCTCCTGTACTTCATTTCGGACTAGGAGTAATTAAAAATATTGATTCCGTTAAAGTTATTTGGCCAGATGGAGCAGTTCAAACAGAGAAAAAAATTGCAATTAATAAGAAAAGCACCATTAAAAGGTTAAACAAAAACCTTAACAGAATAGATAGAAAATTTGTTAATAATGCAAATAATTTTTTCACATTTCCTTTTTCTCATCAAGAAAATGTTTATTTCGATTATGAAAAGGAACCTTTAATTCCTGAAATTCTTTCCGCTGAAGGACCTGCTGTTGTTCAAGAAGATTTTAATAATGATGGTTTAAAAGATATTTATTTGGGCGGTGCAAGATTTCAATCGTCAAGAATCTTTTTTAAACAAAAAAATGGAAGTTATAAAAGTCCAGTTATAGATGTTTTTGAAAAAGATAATAAATTTGAGGATGTAGATGCAACAAGTATTGATATTGATAATGATGGAGATCAAGACTTATATGTTTTAAGTGGAGGTGGTGATAAATTAGAACGTGATATGCTGCTTGAAGATAGAATTTATATTAATAATGGGAAAGGTAATTTTAAAAGATTAAAAATGCCTTTATTTAGAACCAATGGAGGTTCAGTTTCTAGCTGTGATTTTGACAACGATGGTTTTACCGATTTGTTTATTGGAAGCAGATCAATACCAATGGGATATGGGCTTTCACCATATAGTTTTATTTTAAGAAATAACCATGGTAAAGGATTTAAAATTGTTCAAAAATCTAGGCTTGGTATGGTAACAGATAGTAAATGGGCGGATATTAATGGAGATAAATTATTAGATTTAGTAGTAGTTGGTGACTGGATGCCAATAACCGTTTTAATAAATAATGGAGATAAAACTTTTACAAACCAAACTAAATCTTTAGGTCTAGAAAATACTAAGGGATTATGGAATACTATAGCTATAGAAGATATTGATCAAAATGGCACAATGGATATTGTTGGCGGTAATCAAGGATTAAATTTTAAATGGAAAGCATCTGTAGAGCATCCAGTTAAATTATATTTAGATGATTTTGATAAAAACGGACAGTTAGATCCATTTATTTTTTATGATTTTTACGGACGATACATACCTTTTGATTCAAGAGATTTATTGTTAAGTCAAATGCCAGAATTAAGTAAAAAGTTTCCTACATATAACAAATTTGCTACTATTCAAACAATTACTGATTTAACAGGTGAATCTGAAAATCAAATATTGGAAAAGAAAGAAATTCAAGAGCTCAGATCTATGATATATTATAATTTTGATGGTTCTTTTAAAGGTGAACCTTTACCAAAAGAAGCTCAATTTAGTTGTATTCAAAATTTTTATGTAGATAAAATTAAAGGAAACCCAACTTTAATGTTTATTGGAAATAATTATAACAGCGTTGCAGAATTAGGAAACACTAATTTTAATTCTGGAGGTATTTATTCGTCCTATAAAAATAATGAATTTTCATCCTTTAATTTTTTATCAATACCAGCACATTTAAACGGAAGAAAACTTGTTTTTTTAGGAGGAAATTTATTTTTGGCAGTTTCAAATAACGACCACTCATATTTGTTTTATAGACCTAATAAAAAAGAATAAGGTTAAATTAAATCTATTAATTGATTAAACTTTAATTAATAAAAAGTTAATTTTTTTATTAGAAAACCACTTAAAAGTTAATGAAAGGTTAACCTCTCTAAATTAAGTTATTTATACTTTATTTGGTAGGTTTATTAGAGTTATCTTTGTATGTAAATTGACCAATGGCATATTAGATTATCCCCTTAATTTTCTTGACCGGATAAACTATTTTACTTAATACATTTTTCAATTTTAAATCTTAAATAAAGTGCTTTTATTAAATAACAGATAAAGCAATTTTCTTTTGTAATAAATTTGTTTTTTATTACTATTAGATTTTTATAAAAAAAGATTTAAAAATTTTAAGGATTGGTTAATTTTTTAAATTAAATCAATATTAAAATGAATTTAAAAAGTAACTATTTCTATAGTAGTAATAGATTTAAAATTTTTAGCATTCTTACCGTTATCCTTCTTTTCTTAACAGGATGCAATTCAAATAATAAGTCTAAAGCAGAAAACAAAAGCAAAACATTTAAATCTCCACCACCTACAGATGATTTTTTTCAGGAAGTTGGACAAGTGTCTGGGTTAGATTTTGTGCATTCCATTGGCGATGATCATATGACAAACATTATTGAATCCGTTGGTGGTGGTGCTGCATTTTTAGATTTTGATCAGGATGGTTTTATGGATATATATGCTTGCAGTGGCACTTGGATTAAAACATTTAGTAAAAGTGAAAAACCAAAAATTTTAGAGGAAAACCGCCTGTATCACAATTTAAAGAATGGAACTTTTGAAGATGTTACTAAAAAGGCAAAAGTAGGAGGAGCAAAATATAGTATGGGAATTTCTGTTGGAGACTTTAATAATGATGGATATCCTGATATTTATTTAAGCAATTACGGTAAAAACACCTTGTTTAAAAATAATGGCGATGGCACTTTTAAAGATATAACTAAACAATCTTTAATTGGAGGAGGAATTGAATGTAGTGTTGGTGCGGTTTGGTTTGATTATGATAATGATGGCTTATTAGATTTATACGTAGGTAATTACTTAAAATTTGATCCCAATTATAAATATTATTATGCGCCAGACGGATTTCCAGGTCCATTAGCTTACGATAGCCAA
>DGOU01000237.1:20607-21632 GCA_002390165.1 Lutibacter sp. UBA4458
AAAAAAATGGGAATTGAAGATGTGGATGGTAGAGCTATGGGTGTAGGTGCCGCAGATTATGATAATGATGGTTTTGTAGATATTTATGTGGCAAACGATCATACAGTAAATTATCTATGGCATAATAACGCGGGTAAAGGATTTACAGATAAAGGCACTATGTCCGGAACAGGTTTTAGTCAAGCAGGAGAAGCAACGGTAAGCATGTCTGTGGATTTTGCGGATTATAATGGTGATGAATTGTTAGATATGTTTATTTCTGATGATAATTATTGTTCACTATACAAAAATTTAGGGAATGGCATTTTTAGCGATGAATCTTATCCTGCAGGTATTTCAGTGGCTTCAGGGCAATTTGTTGGTTGGTCTTCTTCTTTTTTTGATTATGACAATGATGGCGATGCCGATATTTTTAAAACTAATGGAGAATTAAAACATCTTTATGGTCAAGAAGATCAATTATTTGAAAATGAAGGAAATGGAAAATTTAAAGATATTTCTGTAGAAAAAGGGCCTTATTTTAAAGAAGAATATGTTGGAAGGGGAACTTGTTTGGGAGATTATGACAATGATGGAGATATCGATATTTTTGTTGTCAATTTAGATAGTCAAAGTAAATTTTTAAGAAACAATAAAGGCAATAACAATAATTGGCTTACTCTTAAATTGGTTGGAGAAACTAGCAATAAAGATGGAATAGGAGCTAGAATTAGATTAACCGCTGGTGGAAAGGTACAAACTACACAAAAGAAAAGTACAACAGGCTATTTATCTCAAAGCGATCCTAGAATTCATTTTGGATTATTAAAAAATGATGTAGTAGATAAAATAGAAATAAAATGGCCATCTGGTAAATTTCAAGTTTTAGAAAAGGTTAAAGCAAATCAATTTCTTGTTGTAAAAGAACCAAAATAAGTTATTTAATGAACAGTATAAAAATAGACACAGTTTTTAGGTTTTTATTTGCCACTAGCTTTGTGTTAGTTGTTTTTACTTCTTGTCAAAAACAAACAAATAAAGAAATA
>DGOU01000237.1:21687-28549 GCA_002390165.1 Lutibacter sp. UBA4458
TACTATAAAGGTGCTTACCAAAGATTTTTTTTCTGCCTGTGCTCCACAAGTATCTTTTGATGGAAAATCTATAGTGTTTGCCGGGCAAAGAAATGAAAAGGATATTTGGCAAATTTTTGAAATGAATTTAGAAAATCAAAAAGTTCATCAAGTAACCACTTCTACTAAGGAAAATTGTACAGACCCATTGTATCTGCCAGATGGAAGATTGTTATTTAGCAAATTAACAGATATTGCACAAACCAGCAATGTTTATGCATTGTTTTCTTGTAATAAAGATGGCTCTAAAATAAGTCAAATTACCTTTAGTCCTAACGCTTATTTTGCATCTAGAATGTTAAAGGATGGTAGGGTATTAACTTTTAGCCAAGAGCTATTTCCTATACAAAAAAATGCGGTGTTTTTAGTTTTACGACCAGATGGGACCAAAGAAAGATTATTTTATAAAGGTATTAAAGGAAGCTATATTAGAAGCTCAGGAAAAGAAACGGAAAATGGTAAAATATTATTTATTGAATCAAATGATAGAAACAAAAAACGAAATATTTGTGCTGTAAATTATAATAATCCAGTAGAAAGTAAAACAAATTTAACCAAAGAAATTGAAGGTGATTTTTATGCTGTAAGTCCTTGGCGTAAAGATTCTTTATTAGTAACCTATCGTTCCTCTAAAAATAATTTATTTAAATTATATTCATTTAATACTAAAAGCAATTCACTTGGGAAAGTATTTTATGAAGATGCTAAATATAATACTATAGATGCTGTAATTATTAAAAAGCACCAAAGACCTAGAAAATTACCTAGCGAAGTAAACTTAAAATTTAATTCTGGATTAATGCTTTGTCAAGATATAAATTTTACGGATTCCTTACAAGTAGGTTTAAAAGCAAATAAAGTAGAAGTTTTAGGAATTGACAAAACTTTAAGAACTGTTAATGTTGAGAAAGATGGGTCTTTTTATATAAAAATAATTGCAGATACACCATTTAGATTGCAAACTATTGGTAAAAACGGACAAGTTGTTAATGGGCCAAGTAATTGGATGTATATGAGACCTGGAGAAAGAAGAGGTTGTGTTGGATGTCATGAAAACAGAGAACAAGTTCCTGAAAACAGACAACCACTTTCTGTTCAAAAAGGACCTATACAAGTACCAGAAAACATTAAAAAGGAAACTAAAAAGAAAGAATATTAATAACCCATGAAAACATCAAAATTAATAATTTTTTTCGGAGTAGTTATTGTTTTAGCAGCAGTTATATATTTCCCTGGCAGAAAATTAGCTAGAGTTCATGTAAATAACAAAACCGCAGTAAAAGATCATCCATTATCATGCATTTCTTGTCATTTATATACACAAAAAACAGGCTTTATTTCTAAAATGATAAATGAAAAATATTTGTCACCATTTAATATGGCAATTTCAAAAAATGGAATTTTATTATACGTAATTGCGCAAGATTCAAATGAATTATTGGTGGTAAATACCAAGCAAAAAAAAGTAATAAATAAAATAGAAGTTGGTATTCATCCACATAGTGTTATTTTAAGTTCTGATGAAAAAATAGCGTATGTAAGTAATGAATGGTCAGATACCGTTTCTGTAATTGATTTAGAAACCCTAAAAGTAGTAAAGGAATTAAAAACAGGAAATGGTCCAGCTGGATTATCGTTAAGTGCTAACGGACAGTTTTTATATGTTGTAAATTGTTTTGGATCTGACTTGTCCGTTATTAATTTAACATCAGAAGAAGAAATTAATAGGCTTACAACCGGAGACAATCCTACAGGAACAGCACTTTCTCCAAATGGAAAACAACTTTACATTACTAGTAGACGCCCAAATATTTCTGAATTTGGAGAACCAATGGTGAGTGAAATTACTGTAGTAGATGATAGTAGTCATAAGGTGTTAAAAGATATAGCTATTAAGGATGCTTATATGATGGAAAATGTTGCTTTTACCCCTTCAGGAGATTTGGCATTGCTAACCTTAATTCGTCCAAAAAATATGGTTCCAGCAATACAGGTTGAAGGAGGTTGGATGATGACCAACGGTATAGGAATTGTTGAACAAAAAGATAATGGAAAGCTTGTACAATTACTATTAGATGAAGAAAATAGTTATTATCCTGATCCGTTTGATATTGTAGTAAACCCAAATGGTAAAAACGCTTATGTTTCAAGCACTGGGGTAAATACTATTTCTGTAATTAATTTAGATTCTATAAGAAATATTATTGCAAATACTTCTCCTGAAGTATTAAAAAGATTAGCTAATAATTTAGGTGTTAGTAAAAGGTTTGTTACAAAACGAATTCAAACGAAATCTTGTCCTAAAGGATTAACAGTATCTTCCGATGGTAAATTATTATACGTAGCTGAACAATTAGAAGACAAAATAGCAATTATTGATACGGAAAGTAATCAAATAATAGATTCTATTGACCTTGGAGGACCAAAAAACATTACAGTTGCCAGAAAAGGACGCCGTTTATTTACCTACGCATCACATACATTTCAAAATCAGTATGCCTGTTATACTTGTCATCCTGATTATCATGAAGATGGTATTATGTACAATTTTGCTGCTATGGGGCGTAACATAACCAATACTATGTCATTACGCGATATTGCAGGTACGGCTCCATTTAAATGGAGTGGTAAAAATCAATCTGTTTATAAACAAGATGGTATGCGTTTTTCAAAATTTCTTACAAGAACGGAAGCTTTTAATTATGAAGATTTGGATGCATTGGTTGCCTTTATAAAAACAGGAATAAAATATCCTCCAAATCTTGCACATAATCCATTTGGTAAATTAACAAAATCACAACAACGAGGGAAAGAAATTTTTAATCGTACTGTGGATAATTTAAATAATATTATTCCAGAGAATAACAGATGTTATACTTGTCATCCAGCTCCAAATTATACGGATTTAAAATTATCGGATGTTGGTTCTTTGTCACCAACAGACGACCCTATACTTTTTGATACACCAAGTCTAAATAATATTTATAATTCGGCTCCTTATTTGCATGATGGACGTGCAAAAAGCTTAGAAGAAATATGGACAGTTTACGGCGGAGATGATAGGCACGGAAGGGTAAATGATTTATCAAAAATAGGGCTGAATGATTTAGTCAATTATTTAAAATCAATAAGAGGACCAAAATACGAAGCACAAAGTTTAAAAACACATAATACCACTTATTAAAATTTAATAAATTATGATAAAAGCAAGTTTTAAAAAGCATTCCATTTTTACAGTTTTAGGAGGCTTACTATTTTTAGTAAGCATTATAACTACACCATTAAATGCTCAAAATGCTAAATCGGATATTTCCACTATGCCTATTTATGGCAATTGGCACAGTTACACTACTAAAGATGGTTTACCTAGTAATAAAGCATATTGTGTGCGAATAGATGGCGACCGTGTTTTAGTGGGTACTCATAATGGGTTAGCTGTTTTTGAAAAAGGAAAATGGAAAACATATACTACAAAAGATGGCTTAGCTCATAACGGTGTTTTAGCAATAGATATAGTTAAGCAAACTGGTGATGTTTGGTTAGGTACAATGGGTGGTTTAACACGTTGGTCCTCTGGAAAGTTTGAAAACTTTACACAAATAAATAGTGGTATGCCTAATGATTTAATTTATTCGGTTTTCTGTGATGGTAAAGATATATGGGTTGCAACAGGTGGTGGCGCCGGAAAATATGATACGTACACAAAACAATGGGAGATTTTTACACAAGAAAATGCACCTATGCATGAACCTTGGACTTATGGTGTTAGTGCTGGCGATGGAAAAATATTTATTGCAGCTTGGGGAGGTGGTGTTATTGAATATACAAAAAAAACTAAAAAATTTAGAGATTATGTTGACCCAGATGAAAATATGGAAATCGATCTTTTTCCAGACGATGGGGTAGTTCATGATATAACTACAGGAACTTCATGGGCAGATGGTTATTTATGGGTAGCCACCTATTTTGGATTAAGTCGTTATGATGGAGTTCATTGGAAAGGTTATTTTGATCATGATAGTGGGTTAGCAAGTAATTTTATAAATTTTGTTAGAGCTGTTGGTCCAGTAGCATATCTCTGTACAGATAAAGGTTTAAGTACTACGGATGGTAAACACTGGGTAACCTATACTAAAAATGCCAATAACAAGAACGGAAAAATTATAATAACTAACGGTACCAAAAAAACAGAAAAACAAGTTTCCCCATCCATTTCTCATAATTTTGTGATTGGGGTTGATTTAAAAGACGATGTTATTTGGGTTGCAACTTCAAAAGGAGTAAGTCGAGGAGAATTGTTGAAGTAAAAGTGTAGAATTTTTTTAAAGAATAGATTATAAATAATTACAATATAAAAAATAAGTAATATGGATTGTGTCATAGAAAATAAGGATAAACAATTATTAATTGATTTATCAAAACTTACAGATGGTGAAAAGTTAGAAATGAAAAAATTAGGAATTTTATCGGATGATCATAAAATTACAAAAGCAGTTTACCCTTCAATTCATCAAGATCGTCCTCCATTAGAAAAGCATGCAGTATCTGCGCCTCAGATAATTAATGAAGCTTTTAATTATGAAAAACCATCCTCATTTTCAAGAGCATTACGATTAGATTTAGGAGGTTATAAAGCATTATTAATTTCTGGTACTGCTAGTGTTAATGAAGAAGGAAAACCAGAACATATAGGTGATTTTAAAGCACAACTTTGGAGAACGTACTTAAATATTACTAATCTTTTGGAAGCAGAAGGAATGTCGTGGCATGATGTGGTTAGAACTACCAATTACCTAAGAGATATTGAAAGAGATTATGATGAGTTTAATAAAATTAGAACTACTTTTTATCAATGGCTAAATCTTGATCCGTTACCTGCTGCTACAGGAATTCAAGTAAGATTATGCTGGGAAACACTTCTTGTAGAAATAGAAGTTTGGGCAATATGTAAATCAAAATAAAATTAAAATGTAATGGGAAATAACATTAAATTATTATTTATGCTCTTGCTGATTCTAATGTTTCAGTTTAAGGAAGTAAAAGCACAAAAAAAGGATTTGAAATATGGTAAAACACCTGATAAATATTTTCCATATAATAGTTTTCAAAAAGCGTACAAATATCATTTCGTAGATCCAATTGAATTTAATGGAGCTGGACGAGAAAAGTTACCTCCAAAAAATTTAAAAGAAGTTCGAATTGGTTTTTTAGGACCATTAGAAGGATCTCCAATTAAACCACTTGGAGAACAAATGCTAAATGGGTGCAAACTTGCTATTGAAGAGGCTAATAAAAATGGATTATATAATGGTATTCCTTTTAAATTAATGATTCATAATGATGTAGGTTTATGGGGTGCTGCCGCTAATGAAGTGGTTAAAATGGATGATGAAAAAGTATGGGCATTTCTTGGCTCTATTGATGATATTGTTTCTCATGTGGCGTTAAGGGCTACTTTGAAAGCTGAAATAATGATGGTGAATTCTGGAGATCCAGATCCTACATATACAGAAACAAATATTCCATGGATGATTAGAGTAATAAGTGATGATCGCCAAAGTGGTTATGCTTTAGCAACTTATATTTTTGAAATAAAAAAACATAAAAGAGTTGCAGTTATTAGAACTAATAGTAGATATGGTAGAGTGGGAGTTATGGAATATTCTGGGGTTGCAACAAGATTAGGACATCCTATGATGATGGAAGAAAGATTTAATGAAGGAGAGACGGATTTTAAAATGCAGTTAGAAAATATTAAGAGAATGAACCCAGATGGAATTCTGATTTGGGGAAACGCCATAGAGTCTGGGTTTATTGTGAAACAAATAAGAGATTTAGGAATAAAAGTTCCTATTTATGCATCGGATAGAGTAGTATCTGATGAATTTCTTAAAATAGCAGGTGAAGCTGCTGAAGGTATTGTAAGTACTAGCCAATACGACCCAAATGCTAATAATCCAAAATTAAAAGATTTTAAAGCTGCATATTTAAAAAGATTTGGAATTAAACCAAATGTTTTTGCTACACATGCGTATGACGGAATGAATTTAATTATTGCAGCAATTCGTAAGGTTGGTTTAAATAGAGTGCTTATCAGAGATGCGCTTACCGATTTAAAAACATTTCAGGGATATAAAGGTATAACAGGAAAAATTATTTTTGATCAAAATTGGAATGATTTGGGAGATATATTTATGGCTAAAGTTGAAAATGGAGTATTTAAAATTTCGAAAGCTCCAAAATATGAAGTTATAAAGGGATTAGGGAAAAAAGTAGGTTATTAAGTATAAAGAAACAATATTATGGAAACTATTTCATGTAAAACTTCGGTAGATGTTAAATTTACAGTACCATCAAAAGTTAGTAAAAAAAATGAGGAACATACCACCATTGTTAAAGTTGATGAGGTAAAGGTCGGAGGAAATGAAGTTGTAATTTTTGCAGGTCCTTGTGCTGTAGAAAATGAGATTCAGCTTTTAGAAACAGCAAGATCAGTAAAAGCAAGTGGAGGTAAAATATTAAGAGGAGGAGCTTTTAAACCAAGGTCATCACCTTATAGTTTTCAAGGATTAGGAGAAGAAGGATTAAAATTACTTAGGCAAGCAAAAATAGAAACAGGTTTACCGATAGTTACGGAAGTAATGGATACGAAACAGGTAGAATTAATTGCTGAATATGCCGACTTAGTTCAGGTGGGATCTCGTAATATGCAAAACTTTTCGCTTTTAAAAGAAGTTGGCATGTGTGGAAAGCCAGTTTTGTTAAAAAGAGGTATGATGGCTACAATTGAAGAATTTTTAAATGCAGCTGAATACATTCTTAA
>DGOU01000237.1:28576-32710 GCA_002390165.1 Lutibacter sp. UBA4458
CTCGATTTAAGCGCAGTACCAATGTTAAAACATTTAAGTCATTTACCGGTTATTGTAGATCCTAGCCACGGTACTGGTTTACGATGGATGGTTCCTATTATGGCAAAAGCAGCCATTGCTGCTGGTGCTGATGGCGTAATAATGGAAACACATTATAAACCTGAAATAGCGCTTTGTGATGGGCATCAATCTCTTCATCTTAATGAGTTTAACGATTTAATGAGTGAGCTTTCTAAAGTAGCTTCGGCGGTTGGAAGAAGTGTTTTATGTTAAAAAATGGTTACTTAATAATTCTTAGTTTTTTTCTTCTTTTTCAGATAACATCTGCACAAAAAAAGAAAGAAATTAAGGATAATAAAATTAAAATAGGACTTTTAATTCCCAGTAAAACATCTGTGGAAGCTAAATTTGGAGCCGAAATGGCAATAGCTGAAGCAAATAAAAAGGGAGGTATAAATGGGCAACTTTTTGAATTGGTTGTTCGTTCTATGGAAGGTCCTTGGGGAACAGGATCAAAAAATGCTGTAAACTTAATTTTTAAAGAAAATGTATGGGCAATTTTAGGCTCGCATGATGGTAGAAATGCTCATTTAGTGGAACAGGTTTGTACCAAAACCCGCAGGATTTATATGTCTTTATGGGCAACAGATCCTACTCTTTCACAGGCATTTGTACCTTGGTATTTTAGTTGTGTACCTAATGATATACAGCAATCAAAATTACTTGTAAAAGAAATATATAATCATAAAAAGTTAAAGAATATTGCCATAATATCCGATAAAAGTTATGATTCTAAATTAACCTTAAAAAGTTTTTTAAAAGAGATAAAAAAAATAGATGGCATAAAACCAATAACATTTTTTTATGAAAACAAAACTAAAAATTTCGATATTTTAGTTGCGTCTTTATCTAAAAATAATGTTCAGGCTGTTGTTTTACTAGGAAATTCGGATTCCTCTTTGGCTTTTATTCAACAATTGAAGAATAATAAAATAAATAAGCCAATATATGCAACGTCAACATTATTTGGAGAACAAATATTTAAAAAAGCAAAACTTGCAGATTACAATAATGTTGTAGCAGTTACTGCAGGAAATTGGCTAAATTTAAACAAGGAATCCTTTAATAATAATTTTAAGAATAAAAATGGGTTTAAACCAAGTGCAGTTGCGGCTTTTACATTTGATGGGGTAAATTGTATTATTGAGGCAATAAAAAAATCAGGTTTAAATCGTGATAAAGTAGAAAATTCTTTATCAAAAATTCGACATGAAGGAGTTACTGGAATTATTCAATTTGATAAAAAAGGAAATCGTTTACATGCAAATGAATTGATTGAAATAAGGAACGCCACTTCAATTCCTATTCAAAAATAAATTCAGCTATATAATTTAATTTGTTAATTTTGACACTATGAAAAACGTTTATTTTATTTGTTTTATAGCCTTTTTTGCCACCCTTTTTTTTAGTTGTAAAAACACGGAAAAGGATAAAAAGGAAAAATCTATTGAATTGATGACTGGTAAAACACTAGGTCTTGCATATTTAGAAGAATTTAAATTAGATGAAGCTGAAAAGGAGTTTTTGAAAGTAATTAAACTAGCTCCAAAAGAAAAACAGGGGTATGCAAATTTAGGATTAACCTATTTAAGAATGGGAAAATATAATGATGCTGAGAAACAACTTTTTAAAGCCATTGAATTGGATTCAAAAGACGCAGACATAAGATTGTTGTTAGCTACAGTATATCAGATGGATGATAAACGTGAGAAAGCAATATTAGAATTAAAAAAAGCACTTGCTTTTGCTCCAAAACATGTTAAAATATTATACGATATTTCTGAATTACTTTCCGTAACCAAAGACAGAGAATCGCAAAATCAACGAGAAAAATATCTATCAGAATTAGTTAAAAATGCACCAGCTAATATAGTTCCTCAGTTAAAATTAATTGAAACGTTTATTAAAAATGGAAAAATTGATAAAGCCATTGCGCATTTAGAAATAATTCATAAAATATTCCCTAAATTTCCAAAAGAGGCAATCGATTATTATAACAAAACAATTACTTTATTAAAAAAAGGAGATCAAGAAAAGGCAATTGTACAGTTTACTATTTTTCATAATTATTTAAAAGTTACCTCACCA
Organism: Lutibacter sp. UBA4458; assembly: GCA_002390165.1. Lineage (GTDB taxonomy): Bacteria > Bacteroidota > Bacteroidia > Flavobacteriales > Flavobacteriaceae > Lutibacter. The sequence goes on from DGOU01000237.1 coordinate 30,725, forward strand.
TATCAGGCTGGGTTAATGGATTTAAAAGGTCCAGGTGGTTCACTTGTTGGTTTTCCACTAATTACGTATGATTTAAAATCTTCTTCTTCACAGTCTGAGGATAATAAATCTATTTTAGAAGTCTTAAGGTTTACAGAAGTAGCGTCATTGGCTGGGCTAAATAGTCCACCTGAAAATTCAGATAAGGATATAAAAAACCAGACTTATATGGCTCATGTTGAAGCAGCAGATTATGATGGCGATGGCGATACCGATTTATATTTGGGTAATTATGATGCAACAACCTCTACGTATAAACATTATCTTTATAATAATGACATGGCACGTTTTAATGATGTGTCTAAAGAAGTTGGTATAACGCATACAGGCAAGGAAAGATTTTCCATTTTTGTAGATTATGATAATGATGGATTTTTGGATTTATATGTCTTAACAGATCAAGGCGATATACTTTACAGAAATGCGGGTAAAGGAGTTTTTGAAAACGTTACCGATAAGGCTAAAATTGGAAGTAAATTAGGAGGTAATAAAGCCGTATTTATAGATCTTGACCATGACGGAGATTTAGATTTATTTGAAACCACTTCAAATTCGAATCTAGTATTTAGAAATAATGGCGATGGAACGTTTCTTGAACAGAAAGGGAAAATGGGTTTGTCAAAAGAAGGAGATTATAGCATAGATGTTGCTTTCGGCGATTTTGATGATGATGATGATATAGATTTGATAACCATTAATAAAAGCGGAACTTGTTCTTTGTATTTTAATCAAAGACAAAGTGTTTTTAAAGAGGTTACGGAAAAAAGCGGATTACAAAACTTACAAGATTTAAATTCGGTTGAAGTTGGGGATTTTAACAACGATGGATTTTTAGATTTATTTATTACTTCAAAAAGTGGGAATAAAAGTCTTTTATACCAAAACCTTGGAGAAGGCAAGTTTGAAATGGTGAAAAACACCAATAAAATGTTTTCTAATCTTAAAAATGTTGAAATTTTTGACACTAAGTTTTTTGATTTTGATAATGATGGTTTTATAGATATTTTAGTTGCGGGTAAATCTTCTGATAATAAAAAAAGAGGTCTTTTCATTTTTCATAATGAAGGAAATGAAACTTTTAAGGATGCTTCTCAAGTGTTACCAACCACGCCAAAATCAGGTAGGCAATTAGCACTTTTTGATTATAATGATGATGGAGACCTCGATATTTTAGTTGCCGGAATTAATGGAGGTACATATCTACTAAGAAATGATGGAGGAAGTATAAACCATTACATGAATTTAAAACTTGTAGGTTTACGCGCAGGTAGTGCCAAAAACAACTATTTTGGAATTGGAGCAAAAGTAGAAATTAGAGCAGGTGATTTATACCAAACCATGGTAGTTACAAAACCCGATGTTTATTTTGGATTAGGAAATCATACTAAAGTAGATATTGTACGAATTACTTGGACAAATGGTGTGCCTCAAAATATATTTCTTCCAGATGCCGATCAAGCATTAATTGAAGCCCAAATTTTAAAAGGTTCTTGTCCATTTTTATATACTTGGAATGGTGAGAAGTATGTATTTGTAAAAGATATTATTTGGCGTAGTGCACTTGGTATGCCATTGGGAATTATGGGAGGAAATATGAAACATGCTTTTCCAAACGCTTCAGACGATTATATTAAAATTCCTAATAAAATGTTAGTGCCAAAAGATGGAAAATATTCTATAAAAGTTACATCAGAATTATGGGAAACTATTTATATGGATAAAATTCAGCTTTTGGCAGTGGATCATTTAGATGCTGTGGATGTTTATGTTCCAGAACAATTTTCTCCACCACCATTTCCTGGACTAAAACTTTATCAAGTTGATAAAAAAATTACTCCAGTTTCTGCTAAAGATTCTGAAGGTAATAATTTACTTCCTTTTGTTTTAAAAAAGGATAATAGTTACGTAACCAACTTTTTATCAGGAAAATATCAAGGAATAACACAA
>DGOU01000237.1:32753-37576 GCA_002390165.1 Lutibacter sp. UBA4458
TGGATTTTTCCTACAGATGCAAGTATTAATGTTGCTCTTTCTCAAACAGATAATTTGAAAGTTACACCTCCTAAACTTCAGGTAAAAGATAAAAATGGATCTTGGAAAACTGTTATTGAAAATATTGGATTTCCTATGGGAAAAAATAAAACAGTAATTGTTAATTTAACCGATAAGTTTCTGTCTAAAGATCATAGGGTTCGTATTGTAACAAATATGGAAATTTATTGGGACTATATCTTTTTTGCTAATTCTAACCCAAATACTCCGTTAAATACAACGGTATTAAATACCGAAAGTTCAGATATTCATTATAGAGGATTTTCTAAAAGTTATAGAAAAGGAGGAAGATATGGACCACATTGGTTTGATTATTATAAGGTGGATAAAAATAGAAAATGGCTTGATTTAAAAGGTAAATACACACGTTACGGCGATGTGAATCCTCTTTTATTAGAGTCGGATAATCAATATATTATTTCTAATGCTGGTGATGAAACTTCCATTATTTTTGATGCTAATAAGTTACCTGTCTTAAAAAAAGGATGGAAAAGAGATTTATTTATTCACAGTGTTGGTTGGGTTAAAGATGGCGATTTAAATACGGCACTTGGAGATGCGGTTTTACCACTTCCTTTTCATGGAATGTCTAGTTATCCACCGTCAGATAAAGATGTGTATCCGAATGATGCTTCCCTTCAAAAATATTTAAAAAAATACAATACAAGAGTTGTAGATAATCATGAATTTAAAAATGCCGTAAAGCAAGAATAGAATGAAAAACAAAATAGTTAAAAACTTAGTGAAATTTATTTTTATAATCGGTTTCTCTACAGCAATTTTTGCTCAAAATAGTAAGGTTCAATTTAAAGATATAACTAATAATTCAGGTATAGATTTTAAATATACTATTGGGGATAATTCTTACGTAAATATTTTAGAAAGCAGTGGTTCTGGCGTAACCGTTTTTGATTACAATAACGATGGCTTTATGGATTTGTACTTACTTAATGGTAAATATATTGAAGGTATTTCTGATAAAGAAGGAGAAATGTATAAAAGCTACCATAATGAATTTTATAAAAATAATGGAAATGGTACCTTTACAAAAGTTACTAAAAAAACAGGATTAGAAGGAAAAAGTTGGGGAGAAGCTGCTGTTCCAATTGATTTGGATAAAGATGGTTTTAAAGATTTGTATGTGCTTAATTATGGTTCAAATGTATTTTATCATAATAATGGCGATGGAACTTTTACAGACATTACTTCTAAGTTAGGGCTACAAGGACCAGAAAAGTTAAACGGTTTTACAAAATGGAGCATTGGTGCTTCCTTTTTTGATTATAATTTAGATGGTAGATTAGATGTTTTGGTAGGTAATTTTTTAGCATTTGATTCAAAGTATATTTCTACACAAACTCCTGGTATGATGCCTCATCCATCAGAATATAAAGGGCAGGCTTCTATGTTATACGAGCAGCAAAAAAATGGAAATTTTATAGAGGTCACTAAAAAAGTAGGCTTGTATTATCCTAATTCAAAATGTATGGGACTTACAGTTTATGATTATGATAATGATGGCGATTTAGATATTTTTCAAGCTAATGATCATCAAATGAATTTTTTATTTAAAAATGAAAATGGAAAGTTTAAAGATGTTGGTGTAGCAAGTGGTGTTGCTGTTAATAGTCAAGGAAAACCTACAGGATCTATGCAAGGAACAGTTGGCGATTATGATAATGATGGTTTGCTAGATATTTTTGTAGCCGATTTACGATATGGTGCTATTTATCATAATTTGGGTAATGGACTGTATGAAGATACAACTAGTTCCAGTGGTTTAGAAAAAGAATTATCAGGAAAAGGGAGCTGGGGCGTTTCATTTTTTGATTATGATAATGATGGCGATTTAGATATAGTAGCTGCCAACGGTACAGCAGAAGATCTTATTTTACAATATCCTTTATTGTTAGAAAATGATGGAAAAGGTCATTTTACCAATATAGGAAAAGAAAGTGGCTCTTATTTTTCAACAAAACGTTCAGGTAGAGGTTTGGCAGTTTGGGATTTTGACAATGATGGGGATATGGATATTATTATATCTCATCTTGATAAAACGGCAACTCCTTCTCTTCTTAGAAATGATGCTAAAAATGGAAATCATTGGCTTGGATTAACCCTAAAAAGTAAAGCTAATCCTTCTGCGTTAGCAGGAGCTAAAGTGCTGGTTACTATAGATGGAAAACAAAAAATATTTGTCAATCAATTTTCAACAGGATATCTTTCTAATAGTGATCCTCGTATTCATATTGGACTTGGCAAGCATAAAAGGATTGATAAACTTGAAATATTTTGGACTAATGGTGTAAAAGAGGTTTTTAATAATATAGTTGCTAACCAATATATAACCATTTTACAAGAAAAAGGAATTATAAAAAATTAAAATTATAGATTATGAATAGTATGTATGTAAGTAAGGTAATTGACCTTACAAATCCTGAAAAAAATGTCATTTATAATATGACACATGAAGAAGCTGTTGATATTGTTAAATCTGGTGATGTTGAAGCTGTTCGTAAAATTGACGGTCAATTTTCTCTTATATCGGTAGATTTTAAAACTATTAGAATGGCAAGGTCAATAGGCAGACCGTTACGCTATTTTATTGCAAAACGTGCTGCTGGACCGCAATTAGTAGTTGCTGAACGTATTGATATTATATTTGATTATCTTAAAAAAGAAGGAATGGATGATCAGTTTCATCCAAGCTATACTCGTATGGTTCCGGCTCATTATATTACAAAAATTGAATTGTTAGGTTGTCCAGATCCAAATCCTGTTTATGCCCGATTTTTTTGTCCTCAACGAAATAAATTTAAACCTGAAAATATAGAGCAAGTAGCAGTAGATTATATTAGTACTGTTTATAATGAAATTAAAAAATGGTTAAAATATCGTGCTAAAACTGGCCCAATAGGAGTAACTTTTTCTGCTGGAATTGATAGCGGTTCCGTTTTTTTACTTACCTATCACGCATTAAAAGAACTAGGTGAAAGTCCATCAAGATTAAAAGCATTTACGCTTTCAGTAGATGGAGATGGTGCCGATTTATTACAAGCTAAAAAGTTTTTGCAATCCTTAGATTTAGAATTATTTTTAGAACCTATTGAATTAGATTATGAAGATTTAGATTGGAAACAAGCAGTAGATGTTGTAGAAGATTATAAACCATTAGATATTCAATCTGCTACTATGAATTTAGCGCTTCTTAAAGGAATAAGAAAACGATATCCAGAATGGAAACATTTAATTGACGGAGACGGTGGAGACGAAAACCTGAAAGACTATCCTATTGAAGAAAATCCTGAATTAACTATTCGTAGCGTTCTAAATAATATGATGTTATATCACGAAGGTTGGGGAGTAGAATCTATTAAACATTCATTAACTTACTCAGGTGGTTTAAGTAGAGGATATATGAGAACTTTTTCTCCTGCAGATTTACTTGATTTTGAAGGATTTAGTCCGTACACTTTACCTAATGTAATTGAAATTTCAGAGGGAATTCCATATATTGAAATGACCAATTGGGATCATGAAAAATTATATGAATTAAAAGGGAAAATAGTTTCAATTGGTGTTAAAGCAGTAACAGGTATGGATATGCCTGTGTTTGAGAAAAGACGTTTTCAGCATGGCGCAACATCTCCAACCGATTTTAAAAGGCTTTTTCCTATGAATGATATTGATTATAGGAAACAGTTTTTAGCAAAATATGAGTAAAAGCCATGCTTCCGTTTTAAATACAAAGTGGATTGTAACAAATAGAGGTAAAAAAAACAAGGTAAATTCACAAAAACCATACTTGTGGCTAGTTGAAAAGGAACACACTATTTCAGGGAAAATTGAAGATGTTGGAATTATTTTTCTTACCAATAAAGAATGCCCTTTTAGTTGCCTAATGTGTGATTTGTGGAAAAACACAACAGATAAAAAAGTTTCTGTTGGTGCTATTCCAAATCAAATTGAATTTGCCTTACAAAGAATGCCAAAAGTAAAACATTTAAAGTTATATAATAGCGGAAGTTTTTTTGATAAAAATGCCATACCAGAAGAAGATTATGAAAAAATAGCATCCCTTTTAAGTAATTTTGAAACGGTAATTGTTGAAAGTCATCCAAAATTTATTAATAAACGATGTTTAAAATTTAGTGAGTTATTAAAACCATCGTTGCAAGTGGCGATTGGTCTAGAGATAGCAAATGATGAAATTTTGGGAAAATTAAATAAACAAATGACCATGGATGATTTTAAGTGGTCTGTTAATTTTTTATCTAAAAATAAGATAAAATCAAGAGCTTTTATATTACTAAAACCTCCATTTTTATCAGAGTCTGAAGGTGTTTTGTGGGCAAAAAAGTCGTTGGATTTTGCTTTTGATTCAGGAGTTGAATGCTGTACCGTAATTCCTGTTAGAACAGGAAATGGCGCTTTGGATTATTTACTTAAAAAAGGGGATTTTAGTTTGCCTGAAATACCATCTTTAGAAACAGTTTTAGAATATGGTATTAAGTTAAATAAAGGTAGAGTTTTTGCAGATGTTTGGGATTTAGAATTATTTTCTAATTGCGAAAATTGTTTAGATAAGCGGATTAGTAGATTAACGGAGATGAACTTAAACCAAAAAATAAATAAAAAAGTTATCTGTGATTGTAATGTAAATTTTATAGATAATTAAAATCAAAATAAATAATATTTAAACTTTAAAATAAAACAATGAATAATGCACAATTACACCTAGCACTTAATCACTTACCAATAAC
>DGOU01000237.1:37598-38194 GCA_002390165.1 Lutibacter sp. UBA4458
TTAATTAAAAGAATAGGATATAGTGTGTTTTTTCTTGCAGCTGTTTTTGGATTTATTGCATTAAACACTGGCGAAGAAGCGAAGCAAATTGTTGAAGGAGCTAAAGGGGTTAACAGCCATTTAATTGCAGTGCATGAGCAAAAAGCCATTGAGTTTTTAGTATATATTTATGTTTTAGGAGTTCTTTCCTTAATAGGTTTTTTGCTTAATTGGAAGAAAAAATATTTTTCAAAAATTATTGGAATTGTAACGGTAATTTTTGCATTTATTGTATTATATTATGCTCTTCAAACAGGAATAACCGGAGGAGAAATTAGGCACCCAGAAATTTTGGAAAATCTTTAAAATTAAAATATATGAAATTTTTTAAAATTAAAATAATAGCAGTTAAAATTCTAGTTTTATTAGCTATTAATTTATCGTTTCAGACAGTAATAGCACAAGAAATTGAAAATTCTCCTTGGCACATTGTAGCAACAAATACTACAAATTATGCTGGAATTACACTTGCAAATGGTCGTATTGGTTTATTAGCAGCAAAAGAACCTTTTAAAGTAAAATCTATTATTTTAAATAATGTGTTTGATAAAGAATCT
>DGOU01000210.1 GCA_002390165.1 Lutibacter sp. UBA4458
GAAGTCGTAAAAGCTCATTCAAAAGTGTTAAAAGCTCTTGAAACAGAAGGAAACGCACAACTTCGAGGATAAATAAAAAAGAAGAGGTAGATTCAAAAGTGGTTATCACTTGAGAATCTATCTCTTTTTTTTATTTCATAAGATGAAGGCTTTGTTTTCGTATTGATTTTTATAAAAATAGGAGAAATCGGCGTCATTTCCACGGACGAACTGGCAAACTTCCTGAAAAAGAAGTACAAGTTGCATTCTATTTGGACCATTAGACGTTTAGAAATAGGGAATCATATTTAGATATTAAAAAGTTAAGATATTACCATCGAAACTTTATTAAGTTATTTTACTAACGGCGTTTATCCGAAAAGGATTAACGGTTCAGTTTTTTTTTGGACCTAGTTGAATACGGGCAAACTTTTTATAAATAATACCCATTTAAAAGAATTATTTGATAAACTTGGAAATGACAAATAATTAGTGGGATGTGTTTAACATTAGAGCAGTTATTTTTGATTTTGATGGTACATTAGCGAATACCTTACCAATTTGTTTTTATGCTTTTCAGCATGTATTCAAAGAGTTTGATAATAAAGATCTTTCGTCTGAAGAGATAAAAGCAATGTTTGGGTCTTCAGAAACTGGGATTATTAGAGACAATCTTTCGCATATTAACAAAGAACACGCGATTGAATTGTATTATGAGAAATACACAGAACGTCATGAACAATTGGTTATACATAATAAAGAAATTGATGATTTAATAAAGTATTTAAAAAACAAAGGGATTAAATTAGGAATTGTTACAGGAAAAGCGAAAAGAAGTTTAGATATATCTTTAAAATCTCTTAAAATGGATAATTTATTTGATGTCATCATAACAGGTGACGATGTTTATAATCCCAAACCTCATCCAGAAGGCTTAATTAAAGCGATCTCTCTTTTAGGTGTAGAAAATAGTGAGGCAATATTTATTGGTGATAGTGATGCAGATATTCATGCAGGAGTTCAAGCAAATGTGTTTACAATTGGAGTCCATTGGCTGCCTGACTATCATTCAATAGAATTTGCTATTGAGCCTAATGCTGTGTTTAAACATGTATCTGAGTTTATTGATTCTCTTAAAGCCGGTATTCCAAATGAGTCATAAATGGTTGGAATGGGCAAAAAGAATCCAGTCATTGTCTCAAGCAGGATTAACTTTTTCAAAAGATCTATTTGACATTGAGCGTTATGAAGAATTACGAATGATAAGTGCTGAAATTATGGAAGAATACACGGAATTAGATATGCGAAAAATCAAGGATTTATTTACGAATGAGACAGGTTATCAAACGCCAAAAGTAGATGTTCGTGGAGTAGTGTTTAAGGATAATAAGATTTTAATGGTTAGAGAAAATATTGATGATAGGTGGTCTATACCTGGTGGGTTCTGTGATATAGGTTTGTCTCCGTCTGAAAATATTGTTAAAGAATTAGAAGAAGAATCTGGTTATATTGTAGAACCTAAGAAGCTGCTCGCTTTCTTGGATATGAATAAGCATCCGCATCCTCCTCAGCCTTATCATTATTATAAAATGTTCATACTTTGTGAGATTGTCGGAGGTAACCCCACTATTGGAATAGAAACAAAAGATATAGAATTTTTCTCTGAAAAAAATTTACCAAGCCTATCTACCAATAGAAATACAGAGTCACAAATTGAAACACTTTTTGAATTCCAACGAAACCCTCATAAAGAGGCGTTATTGGATTAATAATTTTTTGTAATTAATAAGGAGTGGACTAATAAATTTGTTACTTTGATTATGATTTCCTTAATGATATTGAGTGGATTTGTTTTAATGTATTCTGCAATCTACTCAAAAAATAAAGATATTGAGATGTTATCTTTTCGGGGGCTGACAGAATTATTTTTGGTAGTTGTAAATTTAGTTTTCAACCTATCTAAAATTCGCTTTAAAAGAATTTTGATATTTGTATTAGGATTTTTTTGGTCAAGTTTTTTCTTAATTATCTTAATTACGGGAAGATTTTAGTATTCAACTTCTCTATTAGACAACATTAATGTAGCTTAAGTTGAAAAATGGGTGTCACGGAACTCTTTTATAATTACCTTAATAGACTACATAATAATCGGGGTGTTTTGTCAACCTGATATACTTTTATCGATAATTACTTGAAAATGATTAAATCTCTATTCCTCTTAAATTAAAGAAAGAAGGTTGATTACAATATCAAATGCAAAATTTAGTTCTGCACTGCGTCCAATTAAAGAACATGTCAAAAACACTTCTAAAGTAGTTGATTGTTCAGGTTCTGCACTACTTATTATTAAGAATGATGAAGTTGTTTTAGAAGAATATTGGGGAAAGCACTCTAAAGATCGTGATGCAAGGAAAATCCAAGGAAATACGCAATTTCATATTGCATCAGTTAGGAAAAGTTACATCGGATTTACTGTTGCATACGCTGTATATAAAGGATACATAGAATCAATAGACGATTTGGTAACAAAATACCATTCTACAAGTGAGCCGCAATTATTCAAGGATACAACTCTTAGACATCTGTTAACTCATACACATGGATTGAAATATTCTGAAGGGAAAATTCAGCGAGAGTTTTTTCCTGGGGAAAGTTGGGAATATCGCGGTATAGGAATAGATACTTTGACCAAGATTGTAGAAAACGTAACTGGAAAAACAGTGGCTGAAATATTAACTGAACAAGTTTTCAATAAATTGAATTTCCAAGAGACTGGCTGGTACGCAGAAATGAACAAAAATTTAGTTGAGGTAATTAGAGAACCCAATGATTCAAGTTGGTATAACGGGAAAAGTACAGCTGGAGACGAAAGGAATATGTACGTATCAGCGAGAGAGTTGGCGAAATGGGGATCGCTCCATTTGAAAAAAGGGTTTATGGATGGAAATCAGATTATCCCAAGTGAAATTATTAATTTAGTTGCATCCCTTCAGAGTCCTGAATCAATTAACGATAATCTTCCTCAAAATGGTTTCTTATGGTTTGTTAAGGATTTGCCTGCTAAAAAGTCGGAAATTGGAGAGCTTGTTCCAAAAGGTGCTTTTCAAATTTTAGGTTATACGGGTGTCACATTATTAGTTATACCTCAACATAACGTAGTTGCAGTTCGTGCGTTTAATAGTTTTGGTTCACCCGATGGCTACGATTATCTAGCAGATGTCAGATCTTTTGGAGACACAATAATACAATGCTTGTAGATTCTTTTAATAAAAATAACACGAGTGAATTTCAGTATATGTAGATTAACGGGAAGGGCAGAGGCTTTAAGGGTGATTGGAGTGGAAGACGGCGACTCCAGCGGGAATAGCATGAGCTAAAGACCCCGCAGACAACAAGTTGTGGTTGCGCAACTTGTTTGCGACGAAGCTAGCGAAGCGTTGCAGGAGTAGATGTTTTTTGCTCGTCGAGGAGGCTGAGGCCATGCCCGCGGAAAGCGTCCGTCTGAAGCGAAATCAACCTCTACTAATTATAAAAAGGGAACTGTCCATAGTCATATTTTATGACTTTTAAAACAGCTCCAGCATTCTCATTTTCAGATTTATCTTCCAGTAGGTTAATGTCCAAAGTGCAGCGTAAATCCACTTAAATTGCACTGTCGTTATAGTTTTCTTTTCTTATTAGC
>DGOU01000194.1:0-4675 GCA_002390165.1 Lutibacter sp. UBA4458
TTTATAGCTGAATTATTACTTAGTGAATAGCCAATAAGCGTATTAACCGTTGGTTTAATATTATCTTTTATAGCTATGCCAAACAGCATTGGATTAATTGGCTTTTCTGTTTTTGTGTTTCTTATTTCAAAATGTAAATGAGGACCAACAAAACCTCCAGTACTACCAGAATAAGCTATAATTTCATTAGAATTAATAGGCAATTCAGTTGGCATTGGAAATACCTGAATTTGATAACTTTCTTTTTTATATTGTTTTTGCTTTATATATTTTTCAATTGTAGGATTAAACTTTTTTAAATGCGCATAAACGGTGGTATAACCATTAGGATGTGTAATATAAAGAGCCTTACCATAACCCCATAATGAAACTTTTATTCTAGAAATATATCCTTTAGCAGCTGCATAAACATGTAAACCTTCCTTTTGTTGGGTTTTAATATCTAAGCCTGCATGAAAATGATTGGTTCGTAATTCTCCAAAAGTGCCAGAAAGTACCAAAGGAATATTTAGTGGATTTTTAAAATATTCTTTTGAAAATGAATTATTTATAGACATATCACCTTGTGAAAAGCCTTTTATAAAAGAAAGAATAAAAAGTAAAAATATTAATTTTTTCAAACGTATGGATTTAAAGCTAAAATACTAATATTTATTAAAATTTGAATTTAAATAGTAATAAAATAGAAGTTGTTTTGTAAATAAAATTTATAAAATAAATTAAAACAGTTGTAATATTGGTTTACGAACACTAACTTTGTATTACATAGTTTGTATTCTTACATATAATATGAATAAAATTACTGAAGTTGTTAATTTAGTTGAAATAAAGCTTAAAAAACTTTTAGAAAATTATACTTTTTTAAAAAAGGAAAATCAGCTATTATTTCAAAAAATTTCAGAATTAGAAAATCAAATTATTAAGAATAAGCAATTATATAACGAGCTAAGCCAAAAGTATGACTCATTAAAAATTGCTAAAACTATAGAAGGCAGTAAAGAAGATAGAAGAGAAACAAAACTCAAAATAAATGCTTTAATTCGTGAAGTGGATGTTTGTATTAAACAATTAAGCGAATAAGATCTTTAAAATGGCAGAACCTTTAAAAATAAAAGTAACTATTGCTGGGAGGGTTTATCCAATTAGGGTTAACCATGAAAATGAAGAAGAAGGCATGCGTAAAGCAGCTAAAAATATTAATGATTTAGTTACAAAATTTGAAAAAAATTATGCTGTTAGTGATAAGCAGGATGTTTTAGCAATGTGTGCACTACAGTTTGCATCCTTATTAGAAATAAATGCTATCAATAAAGATGATGATATTAATAAAGCAACAGAAAAAATGCTTCAGTTAAGTAATTTAATTGAAGAGGAATTAAAAAAATAAGTTCTTTAAATAAAATAATAATACTGCCTACATTAGTTTTTGTTTGTTAACTCAACACTATATCTTTATAAAGGATGAGTCGTAGTTGTAAAAGCATGCCGTTTTGCGCGGATCCTTGATCAATTAGTTAGTCCTAATCTTGTTATAAGGAGTTTAATTAACCGTACTAATGTAGGTTTTTTTATACACTAAAATTATGGAAAATTATATATTACCAATAATAATTGGAATTGCACTTGGTTTAGCAATAGGTTATGTTATTGCAAAAGTTTTGGAAAAAACGAAAGCCACTAAAATTATTAGAAATACAAAAAAAGAAGCTACAAAAATCTTAAAAGAAGCGAGGATAGATGCAGATGCTCTTAAAAAAGATAAAATTTTACAAGCAAAAGAAAAGTTTATTGAGCTTAAATCGGAACATGAAAAAGTAATAATATCTAGAAATAATAAAATTTCAGATGCTGAAAAAAGAACTCGAGATAAAGAATCTCAGGTATCACAAGTATTAGATAAAAATAAAAAGCTAAGTAAAGAAGTTACCTCAAAACTAGAAGATTATACTAAAAAAGTAGAATATTTTGAACGACGAACAGAGGAAGTTGATAAACTACATAGAAAACAAGTTGAAAACTTAGAATCTATTTCAGGTTTATCCGCTGAAGATGCAAAAAAGGAATTGGTTCATTCCTTAAAAGAAGAAGCTAAATCGGATGCTATGGCTCATATTCAAGATACTATTGAAGAAGCCAAATTAACCGCACAGCAAGAAGCACGCAGAGTAATATTAAATACTATACAAAGAGTTGGTGTTGAGCAAACTGTAGAAAATTGCGTTTCTGTATTTAACATAGAATCCGATGATATTAAAGGTCGAATAATAGGTAGAGAAGGTAGAAATATTAGAGCTTTAGAAGCAGAAACAGGTGTTGAAATTATTGTGGATGATACGCCTGAAGCTATAATTTTATCTTGTTTTGATCCCGTTCGTAGAGAAATTGCCAGATTATCATTACATAAATTGGTTACAGATGGTAGAATTCATCCTGCTAGAATTGAAGAAGTTGTTAAAAAAACAGAAAAACAATTACAACAAGAAATTATTGAAGTTGGTAAAAGAACCGTTATAGATTTAGGAATTCACGGACTACATCCTGAATTAATTAAAACAATAGGTAGAATGAAATATCGTTCTTCTTACGGTCAAAATTTATTGCAACACTCTCGTGAAGTTGCTAACTTATGTGGTATAATGGCAGCTGAATTAGGTTTAAATGCCAAATTAGCTAAACGTGCAGGTTTATTACATGATATAGGGAAAGTACCAGATACGGAAAGCGAATTACCACATGCTTTATTAGGTATGAAATGGGCAGAAAAATATAATGAAAATCCAGAAGTGTGTAATGCTATTGGAGCGCACCACGATGAAATTGAAATGAAAACATTAATTGCACCAATTGTACAAGTTTGTGATGCAATTTCTGGAGCTCGCCCAGGTGCTCGTCGTCAGGTTTTAGATTCGTATATTCAACGTTTAAAAGATTTAGAAGATATTGCCTTTGGTTTTGGTGGAGTTCAAAAAGCGTACGCTATACAAGCCGGTAGAGAATTACGTGTAATTGTTGAAAGCGAAAAAGTTAATGATGCCAAAGCAAACGAATTATCTTTTAATATATCGCAAAAAATACAAAATGATATGACTTATCCGGGGCAAGTGAGAGTGACTGTTATTCGTGAAACTAGAGCCGTTAATATTGCTAAATAAAATCAATGATATATAAAAATAAAAAATCTCGCTATTAGTGAGATTTTTTATTTTCTAGGATGAAAATTATTCATAACCTCCTTTAAAAAACGTTTATCTAAATGCATATAAATTTCTGTGGTAGTTATACTTTCGTGTCCTAACATTTGTTGAATTGCCAATAAATTAGCACCTCTTTCTAGTAAATGTGTTGCAAAAGAATGCCTAAAAGTATGCGGACTTATACTTTTATGTATGCCAGCTTTCTCCGCTAATTTTTTTACAATAGTAAAAATCATTACTCTAGTTAATTGTTTTCCTCTTCTATTTAAAAACAAGGTATCTTCAAATCCTTTCTGAATTTTTATATGATTTCTTATAGAATTTTGATACAGATTAATATATTTTTTAGTTTGATTATTTATTGGAACAAAACGCTGTTTGTTTCCTTTGCCAAGAACTCTAATAAATCCTTCTTCAAAAAACAAATCGGAAATTTTTAAATTAGTAAGTTCGGTAACCCTCAAACCGCAACTATATAAAGTTTCTATAATAGTTCTATTACGTTCCCCTTCATTAGTGCTTAAATCAATGGCTTTAATTAAAATATCTATTTCTTCTACAGAAAGTGTATCGGGTAATTTTCTACCAATTTTAGGAGCTTCTATTAGCGTTGTAGGATTGTCTTCTCTATAATCTTCAAAAATTAAATAATTAAAAAAATTCCGGAGACCTGAAAGTAATCTAGCTTGCGAACGTGCATTAAGTTGTTTTGCAGTTTCGTACATAAATTGTTGAACTTCAGCTTGATTAATTGAAATGGGAGAGTGCTTTATTTCATTTTCTTCTAAAAAACGAATTAATTTTTTCACATCTCTACTATAACTATCAATAGAGTTTTTAGAAAGTCCTTTTTCTATTTTTAAATAATATTGATAATCTTGTAAAGCGTTAAGCCATTTCATTCGTTAAAAATAAATATATTTACAAAATAATAGTTTAAAAAATGAAAATACTTATTCTAAACGGTCCTAATTTAAATTTACTTGGTAAACGAGAACCTTCTATTTATGGAAATGTAACGTTTAATGAATTTTTAGAAAGTTTAACCAAAAAATATGCTGATGTCGGTTTGGAATATTTTCAAAGCAATGTAGAAGGAGAACTGATAAATAAATTACATGAAGTGGGCTTTAGTTATCAAGGAATTATTTTTAATGCAGGTGCTTATACACACACTTCTGTGGCTATTGGCGACGCTATAAAAGGAATTGAAACTCCGGTTATTGAAGTGCATATATCTAATGTTTATGCCAGAGAAAAATTTAGACATCAATCTTATATTGCGCCTAATGCCAAAGGAGTAATTGCAGGTTTTGGCTTGCAAAGTTACGAGTTGGCTTTAGAAAGTTTTTTATAAAATTTGGGCGTTACCGTAAACGGTCGGGCTATCACTACTCGCTTTTAAATTGCAAAAAATAGCAATTTAAAGAGCTCAAACAAACCGTTCTATCCCTAACGCAGACTTTAAAACCTGAGTTCTA
>DGOU01000194.1:4757-11166 GCA_002390165.1 Lutibacter sp. UBA4458
CGAACTCAGGTTTTAAGATAAATTAAAATCCTTCAAAAACACCTAAGCCAAATAAAGCAAAATCATATTTAACCGGATCTGTTTTATCCATTTTTCTTAAAGAAGTATCTAATTCAGCAAGTGCTTTAGCATCATTTTGTTTTCTGGTAATTAAACCTAATTTTCGTGCAACATTTCCTGAATGCACATCTAACGGACAAGATAGTTGGGCAGGAGAGAGGTTTTGCCAAATTCCAAAATCTACACCAGCGAAATCTTTTCTAACCATCCATCGTAAAAACATATTAATACGTTTTGCAGCAGAACCTTTTAAAGGATCAGAGATGTGTTTTTCAGTTCGTTGCGCATGTGGAATTTCAAAAAATATTTTTTTAAAAGTGTGTATGGCAGACTGTGTTGATTTTGAAGTAGAATTTTTTAAAAATACATTTTCTAATCCTCCATAATTTTTATAAATATGTTGTAACCCTGCTATAAAAAATTTAAAATCTTGTGAATTAAAAGTTCTATGAACAAATCCTTCAAATTTATTTAAATCGTCAGTTTTATGATGCATAACAAAATCAAAAGGCGAATTATCCATTAATTCCATCATTTTATTTGCATTTTTAATAATCATATTTCTTTTTCCCCAAGCAATAGTTGCCGTTAAAAATGCAGCAATTTCAACATCTTCTTTTAAGGTAAAACGATGTGGAATTTGAATAGGATCACTTTCAATAAATTTTGGATTGTTGTATTGAATTACTTTGTCATCTAAAAATTCTTTAATTTCTTTTTTATTCAAACTAGTAAGTTTTCAATCTGTTTAATAATGGTATTTTCATCTTCTTCAAAATTAAACCAATGTATTTGTGTATCTTTTTTATTCCAAGTTACTTGTCGTTTTGCAAAACGGCGTGTATTTTTTTTAATTTCTTCAACAGCAAAATTTAAGGTATAATTTCCATCAAAATAATTAAAAAGTTCTTTATAACCAACAGTTTGTAATGCATTTAGGTTTTTATGGGCATATAATTTTTTGGCTTCTTCCACTAAACCTTCTTTTATCATTAAATCTACTCTTTCATTTATTCTTTGGTACATAATTTCACGCGGCGCTTCTAACCCAATTTTTATTGGAATAAAATTGCGCTTTTGTTTGGCTTGTTTTTTATAGGATGAGTAAGGTTTTGTTGTACCAATACAAATTTCTAAGGCTCGTACAAGTCTGTGTGGATTTTCAATTTCTATAGCATTATAACTTTCTAAATCTAATTCTTTTAACTGATTTTGAAGTTTGGGTAGGTTGCCATTTTCTATTTCCTTATTTAGTTGTTCTCTAATTTCAGGGTTTACTTTTGGAAAATAATCTAAACCATCAACAACGGCATTAGTATATAATCCGCTACCGCCAACCATAACTACAAAAGGATGTTTTTTAAATAATTCGTTTAATTTTATTAGTGCATCTTTTTCAAATTGCCCAACATTATAATCTTCAAAAATACTTCTGTTTTGAATAAAATGATGCGGAACAGCAGCTAGTTCTTCCTTAGAAGGAACCGCAGTGCCAATTTTCATTTCTTTATAAAACTGGCGTGAATCGCATGATATTATTTCTGTATTAAAATGCTCTGCTATTTTAATGCTTAAACTAGTTTTACCAATTGCGGTTGCACCTACTACAGTTATTAAATACTTATTCATGATTTAATTTCTCTCCACATTTATTGCAATAAATTGCATTATCTAAATGCTTGTCATATAAGCAATTAGGGCAAGTTTGTGTGTTAGTATGTATTTTATCTTGTTTAGTCATTTCAGAAGTTATAATTCCAGTTGGTACCGCAATAATTCCGTAACCTAAAATCATAACTAAACTGGCAATTAATTGACCAAGTGGCGTATGAGGAGAAATATCGCCATAACCCACAGTGGTAAGTGTTACAATTGCCCAATACATGCTGTAAGGGATGCTTGTAAAACCATTTTCAGAACCTTCAATAATGTACATTACAGTACCTAAAATTATAGTAAGCACCAAAACGCTAAATAAAAACACGGCAATTTTTATTTTGCTAGATTTTAAAGCAGCCATTAATTTATTGGATGCACCTAAGTAGCGTGTTAATTTTAAAATTCGAAAAACTCGTAAAAGCCTTAAAGCTCTTAATGCAACAAGTGCATGAGTACCAATAAAAAAGATGGATATATATTTTGGTATAGTAGCTAAAAAATCAATAATACCATAAAAACTAAAGATATATTTTGATGGTTTTTTAATACAAATTATTCTAGCTATGTACTCAAAACTAAAAAGTATGGTAATAACCCACTCGGCAATGTTTAAAAAATTATGATAATTTGCATCAATGCTATTAACACTTTCTAGCATTACAATAATAATGCTAAATAAAATGACAAAAATTAATAGTATATCAAACCATTTACCAGCATTTGTATCCGCTTCGTAAATAATTTCATATAATCTTGTTTTCCAGTGTTTATGTGATTTTGATTTATTCAAAAAAAGATGAATTGGTTTGTACTAAAATAGAAGATTTAAATTAAAAACGAATTAATTTTTCTACATTATTTTTTTGTAAGTATTTTTTAATAATATTTCTGTTAAGAATACTGTTATCCATAGGAGATATTAAGCTATGCAATACATCTAAATTATTTATTTGATAATTTAAATCAGTATAGCAAAAGCCTTTTACTTCGTTGTTTTCAATTAATAGGACCGATTTTTCTCCAGTTTCTCTTCCTTTTTCAACGATTAAAAAATTGTCATTATTAAAAGTAACTTCATTTAAATTATTTTTATTTATAAAATTATATTTAGGTTTGTTAACTTTTAATTGTTCGGCAAATTTTAATTTTGCAATAAGTTCATTTCCAGTGTCTTCATAAGTTACAGAGGTCAACTTGTTCTGAATTTCTTTTGCTTTTTTTGAAGTCCGAAGAAATAATTGATTTACGGTTTTTTTTATGTTTTTTCCTTTACCAATGTATAAAATACTGGTACCATTATGAATGTAAAATAATCCGGTTTTAGAAGGTAATTCGTCTAAAACATCTTGTAATTTTGGTGCTAATTTTTTAGGAATAATAGTTTTAACCGATTTTTTTACAATTTCTTTATCAATATCTTTATTTAATAAAAGTTTAAATAATTGAACGGTTGCCATAGCATCGCCATCTGCTCTATGCCTACTAGCAACGGGAATAGCCAAGGAGCGACATAATTTTCCTAATTTGTAGGAAGGTAAGCCAGGGATCAATTTTTTACTTAATTCAACTGTACAAACCGATTGCTTTTCATACGTGTAGCCTAATCTTCTAAATTCGGTTGTTAAAATTCTACTATCAAAAACAGCATTATGAGCTACTATAATACAATCGTTAGTAATTTCAATAATACGTTTTGCAACTTCATAAAATTTAGGAGCATTTACTAACATGCCATTATTAATACCAGTTAATTTAACTACAAATGGTTGAATTTCGCGTTCAGGATTAACTAAGCTAATAAACTGATCTACAATTTGATGCCCGTCAAATTTATAGATTGCTATTTCCGTTATGCCTTCTTCATTGTATTTACCTCCAGTGGTTTCTATGTCTAAAATGGCGTACATTAATTATAATTTCTTGTTCCAAAAATAGCACTTCCAACTCTAACCATATTGCTTCCTTCATTTATAGCAATGGTGTAATCGCCACTCATTCCCATAGATAATATTGTTGGATTAAAATTTTGACAAGTATATTTTTTAGAAATTTCAAATTGGCTTTTTAGATTTTTAAATTCGGAATGAATAATAGCAGTATCGTCTGTAAAACTTGCCATTCCCATAAAACCTTGAATGTTAATGTTTTTTAGATTTTTAAATTCAGAAGAAAGAAGAATTTTTTCTACTTCATCTATAGCCAATCCAAATTTTGTTTCTTCACTTGCAATTTTTACTTCTAACAAACAGTTTATAATTCTCTGATGTTTTAAAGCTTGTTTGTTAATTTCTTTCAGTGTTTTAAAGCTATCAACGCCATGTATTAAATGAACAAAACTAGCCATATATTTTACTTTATTACGCTGTAAATGTCCAATCATGTGCCATTCTATATCTTTAGGAAGTTGATCAAACTTACTTACCATTTCCTGAATTTTATTTTCACCAAATGCTCGTTGTCCGGCATTATAAGCTTCTAAAATATCAGAAATAGGTTTAGTTTTTGAAACGGCTATTAATTGGACATTTATAGGTAATGTACTTTTTATAGTTTGTAAATTTTCTTGTATACTCAAAAGTTAATTAATCTAATTTATTTATTACTAATCCAGATCGTAATTTAGGTTCAAACCAAGTTACTTTTGGTGGCATAATGTTATTGGTATCTGCAATATTCATTAATTGTTTCATACTAACAGGAAATAATGCAAATGCAACTGCCATTTCTCCATTATCTACACGTTTGCTTAATTCTCCTAAACCTCTGATTCCACCAATAAATTCAATTCTGGTATCTGTTCTTAAATCTTTAATATTTAAAACAGGTTCTAAAATGAATTTAGATAAAACACTTACGTCTAAACTATCAATAGGATTATTATCATCATAAGTGTTTTCTTTAGCAGTTAAAGCATACCATTTTCCATCTAAATACATAGAAAAATCATGTAATTTATTAGATTTTAAAATAGATTCACTCACTTTATTAACAATAAAATTTTCTTTAACTTTAGTTAAAAATTTTTCAGTATTTAATCCATTTAAATCTTTTACAACTCTATTATAATCAATTATTTGTAATTGATTGTCTGGAAAATGAACTGCCATAAAATAATTATAAGGCTCTTTACCAGTATGATTTGGATTGGCATTTTTAAATTCTTCCATCATTCCTGCAGCTGCCGCAGTTCTATGATGACCATCAGCAACATAAGTATAAGGTACTTTTTCGGCAAAAAGTTTTTCTAAAGTTGCATTGGTTTCCGGATTTTCAATTACCCAAAAATGATGTCCAAATCCGTCTTCAGAAGTAAAATCGTATTCCGCTTTCTTATTTTTTACAATATTTTCAACAATAGCATCAATTTCAGGTACTGCTCTATATGTAAAAAATACAGGCTCAATATTTGCTTTTAAATATCTGGTAAGTACTTTTCTATCTTCTTCTTTATCAGGGCGAGTTAATTCATGTTTTTTTATTATACCATCAATATAATCTTGACAAGCAGCGGCACCAACAATTCCATATTGTGTTTTTCCATTCATGGTTTGTGCATAAATGTAATAATGTGCTTGATTGTCTTGAACTAAAATTCCTTTATTTTGAAATTTATCAAAATTTTCTTTTGCCTTGCTGTAAACTTCGTTTGAATGAGGATCTATATCCTGGTCAAACTCAATTTCTGCACGAGTTATATGAAGTAAAGAAGCATTTTTTCCTTCAGCCATTTTAGTAGCTTCTTCAGAATTCATAACATCATAAGGTAAACTTGCTACTTCTTTTATAAGTTCTTTTGGAGGACGAACTCCATTAAAAGGTTTAATAATTGCCATATTAGGTTTTAATTTAAATATTTAAAAAATTAAGCTATTTCTTCAAAAATTGAGATTATCTGTGATGCTAATTCAGTACCAATACGTTCTTGCGCTTCTCCGGTAGCAGCACCAATATGCGGCGTTAAAGATAATTTATCGTGCATTAATAATTGAATTTCAGGTTTAGGTTCATTTTCATAAACATCTAAAGCTGCGTTTGATACTTTTCCGCTTTCAAGAGCATTTACTAAGGCTACTTCATTAATTACACCACCACGTGCTGCATTAACAATAAACACACCATCTTTCATTAAATTAAATTCTGGAGTATCTATAATATAATGTTTTTGAGCAGGAACATGTAAGGAAATAAAATCAGCTTCTTTTAATACATCTTCTTTAGAAATAGTATTTATTTGAAAAAATATAGATTGGTGATCGAAAAAACTAAGTTCTAAATTTACAGTCTCTAAAAATGGATCGTAAGCTACCACTCGCATTCCTAGACCTAAAGCCATTTTAGCAGTTGCTTGTCCTATTCTACCAAAACCTATTATTCCAATTGTTTTTCCTTCTAATTCAACTCCTTTTGCAAAAGATTTTTTTAAATCTTTAAATTTAGAATCTCCTTCTAATGGCATTTGACGATTAGATTCCGGTAAAAAACGAGCCATACCTAATAAATGTGCAAAAACAAGTTCGGCAACTGAATGTGAAGATGCAGCAGGAGTATTAATAACTTTTAATCCTTTTTCACGAGCATATTCTACATCAATATTGTCCATTCCAACACCACCACGTCCAATTATTTTTAAATATGGGCAATTGTCAATAATATCTTTTCTAACTTTTGTTGCGCTTCTAACCAATAAAAC
>DGOU01000194.1:11188-11351 GCA_002390165.1 Lutibacter sp. UBA4458
GATATAATCCTTAAGATTTTCTTGAGGTACCGTTTTTAAATCTACCTCGAAACCAGCTTCTTTTAGTGCTATAACACCACTGGTTGCTATTCCATCATTTGCTAATACTTTCATAATACAGTTTTATATTTTTTAAGAAATTTGTTTTTCGAATTTTTGCATA
>DGOU01000167.1:0-3720 GCA_002390165.1 Lutibacter sp. UBA4458
TTACATGGTATGCTTGCAAACACAACCTACCCAAGTTTATCTGGAACTAGTGTATATTGGGATTTTGTTGAATTACCAAGCCAACTTCTTGAAAACTGGTGTTATGAAAAAGAAACTTTACAGTTATTTGCCAAACATTATAAAACCGGCAAATTAATTCCTATGAAATTAATAAAAAAGATAAAGGAATCTGCCAACTTTTTAGAAGGAATGCAAACCTTACGCCAGTTAAGTTTTGGTATTTTAGATTTGAAATGGCATACCACAGATCCAAATAAAATTAATTCAGTTAAAGAATTTGAAACTGAAGCTTTTAAAAACACACAACTTTTTCCTGATGTAAAAGAAAATTGTATGAGTACCTCTTTTTCCCATATTTTTCAAGGAGGATATTCTTCTGGATATTATTCTTACAAATGGGCAGAGGTTTTAGATGCAGATGCATTTACTTATTTTTTAGAAAAAGGAATTTTTAATTCAGAAGTCGCACAAAAATTTAAAACCACTATTTTAGAAAAAGGTGGAACTGAAAAACCAATGGATTTATATTTAAAATTTAGAGGAAAAAAACCTACAAATAATGCACTTTTAAAACGTGCTGGTTTAATAAAATAATATAAAAAACTTACCGTTTTTGCAGAAATCATGTCAGAATCTGCATTTTTTAAGCCATTTTAAAACCATAAAATGCACGTTTTCAATAATAAACGGTAAGTTTTTTATATTTATTATGCTATTTTCATTTAACAAAACGCTTGTTTTATCACTTGTTTAGCTTATTTTATTAAATAAACAGTAAGTTTTTTCATGTTTATCTTGGTCGTTTAAAATATTTTCATACCTTAGTAGTGTTAAAAATCACTAACCCCTGACAATTTTAACATTGTATGAATTTTAATTTTAGACATATCGTCAGCTTAACCAACCAAACCCCACTGGTTAAAAAACCTAAAAAATCATCAAGCTTGTTTTCAACACAAAATACGCTTGATGATTTTTATTTAACTACTAAAACCCCAAAACCCAATTATATAATAATTTTAAATAATAGTATTTTTAGTAAGAATGGTGATTCAGTTGTGGTTACGTAATAATCCTATTTGCTAGTTATAAATTATACGTAATCACTCTGAATTAACTAAACCCTAAAAAAATTCAACCCCTAAACCCCTCTAAAATGAAACCTTTAACCTTAAAACTTTCCTTACTAGTTTTCTTGAGTTTTGTTTTATTTTCTTGCTCAAAAGAAGATGATGGCATTTATCTTAATGAAACTACAGAAATCATTAATAAAAATGTAACCTATTCTAAAATTGAGAATGACATTTTAGATTTAGTAAATACACATAGAAATAGTATTGGAATACCAACATTAACTAAAATGAACATAGTTTCAGGTGTTGCAGATGGCCATACAGAATACATGATTGAAACTGGTCAAATTAGCCATGATAATTTTGATGAAAGAGCTCAAGAATTAATGGATAATGCTGGTGCAAAATCCGTTGGAGAAAATGTAGCTTATGGTTATACAACTGCAGAAAGCGTAGTAAAAAGTTGGTTAAAAAGCCCAGAACACAAAGCAATAATTGAAAATCCTCACTTTACTCATTTTGGCATTTCCACTGAAGCAAATAGCGACGGAAGAAACTTTTTTACCCAAATGTTTATAAAAAAATAATTCAACCCTAAAATCCATTCTAATATGAAATCGTCATCCCCTTTAAAAAATAATCAGAAGACTCATTTTAAAGTAATCAAAAATACTAAAAAAGCAATGCAAAAAGAATCTAAAAAATTATACATAAATACTTTAGCTCCAGACTTTAGCTATTTAGATAAAATAGGCAAATTAATTAAGCCGAAAAAATGCATCATGCTATAAAATATACAACTGCCCCACAGCTGTAGTTAAGAAGTAAAATAAATTACCTCTTAGCAATAATAAAAGCTTATTTAACCAAATAAAATACTACACCCACAGTAGTTGTTTTATTTACAAGGTTAAATAAGTTTTTATTTTTATTTAAATTTAAAAAGGAATAGGATAAAAATTATCCTATTTTTGTTTTTTTAACTCTAACTTTTAAAAATGAAATCATTTGACGTAGCCGTTATCGGCTCAGGACCTGGAGGATATGTTGCAGCCATTAGATGCGCTCAACTTGGTTTAAAAACTGCCATTATTGAAAAATATAAAACTTTAGGAGGAACCTGCCTTAATGTAGGATGCATTCCTTCCAAGGCACTTTTAGACTCTTCTCATCATTATTATGATGCCGTAAAACATTTTAAAACCCATGGCATTGAAACTGGCGAATTAAAAGTGAATTTTGAACAAATGATTACTCGCAAAAATGAAGTAGTTGCTCAAACATCTGGCGGAATTAATTTTTTAATGGATAAAAATAAAGTAACCATGTTTCAAGGAGTAGGAAGTTTTATAGACACTACTCACCTATCTATTTTAAAAAGTGACGACTCTTCAGAAGAAATTGAAGCTAAAAATATTATTATCGCAACTGGCTCAAAACCAGCGAGCTTACCTTTTATTAAAATAGATAAAAAACGAGTTATTACCTCAACCGAGGCATTAAGTTTAAAAGAAATTCCTAAACATTTAATGGTAATTGGCGGTGGAGTTATTGGTTTAGAACTTGGCTCTGTTTATAACAGATTAGGATCTAAAGTGTCTATAATTGAATTTATGCCAACCATAATTCCTGGAATGGATGCTATGCTGGCAAAAGAGTTACAAAAATCTTTAAAAAAGCAAGGTGTAAAATTTTATACAAGCCACAAAGTTACTTCTGTTAAAAACACTGGCAATGAAGTAAAAATAATTGCAGACGATAAAAAAGGAAATCCTGCAGAATTTATTGGAGATTATTCGTTGATTTCTGTTGGAAGAAAACCTTATACTGCTGGTTTAGGACTAGAAAATGTTCAAATTAAAGTTACCGACCGTGGTCAGATTGAAACTAATACAAATCTCCAAACTAATATTTCTAACATTTATGCAATTGGCGATGTAGTTAAAGGCGCCATGTTAGCACATAAAGCAGAAGAAGAAGGAACAATGGTTGCAGAAATTATTGCAGGTCAAAAACCTCATATTAATTATAATTTAATTCCAGGTGTTGTTTATACATGGCCAGAAGTTGCTGCTGTTGGAAAAACCGAAGAACAACTTAAAACAGAAGGAATAAATTATAATGTAGGTACTTTTGCTATGCGTGCTTTAGGTAGAGCAAGAGCTAGTATGGATATTGATGGGCAAATTAAAGTTTTGGCAGATGCAAAAACTGATGAAATTTTAGGCGTTCATATGATTGGAGCTAGAGCTGCTGATATGATTGCTGAGGCTGTAATTGCAATGGAATTTAGAGCCTCTTCAGAAGATATTGCTCGCTCTTCTCATGCGCATCCTACCTACACAGAAGCCTTTAAAGAAGCATGTTTAGATGTGGCTAACAGAGCAATTCATAGTTAAAGCACCTAAATACAAATAGATGATTTAATATCTGTATACAATTATAAAAAGGCCTTCTAAAAAGTGAAGTTCTCTGTCATATTGAGCTTGTTGAAATATTTTAACTAACGGACATCAAAGTCAACTTCGACAAGCTCAGTTTGACAAAATGAAATTTATACCATTTTTAAACAGACTTTTTTTTTATTTTTGCACCAATGCAACGAACCAGCCATCAAATTCAGCTT